>JAFSXJ010000133.1 GCA_017444065.1 Paludibacteraceae bacterium | reverse complement strand
GGCGTGTACTTGCATCTTGCCGGCCTCGCCGCTCTTGGTGGTAACCATGATTACACCACCGGCTGCGTCCTGTCCGTACAACGCGGATGCTGCCGCACCTTTCAGAATGGTCACATTCTCAATATCGCTCGGGTTGATATCCGCCGGCGTGCCATTGAACGGCATACCGTCAAGAATCATCAACGGTTCATTGGACTTACTCGGGTTAACCGAGGTGATACCACGGATAATAATCTGGCTGCCCGAGTTAGGCGAACCGCCACCGGTAGTTACCTGAATACCGGCAACCTTACCTTGCAGCGAGTTCACGAAGTTCGCACTCTTGTTTTCGTTCAACTTGTCGCCGTCAAGATTCTGCACAGCGAAGTTCAGACGTTTCTTCTCCTGCACGATACCCATGGCGGTCACGACAACCTCCTCCACAGCAATGGCATCTTCGTCCAGAACGATGTTCATCTGTGCACCGGTCACTTTCACTTTCTTCGTCTTCAATCCGACGTAACTCACTTCCAGCGTGGCGTTGTCGCCCACCGTCAGTTCGTACACACCGTCGAAATCCGTGATGGTACCGTTGGACGTGCCGACCTCAAGCACCGACGCGCCGATAACCGGCTCACCGTCCGATGCCTGCGCCACAACGCCGCGCACCGTGATACTGGCTTGCATCAACAGCGGCAACAGCAACAGTACCGATAGTAAATACAATTTCTTCATGTTATAATTTGGTATTAGTGTTTCTATTTTGTCCGGAATTACTTCGCCTCTGAACTCCTATAGGCGTCCATCGCTTTCTTCACGCTCCCATGCAACAACAGCAGATGCTGCGCCTTGTCGTACTCCAGCCCGAGCTCCTCGACCAGCATGCGCGTGCCGCGATCCACCAGTTTCTTGTTACTCAGCTGCATGTTCACCATCTTGTTGCCCTTCACGCGTCCCATCTTAATCATCGTGGTGGTGGTAATCATGTTGCATATCAACTTCTGCGCCGTACCGGATTTCAGGCGCGTGCTGCCCGTCACGAACTCCGGTCCCACGATTGCCTCAATCGGTATCTCCGCTTCGGCAGCCACCGGCGAATCGGGATTGCAGCTGATGGATGCCGTCAGGCAGCCGAACTTGCGGGCATCGCGCAAGGCGCCTATCACGTAAGGTGTTGTGCCCGAAGCCGCTACACCAATCACGGTGTCCAATGTCGTGATATTGTGGTCAAGCAGCTCCTGCCAAGCGCGGTCCGGGTCATCCTCGGCTTTCTCAACAGGATTGCGCAACGCCGTGTCGCCACCGGCTATCAGCCCTATCACATACGTGTTAGGCATACCAAACGTGGGAGGGATCTCCGAGGCGTCCAATACACCTAACCGGCCTGAAGTACCAGCACCCATGTAGAAGATTCGCCCGCCACGTTTCATCCGCGGCACGATGCCTTCCACCAGCTTCGTTATCTGAGGGATAGCCGCCTTCACGGCCAGAGCGACCTTTTGGTCCTCTTCGTTCATTTCCGTGAGCAGTTCGCCCACTTCCTTCTTATCCAAATCGTCGTGCAACGACGGTTGTTCTGTTATCTTTACAAACATGGTATTACGTTGTTGGAACTACATCGTTCTTATGATATGCAATCAATCCCTCCATCGGCGACTGCACGATATTCGCCACCTCTATATGGTTATCATCCAGCACCTTGGTCAGTATAGGCTTGTAGTAGTACGCTATCGAGCCCACAAAGCCCACAGGCACAGCCGGATACTGCTTCAGGATTCGCGTCACAAACGTCTGAAAATGGTCATACACCAGGTCATAAATCAGCGGATTGTCCATATGATCGGCGCAGAACTTGCTCAGCGATGCAAGGAACCTGTTCGGGAACGGCTGACGATAAACCTTGTCGATAATGTCCGCCTGCGTCAGGTTATACTCCTTGAGGAACATTTCTTTCAGTTCATCGTTCAACTGGTCCTTCAGCAGGTCAGCCACCAGTCGCTTGCCTAACACTGCGCCGGAACCCTCATCGCCGAGGATGAAACCTAACGCCGGCACGTTCTTCGTGAACTTCTCGCCGTCGTACAGGCAGGAGTTCGACCCCGTGCCTAAGATACAAGCCACGCCTTCGCTACGTCCGAGCAACGCACGCGCAGCACCTACCATGTCGGAATAGACTTCTACTTCGGCATCCTTGAACACGGCTTTGAGTGCCATCTGAACAAGCGGACACTTCTCCGGCGTACAACCGGCGCCGTAGAAATAGACATTCGTAATCTTCCCTGCCCAAAGCAGTTGACCCATCTGAGGAAGAAGTTGGTTGGAAACGCTGTTCTTGATGGCATCGGCCGTCTGATAAAACGGATTGATACCGTCCATCCTGAACTCGGACATTTGCCCCGAAGCCGAGAGCAAACACCACTGGGTCTTCGTTGACCCGGAATCTGCAATTAGTATCATAGCAGTATAATTGTTTTTTATGGTATCACTACTATTCAATCTAAGCCATGCTTAAATAGCGGTACAAAGTTACGCATTTTTTTTCAAACTTGCAAGTATTTGGCAAGAAATTTTTACATTTTTATAAAAATATTTGCTTTTATCGAAAAAAATCGCTACTTTTGCATCTCCAAACATCAAAAATCAGCAAAAATGAAACATATCGTAACATTGTTTTTCGCTCTCATGCTTAGCATGACCATCTGGGTAAAAGGTGCACGTGAGACAGTCGTTTTTGACGTGGATATCCATTGCGAAGGATGTATCACCAAGATTGAAAAGAACATCGCTTTCGAGCGTGGAGTCAAAGACCTGGAATGTGACCTGCAGGCCAAGACAGTCACCATCGTCTATGACCCCGAAAAGACCGACATCCCGCATCTGCAGGCGGCTTTCGCCAAAATCAACAAGGTCGCCAAGGTGCACATTGATCTGGAAGACGAATCTGACCAATCCCCGGAAAACAAAGACGTCGATGCCCAATCAGGAGCATCAACGCCTCAGTAACGCTTCCACTAACCGACTGACTAACGCCTTGCTGCCACACCCAGGTACAAGGCGTTTTTCTTTAGCAGCTTCTCCACGCACCATCCGGCTGCCGCTGTAACTGCGACCACACAAACTGCAACCACCGGCGGCAACAACAGGTTCAGCCATGCCTGTCCGGAGGGCAAAGGATTACCCATGACCATATACAGCGCGTGCACGAACGGGACATGTATCAGGTAAATGAAGTATGTATAGCGGCTGAGAACTGTAACCACAGGCTCTTTCGCCGATTGCCGACGATTGTTGTCGATGCCGAGCATCAGCATGAACAGCCCCGCGGCAGACAACGCCACCAGCAGGTATGCCGGACGGGCAAGAATCACATTGCTCACATACAACCCGGCAAAAGCCAGACTGCCGACAAGAATATTGACCGTGCGATTTACGCTGAACTGCGACAGGTAAAACCCCGCCACATACAATCCGAAGTATATCAGTAGCTCCGACGTGAAGCGCAGCACGTACAGCTCCGGATAAACCTTTGCCAACACAGCCAGCGCAAGCACCACACAGAGAATATACCCGGCTGTCTTCCTCGCATCGCCTGCCGCCAAAGCACGCTGCAGCACAGGCGTAATCAGGTACAGCATCAGCAGCACATGGATGAACCAGTGCGACGCGTTAATCCGGTTCGTCGCCAGATACGGCAGATAGCATCGCAATGCATCTTGCCAGCCGTGCACCTCAGCATAACCGCCGGTCAGGGCAGTCAGCACAAAGATAACCGTCGCCCATATCACGAACGGCACCAGCACACGCGTCAGGCGTTTCTTGAAGAACGTCCCGTAATCACTGACCGCCGGACGCAGGTTGAGCGCACCCGACACCATAATGAACAACGGCACACCGCAACTGACCAATGCGCCATAGACATAGCACAGCCAACCATACTCCGGCGAATCCAGATGCGGAATAGACCACGCATGCTGCAGCACAACCAGCACGATCGCTACCACACGCATCACATCATATCGAACGTCTCTATTCATCCTATCAAATATCAACTGTCAATTATCAATTGTCAATTATCAATTATAAATTGAATCAGCGTCTGCACGGCTTCTTCCTGCGGGATATTCATGCGGATGCAGGTTTTGCCTTTGTACAGGCTGACCTTGCCGCGTGCCGCGCCTACGTAACCGTAGTCGGCATCCGCCATCTCGCCCGGACCGTTCACGATGCAGCCCATTACACCTATCTTCAGCGTCCTGAGTTCGGGATGCTCTTTCTCCGCCTCGCGGAAAGCCGCTTTGATAGCGGCGATGGTGTCCTCCAGTCCGAACATCGTTCTGCCGCAACCCGGGCACGACACAAACTCCGTCTTGTAGCGCATCACACCTGCCGCTTGCAATATATCCTTGCCCAATCGCTCCAGCTCTTCCTTGCTGAAGTACGGATTCTTCAGCTCAATCTGCTTGGCGTCGTTGTCCCACAGCAGCCGTCCGCATTCCGCCGCAGCCTGCAACTGGAACAACGCCCAATCCGGCTGTTGCGATTCATAAATGACCGCAACAGGATTTACCATTTGGTCATTTACTATTTTTTCATTTATTGGGCCATTGGGACATTGGACTATTTTAACGTTCACATCCGAGTAGCGGACGGATTGCGGATCGGCAAAGTAGTCGCGCAGCGCGCGTGCCACAGGAATCTCCGCTTCGGGTGCTTCCGACAGCGACACGCGTATCGTATCGCCTATGCCGTCCACCAGCAGCGCGCCTATGCCCACTGCGGACTTGATGCGTCCGTCCTCGCCCTCACCGGCTTCGGTCACGCCCAAGTGCAGCGGAAAGGCCATTCCTTCTTGGTCCATCTGTTTCACCAACAGCCTCATGGTATCCACCATCACACGCGTGTTCGACGCCTTGATGGAGATAACGATGTCGCTGAACTGCTCATCCACTGCCACCCGGAGGAACTCCATCACACTCTCCACCATGCCTGCCGGCGTGTCGCCGTAACGCGACATGATGCGGTCGGACAGACTGCCGTGGTTCACGCCCAGACGCACTGCCGTCCTGTGCCCCTTGCAGATACTGAGGAACGCCGTGAACCGCTCACGCAAGCGTTGCAGCTCGGCGGCATACTCCTCGTCGGTGTAGTCAATGTGCTTGAACTTGCGCGCCGGGTCAATGTAGTTGCCCGGATTGATGCGCACCTTCTCCACGACCTTCGCCGCCTCATCGGCTACGCCTGCCTGGAAATGCACATCCGCCACCAGCGGCAGACTGTCGCCTACCTCAGGTTGCAGCAGTTCGTGTATCTGCCTCAGGCTCTCCACCTCACGCACGCCCTGCGTGGTGAACCGCAGCAGTTCGGCACCTGCCTCGCGGCAGCGCAAAGCCTGACTGACACTCCCCTCAATGTCGTTGGTCGAGGTGTTTGCCATCGTCTGGATGCGGATAGGGCTCTTACTGCCTATCTCCAACTTCCCGACATGTGTTGTACTCGTTTTTCGACGAGTGTAGTTAGCAAAATCCATAAATCAATGTTTGTTTGCTGTATTTTTTATCTTTAATATTTGCACATTCCGAATATTTATTGTACCTTTGCGGTCGCCTTTTGCAAAAAGCACCCTTTTATGGGGCCCCCAAAAGCAATTGCCAAATTGGTTTTGGTTAAGTGGGGTCCCCGACAAAACTTGCGCAAGCAACGTTTTGGTGGGGAGAGCGGAGGCAACGCCCCTTTCCGGGGTCCCCAAAAGCAATTGCCAAATTGGTTTTGGGGAAAAGCCGAAGCAATGTTGCGCTTTATGCCGCTCGGCGGCATCCGGAAGCAACATTTGCTGAAGGCGCGAATCAGTAGCTCAGCAGGTAGAGCACATCCCTTTTAAGGATGGGGTCCTGGGTTCGAGCCCCAGCTGGTTCACAAGCAGCGAGTCGTCGCTGCTTTTTTTGTGTCCCCATCGTTCTATTCTTTCTCCGGGTGTTGGATGGTTATTTCCTGACCCGGTGATGAGAAGTAGAACATATTGAGGACAACCGGCTTGTCGCCTCTGTTCTCGCCGCGATGGATGGTGCCAATCACTTCGACCAGCGGTTCGCCTTCGCGGAAGGTCTTCTCTTGTCCGTCCTCGCACACGATCGTCAGCTCGCCTTGCTGCACGATGCCGTAGTTGACCACCATATGGTGATGCCAGCCGGTCTTGGAACCGACGGGAAAATCCAGGCGGATGACCCGCAGTTCCGGCTGTCCCTGCGGGAAGTCCGGCAGTTGTGCGCCGTCCCAACTCTGCGACGTGCGAATCAGTTCAGTTGTCTTGATACTCATATCTTGTTTTTCTATTTTTCTATTCTTTCTTCTCCATGAGGATGCGGAGACAAGCGCTCCACTATTTGCATGTCGGTCAGTTTATCCATTGCATTCCGGTTCATACTATTAGCTCTGAATGTAGTTGGTCTTGTTGTTCCCGTTTTCTACCCTTTCTACTTATATAACGGAAACGAAGTCAAAATCTATCACCTTCGCGTTCAGCGACATGATTGCAAAGACGATACCGCTCTGCTAAATCGTAGAGGCAACATGTGCCTCCGCTCTCCCCACCGAGTGCACGTTGTTAGCGCTCGTCGGGGACCCCATTTAAGTTTTTTTCAAAAAAATGCATTTTTCATAGAAAAACTCCAGATTTTTCTACGATACGTTGTTATCAATAATTTCCCAATGTCCACTATAACCACTTCCAACGAACCTTACTTTCTTTTCAAGTTTTTTCAGATTTCGAGCAATCGTTTTTTCGCTCACTTGCAAATATTCAGCAATGGCAGCTCTCGTAATATTAGGATTACCGTACATTAACTTAACTATCGTTTGAAGGACGCCTTGAGGGACATCTTGAAGGACACTTTGAGGGACAATATCTTTATACGGTTCATATTTTTTCTATTATATACCTTTCCATATATAAGGTAAAAAAGACCTCAAATCTATCACCTGAAAAGCAAGTTTTTTCAACATTGCCATTCTGTTCCTCGTAAACAAGTCGGCTGCTGGTTGCGTTCAAAACTTTGCGACTGCAAAGTTACAAAAAAATATTGACTTTTGCAAATACAAACAATAAAAAGAATGCCGAAACACTCATTTTTCTGCAAAACGCTTGCTGTAATGGAACATACTATATTCAATAATATACGCGTGCGTCGTACTAAACATTCATTGACTTCCGGGACAAAACTACTATACAAGGCAACATCTATCCATGCCTTGATTTATACAAGCAGAGAGTGGTGGCTTGTATAAAAAAAATGCAAGAAAAGACATGGGCTTGTATAAATATTGGTGCAGACATTTGCATTTGTCGAATAAATTTCGTAACTTTGCGTAAAAATTCAAATTATGCTCAAAATCCGCATCACAGCAGTCCGCCAGACGGTTTATACTGACCTGATGGCTCAATACGAAAACCCCATCGAGCACACTTGCGACATCCGGCAAGGGCAACAATGGATTTCCGTCAACGGCAAGTGCCCGGAAGGCATGTGTCCCGCAGCATGGACCTCCATGCGTAAGTTTGTGGAGTCATTGGCGCACGGCAAAGGCAACTTCTACGACGGTTGGATGCAGAACCCGATGAGCGCGATGATCAGTTGCAACGACGGTTTCCGGCCGTTCAGTTTCTATATCGAAGCCATTCAGGAACAGAAAAACGCTGTTTGTGAGGCGCCTGATGAGCAGCAGACGCAGCAACAGTTACCAACCAGCAGTATTGATTTGCGCGTGCAAAAACTGGTGACGAGCCTTGGCAGACACGTACTGACACGCAAACAGATAATGGCAATCATGGGGCTCAAAGAAAAAAGCCGCAAATCGTTCACGGACAACTACTTCAAACCGACTCTGTCAAGAGACCTGATAGAGTTTGCTTATCCCGGCACACCCAACAAACCGGTTCAAGCCTACCGTCTGACTCCCGAGGGACTCGATTTGCTCAAGTTTCTTACGCAGAAATAAATCATAATTCATATTTGCGACTTGCGCTTTTTATATGGCTTGTGCATTTATACAAGTCAAGGGTGCGTTTGGGGCTGATTTATACAAGCCAATATTATGTTAGCTTGTATAAATATTGGCGCATTTACCAATGAAACATTTCGTTGATTTATACAAGCTAAAAGATGAAACAATGAAATGAGGTGGTGAGACGATTATATGTGCGACAATAGTTTGATGACAACATCCTAAACGGGCATTGATGGCAGGTGGTTTTACCTTATCCACCTGCCATCTTTTAGATTTTTTCTGCCAGGCGGAAGATTTCTGCACTATCTATTTGCAAATTCGGATTTTTTTTTGTAACTTTGTAGGCTTTTGTGTGTTCAATGCTAAAAGGACATGGATAACATCAATCACATCATAGGTCTTCCGGAGAGTGTAACTCTGGAATACAAATCCGCCAAAGGGGGATTGCCTGAAAGTTTATGGCAAACCTTCTCGGCTTTCGCCAACACGAACGGTGGCATCATTGTTCTCGGTATCAGAGAGAAGGAGGGGAAGCTGACGCCGGACAATCTGACTGACGAACAATTGAGCCGTCACATCAAATCTTTCTGGGACATCTCGCATAACCGAGGGAAAGTAAGTGCCACGTTGGTGACAGAAGCCGATGTAACGATTGAGACATGGCAAGGTGCATCTGTGCTCGCTATCCGTGTTCCGCGCGCCCAATATACAGAACGTCCTGTTTATCTCAACCGCAATCCATTCGGCAATACGTATATCCGCAACAACGAAGGCGATTACCTTTGCTCCGACGAGGAAGTCCGCATCATGTTCGCCGATGCCCAAGCTTTGCAGCATCCCTATGATTCAGAGGTCCTGCCGAACTACACAATGGACGATATTGATACGGAATCTTTGCGTGCCTACCGTCAGCGTTTCGCTCTCCGTCGGGGAAGTCATCCTTGGAATGAGATTGACGATATGACGTTCCTGGCAAAGATTGGTGCATATGGCACAGACCGGAAAACTAAGGAGAAAGGCTTTACACGAGCCGGTGTTTTGATGTTCGGTAAATACCAAAGTATCACTGATCCATATTGCGCGCCGTGGTACTTCCCCGATTATCAGGAATGGTTTGGAGATGATGCCGCACAGCGATGGACTAACCGCATCTATCCGGATGGCACATGGGAACCTAATCTCTATCAGTTTTTCCATCGCATTAAACCCAAGCTGCCAAGTTGCTGCCTACAAGATTCACGTTGAATGGTATCGAGCGTGTGGATGACACATCCGTACATATAGCCCTGCGCGAAGCGTTGGTCAATACTTTAGTGCATTGTAACTACGCTATCCGAGGAAATATCTTGGTTAAACATACCGGAAATGGCTTTGTCATGCGCAACCCGGGACGAATGCTTGTCTCCGTGGATGATTTTTACGCAGGAAGTCACAGTACCTGCCGAAATCCATTGATTCAAAACATGTTTTCCTTGCTTGGGTATGGAGAGCATGCCGGTAGCGGTGCGGATATTATTGTGAAAGGCTGGATGCAGTATAATTGGGAACGTCCGACTATTCAGGAATCTGTACATCCGGAAGAAACCACCTTGTCTATGACAATGGGAGAAGTGCGCATACAGATAGCCCGTCGGGATGGCGACGTCCCAAGTACGTCCCAGGATGTCCCCAGTAATGTCCCCAGTGGTGTCCCCAGTGATGTCCCCAGTGATGTCCCTGGTAACGCATCCGAAATATTCAGATTGGCAGCACATCTTTCTTCGGTTATTCCATCAATGACGCAAACAAACCAAAGCAAAGCTTTAAGCGTATTGCTAACATTAGATAAGAGAAAGTTATCCACACATGATATTATGGAACTGATTGGGGATAGAAATCGCAGTAGAGTCCGTAAAAACATCATTACTCCACTTGTTAGTTCCGGTCTTATTGATTATACGTTAGCTGATAAT
This sequence comes from Paludibacteraceae bacterium, assembly GCA_017444065.1. Lineage (GTDB taxonomy): Bacteria > Bacteroidota > Bacteroidia > Bacteroidales > Paludibacteraceae > Colicola. Next base: position 10,938 of record JAFSXJ010000133.1, on the reverse strand, counting down.
CCGAATAGCCCGACTCAGACATATCAGCTTACAGAACGTGGCAAATCTCTTTTGCAAGTACCGGAGTACATTAGGAATCCACAATCGTTAAATGTAGAATAAAAGAGAAAACGAAGGAATTATGGCAGATATAGAAGTTATTACATTAGCTCAAGCGGTTGAGACCATCAAAACGGCCATTCTGCAAAGCCAAGCAATGCGGCGAAATGAAAATAACAATCCATAAACGACCATGAGCAATCGCTGTTTATACCACGCCATATTTCATGACTTCATCTCGGCAGAACCGATGAAGGTGTTGGGGCTGTTGCATAGTGCTTTTCACGGAGAGGCACTAACTACAACTGATGAGGCTTGGGAAGGCGAGATACAAATTCTGCAGCGCGTTTTATTCTCATGGAAAAACGAAGACGCACACATCATTTTTGAATACGACATTCCGCGTCTCGGCAAACGTATAGATGTAGTTCTTTTATTGCGAGGATTGATATTCTGTTTGGAATTTAAGGTCGGAAAGGCAGAAGATTTGCAAGCCGATATAGAACAAGTGCTGGACTATGCTTTGGACCTAAAGAACTTCCATTTATATAGCGAGAATAAACGTATCGTTCCTGTTCTTATCCCCACGAAGTACCCCAAATACACGAAGAGTATCTTATTCTCAGTGTACAACGAGGAAATATACAATCCTTTCATCACAGGAGAAGAACATTTACAGAACGTAATACGTTCGGTATTAGACTATGACAGCAAGCATTATCCGACTATTCCAATCAATTCAGATGAATGGGGTGCAAACTGGATTATTAGTCCTTATTCTCCAACACCGACAATAGTAGAAGCCGCGCGGACTTTATATCAAAACCATTCTGTAGAAGATATCACTCGTCACGAAGCGGATGATGTGGCTACAGACACGACTACTCAATATGTATTGGATGTTATAGAGCACAGTAAGCGCAATAGGGAAAAGAGTATTTGCTTTGTGACAGGTGTTCCAGGAGCCGGTAAAACACTCGTTGGGTTACAAGTTGCCGTGAAGCAGACATACAAAAACGTAGAGTTGAATAATAGCGATGGAGCCGTATATCTATCTGGCAATGGCCCATTAGTTGCCGTACTAACTGAAGCATTGGCTAAAGATGATCAGAAAAGAATGCCGGAAAGAATATAACAGATTCGCGTCGTGAGGTTGGCACATTTATCCAAATCATTCACCGCTACAGGGACAATATGTTGGCAAAAATCAAGAATCCTGTAGTGAATGGTAAACTTGAAATAGACGAAAGTAAAGCCAAAAAGAATGAAGAAGCCGGATATGGAGAAGTAGAGCATGTTGCTATCTTTGATGAAGCACAACGCTCATGGACACATAAACGTCTCGCTGAATACTTGAAAAAGGGTGGCACATACGGGAATAAGTTGAAAGTCCCAAACTTCCCGGTTTCAGAGGCGGCATTTCTAATCTGGTCACTTGACCAACGCGAGGACTGGGCAGTTATTGTTTGTCTTGTTGGTGGAGGACAAGAGATACATACCGGAGAGGCTGGCATCGCTGAATGGATTGATGCGCTAAATAATCAATATCGCGACTGGAAAGTTTACATATCCAGCAAATTGACAGCTCCAGAATATGCTGAAGGACGCGTGAATGAGTTGCTACAACAAAACTCAAATGTTATTTATTCTGACAAGTTGCATTTAGCAGTCAGTCTTCGTTCATTCCGTGCGGAAAAGCTTTCTGATTTTGTTCATTGCCTGCTATCGTTCGATAATAAAGCACGTTCGTTATACAAAGAGATACAAGAACGCAAATATCCTGTATTGCTGACGCGTGATATCAACAAAGCGCGAGCATGGCTTCGGACAAAAGCTCTTGGTAATACTCGCACAGGTGTCCTTGTTACAAAGACTGCTGCACGCTACAAACCGCAAGCGATAAATGTTCTGCAAAAAGGAACGGATAGTGCCGTCCACTGGTTCTTGGAAGATAAGATGGATGTGCGTTCGTCAAATTATCTTGAGGATGCTGCAACAGAAATTGAGGTGCAAGGTCTTGAATTGGATTATACATGTGTGTTGTGGGATGCAGATGTGCGATATTCTTCCAATGGATGGCAGTACTTCAAATTTAATGGTGGCAAAAAATGGGGTCCAGAGGAGAACGAGGATACGCGTAAATATATGATAAATGCATACCGTGTCTTACTCACTCGTGCTCGCCAAGGAATGATCATTTGTATTCCCGAAGGAAATGCACGATTAAACGCAGAAGGCAATCCGGAAGACCCAACACGCTTGCCAGAATTCTACGATAGCACGTATATGTATTTGAAGAGTTTGGGGATAGAGGAGATATAAAAGCCAAAACGATCTCATCTAAATTGCACAAATATGCTTAATCCAATCTTTCCACATATAACTCCCGAAGATGATTATTCGGAAGTTAAAGAATGCGACTACAAGGGCGAGCACTATTCCGTGCGTGCCAATGGTGCTATTATGCGGCATTCCAAAAGTCGCAAGCGTCCTAAAGATGAAATATGGACTTTCGGAGATAAAGACTTTACGAACGGCTACATGTTATTCTGTGGAGCTCGAGTGCATATAATCGTGGCAACAGCATTTTACGGAGAGAAAGATTCAAAAGTCTATGTTGTTGACCATAAAGATACCAATCGCTGCAATAACCGACCTGAAAACCTTAGGTGGTTAACTCGATTGGAGAATGCGCTAAATAATCCAGCAACGCGAAAAAGAATAGAATACCTATGCGGTGGCGATATCCAGAAGTTCATAGACGACCCATCATGTTTGCAGGACTTAACTGGCAGTAATAATGATATCATGTGGATGCGAACAGTCACAAAAGAAGAGGCGAGAAACGCATATGCAAATATCATGAGTTGGGCAGAAAAGCCAAGTAGTGAAACGGAGCCAACTGGAAAAGGATTAGGCGAGTGGATATTTGCAGCCAATAATAATGCCACACCCAATCCCGACCAGCAGCAGAATCAACATATTACGTTATTTACTTACTGGGGGCCAAATACATATACATTATATGAATCTTTGACTCCAACGGCGAAGCAAGGTGATTGGCGCACTCCAACGGAGTTCTTATGCTGCCCCTTGCATGTTTCAGAAACGCCACTTGAAGATTATTTTGCTAATCTACAATCAGGTGCTATATATACGAAAAATCAACACGGAGAGTCAAAGGTTTTAGATTATGCGCTATCGGAAAATAAAGAACACCTGTGGATTCTGTCATATCAAGAAGATGCCATCAAACCATGGGCGATAACCGAAATTGTTGTTCGTGATAATTATTTTCTTCATCTAAATCAACACACCTATTTCCGTGAGGACGGAGGTCTTAAGTATTTCACAATATTACAAGGCAAAGAATGGACGGGTGGTGAAGTGTTTGATGACGGCGTAATGTGATGTTTTATTCCATATATTAAGCTAAATAACGTTGAATAACTAAAGCTACTATTTCATTATGAAAAAACTATTTATCCTTTTTGCCGCGGCTATGATTGCCGTGAGTGCGATGGCGCAAGACATAATATATCGCTCGGATAATGATTCTATCAATGCAAACGTGCTGACAGTGAATAATGAAGAAGTATCGTACAAGCTCTTCGGCTATGAAGATGGGCCGTTATTTACAATGAAAACAAATAGCATCGCAGCCATTCATTATGCCAATGGAATGCTTCAAAAGTTTGCTAATTCTCCATCCCCGCAAGCCAGAGACAATTCATCGGCAAAAGCTCAAACAAACCATACTGGCAAGAAGAACGGGGCTGTATTTATTGGTGCAACAGGAGAAATTGGATATACAACTGCGTTTACATTTGCTATCGAGCCGGTAATAGGTTATGAGTTCAGCGATAGAGTTGCCGTAGGTACAGGAATAGGCATGATTGCATCCATATATGCAAACAACTCATATTCGCTCAAGTCACCTCGTCGCGCAAAAAGCTACAGCAACAATAGCATTGTAATGGGAATCGTGGAGCCTTTTGTACGTATATGCGCATGGCATAATGACATCGTGTTCGTTGACTTTAAAGCAACAACCGGAATAGGTTTTACAAGTGAGTTAGAACTTTGTCAAATAGGCATACGTCCGAGCTTGAGAGTTCGCCTCACAGATCATTGTGAAATGTCTGCTGACATTGGCCTATTTGGTGCTCAATACACCTACAATGCTGGATGGACTCCAGCTATTGGCATCAGTGCCACATCTGCGGGATTATGGTTCACATACCGCTTTTAATACAAGCCTGTTAAAGAAATATAGAAAATATGCCCTGCCCACATAACCACATCAAGTGTCCTTGTACCCACGATTGTCCGCGACACGGAAAGTGCTGCGAGTGCGTAGCACATCATCGCAAGGCCGGCACCAAACTCCCCGCCTGCCTGAGAGGCATAGATTGGCAATCATAGAAGAATGACATGCTCACTCCATACCTCATAGTAACAGGTGCGTTCCTGCTGCTTCTGCTGCTGATTCATCTGTCGTTCCGCAGCCGGAGCAAGAACGGCGATGACACGGGCAGATACAGTCTGTTCTCGGCAGGAGATAGTGGTGAGTTTGCCGTGGCAAGGCAACTGAGGCGATTGCCGGATACGTATATGGTGATAAATGATGTGTTGTTGCCGGGGCGTAACGGACACAATACACAGATTGATCATGTGGTAATCAGTCCGTATGGGATATTTGTCATCGAGACGAAGAACATATCCGGCGACATCTATGGCCACGAAGGAGCGCAAAAGTGGAAGCGATATTTGCACACATGGTGGCATGGATTTCATCGGACTCATTATCTGGAATTTCAGAATCCCATCCGGCAAAATCAGGCACACATAGAGGCCTTAAAGAGGGCATTGGGACAATTTGAGCAAGTAGAACCGGTGTCGATTATTGCATTCTCGCCCAAAGCCATAGTACATGCCGAGGCACATGATGCATTAATCATCTATTGGTCAGAGGTGCGGCGATGCATCAAGCAATACAAAACGCCAGTGATGACGATAGAGGATTGCAACCGCATCTACGAATACCTGCGGTCTATAAACATCAGAGATAAAGCCACACGTAAGAATCATGCTGCGCAAGTGCAACAAAACCAGCTTATGCATGCGCAGCGTGTACAACAAGCTATGGCGCAAGGCATCTGTCCGAAATGTGGGAGCAAACTGATAAAAAGACAAGGGCAATACGGAGCATTCTACGGCTGTGGCAACTATCCAGAGTGCAAATATACATATCCTGTAAAATAAATTTGGTCTATGAAAAGTATTGCCCCCTCTAATATGTGCTCGCATTTGAAGCGGAAGTTGTTTGATACTGACGGTGAGTACCGTGACATCCGGGAGGAGATAGAGAATGATCCTGAACTGACGGCTGCCGTCCGGTCAAGGCAATTGCATATCTACCGCAACGGCAAAAAGATACTCATCCTCGCAGGGAAAACTGCGCCAAAAATAATCAAGGAAGACAGACTAACAGAGGAACTTACTCGTACGACATAGATTCCAGCAATGAACAGCCGGATAGCATCTGGCAGAACCAACATAGAGACACGAATAATCAACATATAACAATAAACACAACAGGTATATTATGGCAGTATTCACATTTTATAAGTTTACGCTCAATGAACCATCTCTCAAAAAAGAGACATTTTCTGATTTTAAGACCGGCAGCAAATTGGATTTGAAAGTTGCCCAGCAATTAAATGACGGTGGTTATGATGACCATTTCGGTATGCCCAAAGTCTATAACAATGACATCATAGCCAATCATGACAATATACTGGTCATGACTATTGAGAACAATAAGAAAAAAGAAACAACCATAGAGAAGAAAACACTTACGCATGAGCACCATCCTTTCTGCCATGTGATTATAGATTATCGTGACGGGCAAAATCTGATAGCTATTGAGCGCAATATGGCGTTTGACAACAAACCCGAAAAAGTACGGGAAATACTATACAAAGCACTTAACCGACTATTCTTCAGAGATAATCTGCAAATAGACCTTCAGCCATTGACCAAATCTTACAACGATATATGGGATGCGATAAACACAATCCGGCGAAGGTATCATGACAGAGTGAAGAAAATATGCATGGATTTCAGTTCGAACCGCAATAAAGAGCGAAAGGTTGATTCGAATGCATTAGCAGCTATTATTGCAGAAATATCAGAAAAAACGAATGCAAAAGGGATGGTCGCCTTTCAATCTCAAGGAAACGAAGAAATGGATCTCAATGCAATCCAACAAGATTTGCTGAATATTGCAGAGATTTGCCTTAATGAAGGCGAGTTTGATTTGAGCGTCCATTTCTATTCGTACGGAGTATTCCGTTATGGAACAGACGTTACAGCACAATATGGTATAGACCAAGAAGTAATAGATGACTTTGTATTACTGGTTGACGCGTTTGATATGGATAAAGAGCGTATACCATTACCCCGTTGGTTGAATAATGTAAAAGACATTTTCCATGACTTTGACACAACAGCACCTACTATCATTGAGCCAAAACGAGGGCATCGAAGATAAGTTCGGGCGACATATACTATACAACTATCTTTCCTTTGTCTGCAAACCAATTGCAGCTGAAAGCCAACGGTTTGCCCTGAAGAGCGGTGAACTATTCTATCATTGCGTATATTCATTAGATACGCTGAAAGGCTTACCCATTCAAAAAATTAAAGAAAAATGTACGCTCCTGTGGTTTGATCTGGTAGAATATATGCATGATAAATCAATCTCTACGGAAGATGTTGAGGTAATCCACGCTATCAGCCTGATTGTATATAGCGTCGAGCGATGTCTGCTGCTTACCAGCAATACAGAGTTTACATATCCGGCAGGTATTTTACAATCCCTTATTCAGCGATATGATTCCGTTTTTGCCAATGATTTAGCGGCAGGATTTAAGCGTGCCGGGCAACTGACAGATATACAAGCAATAGCCGAGTGGTTAAGTGCTTATATGGATTCTCCGGTACATCTTTCCGACGAACTGGATAAAACGCTTGACACCATAAATCAGTCACATCCGCATTCACAAGATAAGCCAAGCAAAGAAGATTTAGATAATACGTTTACATACACATATCAGCTGACAGCCGGTTATTCACAGCTGATAGATTTCTTGCGAACGGAGAGGGACAAGAATGGTAAAACAGCAGACGCCGATTGGGCACGACATGCGTTAATAATATACGAACAGAATCCACATATATTAAAGAATCGCCCAAACACCTTCAAAGAATGGCTGATTTATTTTTGCAAAATATTCGGTCGCGAATGGAAACGGGACTACGAACCGGGAAAACTGCGAAACAAAACGAGTGCTGCAGAAAAATTCATGCCGCCGAAGATAGTACGCTAATCGTCGGCTCATTGTCGGCTGGATTATCGGCTGGATTTTTGTATTTTTTATTTTCTTTTCCATATAAGCCACTGAACAACAGCGGCTTATTTCTTTTGTCGGATATGAGACGTTGTCGGCTATTTCATTTTTTCAGAAATTAACAGTACCTTTGCGGTGGATTTTGAATCGGAAGTGTTCGGTTCGCGAGAAAATCCATATCAGTTTTTACAAACAACCGCTGATCCGAGTTGGACGTGGCTGCGAGGGTTCCAACCTCAGATTCTTTACCTCAAAGCTTAAAAGGATTGACGATTGGCCATATTCGTTCTGAACTATGGCAACGAAAACTAAAAAGTCCCAAGTGGCAAACCAGGAGACCCAAACGGTCACAACAACGCTCCTGTGTATGGATGCGAAAGTAACAACCCTCAACAAGGTCATCGAGCAAGGTGAGACCATCGATGCACGTGTTACGTATGTGGATGACGACCATCTGCGAATCGTCCAGCACAAGCGGGCCCCGCATGTGATTCATCCCGAACTGCACTGGCGCGACCTCGTCGGCTCACTGCACGGCAAAATGCGCGTGAACGCCAACGGCGTACTGCTACAGATGTACGTCAGGCACGGCGATTACAAGAACGAGAAAGAGCTGTGCGACATCTTCGAGCAGGAGATTGAGCAGATGGACGAGCAGCTTGCTGGCATGAACCTTAAACAGGAGATTGACGAATGTTGCTACTCGGCATAAGAAAGGGCGGCACGGCGCGTTCGGCAAGTTTAACCAACAAACAAAATAAACACGTATGTTAATAATTGGATTACGAAAAGGAAAGACGTCATGCAGTAGTGCCTGCCCGTTCTACGCCGAACGAGGCGTGGTGAGAGGATGCTATGATGTGCCACTGAAGACACACTGCCGCATGACCATGAACCCATGGATAGCCGACTGTAATATCTACGACGCGTACTGCATTGATAAGATGGAAGTGACGGAGGAGCAGTGGATGGTGATGCAGAAGGCTGTCGAGAAGAAAGCCACCAGGCAGCAGAAGCTCTACCCCGAGGAGAATGAGATGGGACGGCCTGTGGGCTCGGAATGGACAGAGGATAGGTGGAATGCGCAAAAGAGTGCGCAGGCGAAACAGATTACGAATTATCGACAACTATTAAAAATCAAACAATCATGACTACAAGAATTTGTTACCAGGAAGGAGTGAGCAAGGGGCAACCCTTGCCACTCACCAAAGAGAAATGGGACGAGATGATAGACAGTCCCGAAGTGAAGAACATATGTCAGCGGATTGCGGGGCTGGATACTCAGGCGGCGGACTATAACGAGCGGAAACAGGCACTGAAGAAACGGTTGCCGGTGATACTGCCGCACGCACAGAGTTTCAAGAATGGGAAGCGCGTGTCGGCAGATGCTACGTCCTCAGGCTTAGCCATGCTTGACGTTGACCATGTCGAAAATCCGCGTGCATGGTTTGACGCCATCGACAAACAACTGCTTTCTGCCAACCGCATCTACCTCGTAGCCATTACCGCAAGTGGCAAAGGCTTGCGCATAATTGGCGAAATGGCGAATAGTGAAAGTATTGAGGTTGCACAGATGCAAATGGCAAGTGCACTGGGGATAAAGGAGTATGATGCGGTGACGAAAGATCTGGCACGGGCAAGCTTTGTGGTACCACGGGAGTATGTGCTGTGGTGCGATGATGAGGGACTATTCTCGGCGAAGCCGATGCCCGCATCAAATGCGGGCGCAACAGGCAAAGTGCAACCGGCATTACCAGCATACACCGGCGGCAACTATGCCACCGAAAGGGACATCGCAGAACCGGCATCGGATGCCGGGCTAACTGACGGAGAACTATGCTATAGAGGGATACCGTATAAAGAGATTGCGGAGCAACTGATGGTGGCGACGGGGAATGCAGGCGGTGCTATACCGGGAGAGAGGAACACGGTGTACTTTATGTTAGCGAACTACATGCGGTACATCTGTGACTTTGACGCGGAACTGCTGCTGAAGGTGCTGCCGGGATTCGGGCTAAATGAGAGCGAGCGGAGACAGGCTATCAATTCGGCGATCGGGCGACCGAGGAGAAGCGAGATGCCTATGGTGCTGCAAGGGGCGATAGCGGTGGTGGAACGTGACCGCAGCTCTGACGGAAGACAGAGCACAGACGCTGCCAGAGCACAGAGCTTACCGCTTCCGGAGATGCCACGGCTGTTACGGTTGTTGTGCAGGCGGTTGCCGGAGGAGTACAGGGCAGCGATGGTGATTGCGAGCTTGCCGGTGCTCGGGACATTGGCGACACGGGTGCGGTTTGAATACCTGGACAGGCAGGAGCAGAGTTTGTCGTTCTTCAGTTGTATCACGGCTCCGGCGGCAAGTGGTAAGAGCTTTATCCGAAAGCCGGTGGATTTGCTGCTGACACCTATCAACGAGCAGGACGCAATTGAGAGGGAGAAAGAGCAGGCATACAAGGATAAACTGCGGGCATCGAAGAACTCGAAGAACCAGCCGGAAGACCCGCATGCTTGCCCCAGGAACAACGGCGTGAGTATCTCGATTGCGAAACTGCTGCAACTGCTGACTTATGCAGAGGGGAAACACCTGATAGGTATCGGGGAGGAGATGGATACGCTTGTGAAGAGCGAGCGAGCAGGTGTGTGGTCGCAGAAAAGCGATATATACCGCTTGGCGTTTGATAATGCGGAGTATGGTCAGTCGTACATGAGTGACGCGAGCTTTAATGCGCATATCAAGGTGTACTACAACCTGCTGCTGACGGGCACTCCGAACTCGATGAAGCGGTTCTTCAAGGACCTGGAGAACGGACTGGCGACGCGTGTGTGCTTTGCGCAACTGCCGGATACCTCGTTTACCGAGATTCCTATTTTCGCTCCATATACGGAGGCGGAGAAAGCGGAGATTGTGCGGTGGGCACGTCAGTTGGATGCTGAGCAAGGGACGCTAAACTGTCCGCAGGTGGGGACGGTCATCAGCGAATGGCTGGAAAAGAAACGTCAGCAGGCGATAGACGCGGACAGCCATGCGATGGATACGTTACGCAGACGTGCGGCGGTGATAGGATTCCGGGCAGGGATGTTGTGCTATCTGTTAGAGAACAGAAAGCCGACAAAGACCGTGGGAGCGTTTGCCGAGTGGGTGGCGGAGTATGTGTTCAGGAATCAGATGGAGCTGTGGGGCGAGCAGATGGAGCTACTGCTGACGGGTGCGCTGGACGCGCAGAACGAACGCGGTGCAGCAAGTTCGCTGCTGGAATTGCTGCCGCAGGAGTTCAGTACCGCCGAACTGATCAAACTTCGGGCACGGAAGGGGCAGTCGGTCAAGAGTTCAGCTATCAACGTGCTGCTACACAGGTGGAAAGCCAACGGACGTATAGATAAAGTCGCGGAGGGCATATGGCGCAGACAATGACTGTAAAATTACATTATTACATTATTACATAAAAATGTGGGTGGTGGAAATGGTCATTATATATATTATAAT
>JAFSXJ010000132.1 GCA_017444065.1 Paludibacteraceae bacterium | reverse complement strand
TGATTAAATCGTAAATGACGCTATGAAAGAGCAAGTATTAGAAGCCATGCGCTCGGCAGGTAAGCCCGTGAGCGCAGGAGATGTAGCCAAAGCCCTGAACGCAGACCGCAAGGAAGTGGACAAAGCCTTTGCTGACCTCAAGAAAGAAGGCGCAATCGTTTCGCCCGTTCGCTGCAAGTGGCAACCCGCATAACTATGTACGACCAACTGAAACTTGAAAACCAACTATGCTTCCGGCTCTATACGGCGGCACGGTTGACTATGCAGGCCTATTTCCCGTATTTCGAACCGCTGGGTATCACGTATCCGCAGTACCTCGTACTACTCGTGCTGTGGGCGCAAGATAAGCAACCAGTGAACGACATCGCACGTCGGTTGCATCTGGAGACGAACACCGTCACGCCGCTCCTGCAACGGATGGAGAAACAAGGTCTGCTCACCCGCAAACGCGGCAAAGAGGACACGCGGCAACGTATCGTCTCGTTAACCAAACAAGGCAAAGCGCTGGAGGAGCAAGCTAAGAATATCCCTGATTGTCTGGTGGCACAACTGGCAGAAAGAGTGCCCGACGTGCAAGCCCTCATTGACATGATTCCAGAACTGGACACGTTCATCGAAGGACTAAGCCAGCAGTCAAATCATCAATCATAAATGGCAACCGGCTTAATCATCATCCTTCTTTTGCCGCTGTTAGGCACCGTGCTCGGCTCGGCTTTTGTGTTCTTTATGCGCGGACAGATGTCGCCGCTGCTCGAACGCACGCTGCTGGGCTTTGCCTCTGGTGTCATGGTGGCAGCCTCGGTGTGGTCGCTGCTCATCCCGAGCATAGAGATGTCCGGTTTTACAGGTCCTATGTCGGTCATGCCCGCTTCGGTGGGATTCCTGGCCGGCATAGGCTTCCTGCTGCTCATTGACCAACTCACGCCGCACTTGCATATCGGTGCCGACACACCCGAAGGACCGCGTAGCAAGCTCTCGCGCACAGCGATGCTGGCGTTGGCGGTCACCATTCATAATTTTCCCGAAGGCATGGCGGTGGGCGTCGTCATCGCCTCAATCATGCAAGGTGCCGAAGGTATCTCTACCGCTTCGGCATTGGCGGTGGCTATCGGTATCGCTATCCAGAACGTGCCCGAAGGAGCTATCATCTCCATGCCCTTGCGCGCAGAAGGCAACAGCCGCATGAAAGCCTTCCTTATCGGCTCTTTGAGCGGCGTGGTCGAACCGATAGGCAGCGTGCTTATCATCGTTCTTGCATCACTCATGACGCCCGTCCTGCCCTACTTGCTGGCCTTCGCCGCAGGTGCGATGCTCTATGTGGTAGTCGAAGAACTGATTCCCGAAGCCTCGCAAGGCAAGCACTCCAACCTCTCCACCATCGGTTTCGCCATCGGCTTTGTGCTGATGATGGTTCTCGATGTGGTGTTAGGGTAAGAAAACAAAAAATAAAAACAATATGAATCTATTCGAAAGACTAACTTCGGGTTACCCGCAAGGCGACGTAAGCCCACAAGATTTTATCGACCATCTGACGATTGGTGCCGACGGTTGGGTTGGCGCATGGATCGCCATCGCACTCGCCGTCATCTTCGGCCTGTTAGTGTACATCATCCCCATCTATCTGACGGAGAAAGAGAAAGTCGGACCGTATCCGCTCTGGCTGCACTCGTTCTACTGCGCCGCGGACTTCATGGGTATCTGGGTCTTCCTCGACGCATGGCGCAACTACGACCATTTCCTGCTCTTCCTGCTCCTCGCCATCGGCGAAGCCATCTGGGTCGGCATGGAGATCTACAGCCTGCAACGCGCTTGCACTTACGAGAAAGACATCAACTTCAAACCCGGCACTACCACCCGCGAAATGATTAAGGAGATTGCCATTCAGGTCATCTGTTTCTATGTCGGTTTGAACTTCCTGCGCTTCGAGTTGCACGACGAGACGATGTGGAAATTCTGGATCTTCACTCAGGTGCTCATCACCATCATCCCGGGACTCGTTATGGAGAAACGCCAAACGCGCAAGGGTTACAATCTCTGGCTGCATATCGTGCTGATCTGCGTGGCACTTGTGTCGTTCAACCCGTGGTGCAACATGTGGGTAGCTATCTCGCCGGATTTCTTCTCGCTCGAAGCCAATCCGTGGTACTACATCATGGGCATCATCTGCCTCTTTTTCTCCATCCGCGGCCTGGTGCAATACCTGAAGTTGCCGAAAAAGTAAGCATAAACGCGATAATTCATTAAAAATTCTGCATAAACTTGCATATGTGGGAATTTTTTCGTACCTTTGCAGCCGAGTTTGAAACATGAAACGTGTAGGATACATATTGCTGTTCTTGGCGAGCATCGGGATACAGATCTTCTCGCCGAAGAATGCGCCGACCGTTCAGTCGAACACCTCGACCGGTTGCACCGTGCAGCAAAATATCCACGGTACACTGGTGGGGATTCAAGGCGAACCCTTGACCATCATCGGCAGTACTGTCCAAGTGCAGTTTTCTGCTCCTACGCATTTCTCTTATAGTGCGCAGCGCGTGCATTTCGGTAAAAACCGAACCCGCACGGCATTCTTGCGCAAAATGATTCATCATTACCAACCTGTTTATCTTGTATTCCGTGGCAAAGAACGACTGGAGACCAGTCCGTTTAGTGCCCAAGTCGGCAGCGCCTATTATGTCTATGGCCTCCGGCGTATTTTGTGTTAGATAGACCGTCCTTCGGACTAAAAGAGTAAGGACCGCTTCGCTGAAAGATTAAAGACTAAAATACAGCGTAGC
>JAFSXJ010000131.1 GCA_017444065.1 Paludibacteraceae bacterium | reverse complement strand
TGCTGGTGGCGGAGGACCAGGCGATAGTGACGCGTGCGATGAACGAGCAGGTGCTGCCGGCACTGACGCGTCTGAAGCTCATCCGTCCCGGGCTGACGTTCCGCTTCGTAGCGGCGGAGAACCCCGAACGACTGTGGGAGATGGTCACGCAGGTGCTGCCGTACAAGGACGTGGACAGCCGGTGGCTGGAGGAGAAGTTCGGCATACCGGTGACCGACAAGTCGCTCCCGGAGCCGGAGGATGACCCTAAGGACCCCAAGGCCTCCAAGAACGGCAAGGACCTGAAGGCCGCGCTGCAGCTGTTGGCGTTGCTGCGTGAGGACGGAGGACCGGGTTTTTTCGACGACCGGCGCACCGAGTAGGCTGCGGTTGCGCCGAGTGCGTAGGACTGGTGAACGGTACGGATCTAACGAATCTCACGAATGCAGACCCAACGGATGCAGATCTGCAAACGCTGTTCGAACGCTATTCGAAGAGTCTTCGAAAGGCGGTTGACACGGTGTACCGCCGGGACAGCGGCGACGGCATGAGTGACCGTCTGCGGGCTAACCTGACGCGTTTTGCGGCATATAAGGCGGCATACGTGGAGCGTAAGCTGCAGGAAGTTCGGGATGATCCCAAGTACGAGGACAAGGCAGCTGTGTCACGCGGCCTGCTGCGCGCCTACGCCATGCGCGGTGACGCGGAGTACAGTACTGCAGTGGCGCGGTGCCGGACGGCCAAACAGTTCGCGATGTTCATGCAGCCGGAGCGCGTCGAGCAGTACCCGAACCTCAGGTGGCTGCGCTCCACGAGCGTCAACCCGCGCGCCGAGCATGCGAAGTTCTACGACCGCGTATGGGCGAAGGATGACCCGTTCTGGAATACCAATAGTCCCGGAACGGAGTGGAACTGCAAGTGCGACATCGAGGAAACCGATGAGCCTGTATGGGACAACAGCGGCCTCAAGCTGCCGGAACCTGTGCCCGGACTGGAGGGCAACCCTGCCAAGACCGGCGAGGTGTTCACGGACAAGGTAGGGTATATCAAGGATGCAGGCGGCAGTAACACGCAGAAAAGAAAAGCGGAATGTGAGTGTCAGTCGTTAGAACGTTCGCATCTACAAAAGGAGGCAAAAGTACACAACGCATTAAAGCAAACATTTACTTGCGTCGTTGGTGGTATGGAAAACAATATACATGTTGCAGACTGGGGAGTGAAAGAAATAGCACAATCTATGTTTGGCACAAGTCAATTCTGGCTAAAAAATGAAATATTGAATCACTTATCTTTGTTTGATGGAGCTGTGCAGGTCGGGGATGGTATTGTTGATCTGACTCATAATACAGGCAAGACTCTTAGACTCAAAAGGAAATTCAAGCATTTTTTCTATGTACAAAAAAAGCTACCAGACGGCGAAGATGTTATCCTCAATATAGCACTTCATGAAGATGGCAATTATTATCTATACACCATAACAAAGAGGTGTCCTACTTATTGATAAAAGAATAGACACCGATATTGCTCATAGGCGCAAATACGCACCCCAATGATAGTAATACCAGTGTCTGTGGTCTGAATATCGTTGAAAGCATCGACCTACGGCTACATGGCTTGGTAGGTTGCTAACAACGATTTCGACTGCAAAGGTACGAAAAATATTTGATAAATGCAAATTTTTTGAGGAAAAAATGAAAGAAAAAATCAATTTTAGTATGACGTTGCACGAAGAAGACCGCATCTTCAGTACAACTGATCTGACAGAGGAGCAGCTCCATCAACTTGAGAAGCGTCTGGAGACCCAATACGGTGGACGTGTGTCTTTAATCCCGGTGCGGATGGTCATGTACACCCCATGCGTAACAAAAGACGGCAGGCCGAGCCGCCGTCTTCTGTCACTTAAAGAGCGAGTCCAGTCGTTTGTCAACCGACTCTTTCACTAATTGCTGCATCAGTCTTTCTGATTCCTTTTCGAGTCTGGTTCCGAAAGCCTGACAGCAACAGCTGAACTGAAGGCTGTCCTTGCCTCGCACAATCCTGACATCGGGATGCTGGTGGTGTACGGGACAGGTCAACCTCTGCAACTGGTTCTTAACCGGTGTTAAATCCATAGATTGATTTTTCCGGCAAAGGTACGGAAGATATTTGATATATGCAAATTTTTTAAGGAAAAAAATGAAGAAAAACATAAAAGTTCAAGAAAAACGGTACTCGGAAATAGAATTGTCCGGGCAAAGCAATGAGGAGTTGTCCGGCATGGTATGGGACGACCTTCAGCAGGATCCTGCGTGTCTGCATCTGACCATGATAGCCGGTTACAAAGACGGAGGCATCTGCACGTTCGAAAAAGAAAAACCCGTCAGGCGTGACCTTGACGAGTTCTTCAGCGAGCTGCCCGAGGGCATAGTGCTACTGCGGTTCGTGACCATCGTGTCAGAGCATACGGAGGATGAGTAGGTCGCGTTCGGCAATCCGTTCGGACATGGGTTTGTGGCCGCAAGCTTCTGTCCGATACCGGTTGCCGGTCTCCGGCACCCACCGCGCGACACATCCGCAGACAGGACAAACGACCGGGCCATAGGCAGCCTCAATCTCCTGGAGTTTGTTGTAGAAAATAATAAGCGGTTTTTGAATTTTTCCCGCAAAGGTACGGGAAATAGTTGATATATGCAAATTTTTTGAGGAAAAAAAATAACAAACAATCAGCTTTTTCACTATTATGCCGATCAAATCAGAGAAATATAGGTGCCGAACCGAGCAGGAAGCAATAGCCTGGATAGAACGTGAGGCGGGGCAGAAGATGTACCCCTGCGTGTATCCGTCGCGGATGGGGCACGACTACTACATCGGCAAGGACGGCACATTGTTCGCCAGCAGATACTACAATGAGGCAAGGTACTACCTGGTATATAGAATCTATCCCGTGGTAAGTCAATTCTTCCGGAACAAAGACAAAGCATATACGCTTGCATCTACCGAACGGATCGAAGGGGTGCTCGTTCAAAGGCTTGTATATTGCACGTTCGTCTTGGGATATTGGGACACGAAAACAAGCATATTGTTCAAGGATGGCAACCACCAGAACTGCCACATAGACAACTTGACAGCAAAGGTCACCGCCGGCATTGATTCCTTGACAGGCAAGGACGCAGACGCAATGAGAACGTACCAGCAAGACTACACAAAGCACTTTCCTACTATATGCAACTACCTGCGTTGGTTTGCCCGGCTGAACAAACAGGAGGCGGAAGATTGCACACAAGACGCGTTTATAAGGATAGTCGAAGAGGTTGCGAGGCTGAATCGGGATCACTTCGTGGGCTATTGGATTGTGATGGCAAGAAAGATGTCTCTTCAGTATGTGAGACAGCGATTGATACATGTCGATATAGACAGCACAAAGCCACTATGGACAAGAGCCCCTGAATGCGGAATAGACTTGCTGAGCATACTGCCGAACGAAACGCATCGCGAAATAATAATGCTGATGGCCGATGGGTACACAATGACGCAGGTGGGTGACATGCTCGGAATGTCAAAATCACAAATAGACAAGAGACAGATAAAGGCTAAGCGTATCCTGCGCGACTATCTGAAGACCGATAAAGAGATCATGAAGCAATATGAGTAACAGGACAGGTTATACAACGGGCGGCAGTCTGACGCTGGTGTCGCACCGGCACAACCACGCAATCTTGCCAATCAAACAAAAAAGCAACTCCTTCCCGAGTTGCTTTTTTGTACCATTGTTTCCGTCCGTTCCGTGGCTTCCGTACTCACCCCTTTATTCCACCACCACATCCACCTCCCAGTCCGTCACTTCATGTTCGCGGCCGTCTGTCACCTCCTTCCAGCCAACCTTGTACTCAATCGTCCAACGCTCGATGCCGCTGTCCGTGTCATCGCCGCGCCACATACGCACGCGACGCATGTACCCCGCGTCCTTCGGATGCCAGTCGCACGACAGCAGTGTGTGCACCACGTCCAGCAGGGTCGTGCCGATATACGCGCCCTGGCTCCCGCTCTGCTTGCTCGGACGAACCCACGCCACAGTCACCTGCACCGTCCCCTCAGCCTGCTGCACCGGCAGCGAACCGTCACTGTACTCCACCTCCGTCATACGAACCAGGGCACAAGGCCACTTCACCGCAGGCTGATCCTGATCAAGCTGACCCCAGTCGTAACCCACGAACGGAAGATGCTTGCACGCCGACAAACGGCGCATGATCTCACCTATATGCAACGCAATCATTTCGCACCTCCTTCCCAACGGCTACCACTCTCGTCCGAAGGAACCATCCCCGCCTTGTCCTCCATGAACAGACGCCAACCCTCCTCGATGTCCTGCTCATACACCACAGGAGCTATGCCGTTCTCTACCGTCGCCATAGCACGCACCAGCGGAACCATGTGAGCCTTGTAATCCCAGTCAAGAGGGTAATGCACATCCAACCTCGTCAAATGAGCTACAAGACGGATGTAACCCTCCGTGTCGTTCTCATTCTCCGGCGCCCAACGACGCAGGATAGCGTCGATCGTCTTTAACTTATAATCGCCTATGTACGTCCTGAGCACGCAGAACGCCGCACGAAAACCGTAAGCCATCTCCTTGAACTGTAAAAACTCCTTGTCCGTATGTTCGCGCAACGGCTTCACACCTTTCCACAGGTGCGCGTATTGAGTACGACGGATATTCAGGGGGTTGTTGTTCCTGTAACCCCGCGGTAAACCTGTTTTCTTTTCCATATCATTTGTCATTTATCATTTATCAATTGTCAATCGAATTGTATTTTCTGTTGCCTTGGATCCTCGCCATACACCTCCGGCAGTCCTTTCTTCGGATAGGCGCGGCCATTGCTGCCCTTGCCTATCCGACCGTCCAAACTCGCCATGTCGCTGACCATCTTCCGGTAAGCACGCTCGCATATACCGTACCTCGGGTAGATAGTCCTGCGCCAGATTGCTGCCAGTTGCTTGTTGTTGGTGCCTAACTCGTACTCCTCGTCCACCAGGTCCTTGACGGCGCGGGCACGCTTCAGGTAACTCTTGTACCGTGCCATGACTACTCCTCCTTCTTCGGTTCCACATAGAACGTCTCCTCCTGCACAACCTGCATACCGCACTCCGCCAACGCATCGCGCATCGGGATGCCGCTGTTGTGAGTCCCGGTCTGAACATCCTCGCTCTCGCGGTCAGCTATCAGCATGTCCTTCGCGATCTCCTCGCTCACGCGGATGTACTGAGGCAGGATGTGCTTCGTCAGGTTCAACGCTGCACCCCACGTGAAGCCCTTCAGCGTCTTCAGCTTCGGCGTGCCCGTACGGAAACCGATCGTCCCGTGAGCCATCTCCAGGCTCTTCTTCTTCGCAAACAGCTCCTGCTGGTTCTCCAGAGCGTACGACTGAAGAACGTCGAACGCCTGCTCACGCTCAGCGTCCAGACGGCTCAGCTCGTCCGCATGCTTCTCGCGGATCTTCGCGCACTGCAGCTCGATCTCCGCCTGAAGCTTCTGGATCCGCGCATCACTCTTTGCATAACTCGCGAACGCATCGTTCGCCATCTCTTGACTTACACCGGTAAATACCGTCTTCTTTTGTCTTGTTGCCATAATTCGAATAGTTTTTAAGTGTTATTTAATTATTGTTCGAAATGTCATTTATCAATTAGCTCGAAGAGCGTCAATTATCAATTCTTTCCGTCCCTTCCGTACTATTCACTCCCCTCCCTCCCGTAGGGTTCCCGAGGGAGGGGCCGGGGGCGGGTCTTTCCATCCACTCCCGTATCATCTTCAGGAACTTGTAGTACCGCGCCTGCAGATCCGTCACGCTCATCTGGCTGATGTGACGCTCGCCGCGAGAGGCGACCTTGCTCACGTATTCGAAGTCCGTACGGTAACCGTTCAGCTGGCACCACTGACGGACCACACCCGTCAGCAGACGACGCCACGTCTCCTTCGTCTTCTCCATCTCCGGCATACAGTGGTCGTGCAGCGCACGCACCAGCACGTTGATCTCATCCGCATGCAGCTCCGTCGTGCTCACACGCCCCGGATAACTCGTCGCTATCAGCGCGTGGGCGTCATCCTCACTCAGACCGCATTTCTTCACCATGCCCCAGAAGGCGCGGTTGCTTAACTTCCAGTCACCGCCTTTCTGGCTTCCGGCTGATTGGATTGCGCTGTCGGGCGCACCCGACTTTCCGCTTTGAGCAGCTTGCTGCGGTCTTTTGTCTTTGAGCGCAGCGGTCTTTTGTCTTTCATCTAATCTTTTCATGATTCTGTTGTTTTATTGGTTATTTATTCAATGAAATGTCAATTATCCATTATCAATTGTCAATTAACACGCTCCGGCCAAACGTTGTACGTCTCACCGCCGCCGTAACGGCACTTCTTAACAACGCCGTAGTAGTCCTTCACGCGCAGCACCACGTTCGAGTTGTACATCACCCGCTTCGCCAGCGCACCGTCAGGCATGCCGCCCTTCTCGTGGCTGATCCAGATGAACAGCTTGCCCGGAAAACTCTCCGTCAGCGTCTTGTACTCCTCGTAGCTCATCTGCAGGTACTGCAGGCTGTCGATAATCACGATGTTCGCGCTCCGACGACGCTTCAGCGCGGCCGTCATCTCATCCACGCCGAAACGGTTCCAGAACACAAACCTGTTCATCGTCTCACCACTCAGACCGGTCTCCTCGATCGCACGCTTGAACGTGCCGCTCAACCCCTCCTCCAGACCGTTGTACGCCGTCTTGACGCCCGGAAGGCTCATCAGGTACTTCGTCAGCTGGAGAACCAGGCGAGTCTTGCCGTTGCCTGACATACCGTAGATGATCCAGCTCCCGCAGCACTCCGGGTCACCAAGCACAGCACGCCACACACCCGTGAAACCCATCGGACGCTCCTTGTAACTCAGGCAGTTCTTCAGACTCAATGCACGTCTCATCGCTTTTCCGTCTGTTCCGTGGGTTCCGTACTCATTTCCTTTTCGCGTTTCTTCAGCTCCGCATATACCCGCCGGTGAACGCGACGCAGGTCACCCTCGCACTGTGCCAGGATGCCGTCTATAACCTTGTGGTCATCTATACCGTTCGCGCGGCACACCGCCACCACGTCCTCCTGGCTCACACCCTTCAACGGCACGCACGTCCTCCCCACGCGGCTCCATAGCTCGTTGAAGCCTTTCTTGTTGTAACGTACACCACGGTCAAAACGCTTGCCAAGGTACTCCGTAGCTATCAGCACCACACCGCACACGTCCTGGATGTCGTTGTATAGCGTGATGAACGAGTTGAGCACGCTGTCGCTCAGCTTGTCCGCCTCGTCCAGGATCAGCAACGGACTGCCGCTGCGCATCAACCGCATAACAAGCGTCGTCTTCATCTGAAGCAGCGTCATGCCGCTCGGGTTCTTGCCGGCCTGGCTCAGCAGTGCAGCAAAGAAGTCCCACTTGCTCCAGTCTGGATCGCAGCTCACCATATATACCTCGGCATGATGACGCACGTACTGCTTGCAGCCGAACGTCTTACCCGTACCGGCATTGCCCGTAACAGCCAGCCACAGCTGGTTGCCCTGAGCATCTGCCAGCAGGTGCGTCAGCATCTTGTAGTTCACTGTCTCAACGGCGTTCCAGCGCACACGCTCCATGCCCAACTGGTTAGCGATGTTGTTCCACATACCGTCGCCTATCGACTCCCACTTCCCGTTCAGCACTGTGCTGATTGTCGCAGCACTCACTCCGTCCAGCAGACGGCTCGCATGGTTCTGACCGAAACGGTTGCAGAACTCCTGCAACGCCTGTGCAATGTCACTCTTACGGATCGATGTCACTGCGCCGCTTTGAGCGAAGCGGTCTTTTGTCTTTGAGCTGGCAACGCCTGCGGTCGTTTGACTTTCTACTAATTGATTCTCTTTCATGATTGTGTTGTTTTTATTGGTTATATCAATATAGGTCGTACAGGCTCTCCTCCTGCACATCGGTAGCTGCTTTGAACGCATCTTCCTGTAGCCGTGCACCGGCTTTCACGCTCTTATGACTTCCCGTGCTGTCCGTGATCAGAGCCTTGCTCAGCATCTCGTAGTCCTTCCGGTCCTGGCGTACCTGCTCGATCGCACGCTCCTGGTGTGCGCTCAGCGTCTCCGTCACATGCACCTCCAGTGCCCGGTTGAACTTACGCACCGCTTCCAGTCGCTCGTAGTCGCCCGGCTTCCTGTCCTTCAGTGCCATAGGCTGCACGTCTTTCGCATACAGCACGTACTGCTCCGTCTTCTGGTCGTTCTCCACCAGCACCGCACGCGCGTCCTGAGGGTCGTACTTCATGTTCCAACGCTCCCAGCAGTGCTCGCGGAAACGGATAGCCTCGGCCAGCGACTCCGGACTCTCGTCGCGGGGCACCAGGTCGTACTGTAGCGTACGCCCGCCAACCTCCACAGCTATACCGCGGCTGCCAAGGCTGTACTGACGAGCACGCTGCTCGCCGAACAGGCTCAGGTACTCCTTCATGCCTAACGGCATCCGTTCCGACTCAGGCAGTGCCGCCATCGCATCACGGTAAGCCGGCAACGCATCACGCCGGTACTGGTCCAGCACGTCGGCTATCTGCTCCACCAGCTCCTCCAGCGTCGGCAGGTCCTTCTTACGGGCTAACGTGATGTCCAGGTTCGGCTGACCCTGCTTCCCGGCTGTCACACCGTGACCCGACCAGTTCAGCTGGTACTTGCAATACTTGTCGTTGAAGTAATGGAACCAAGGCTCAATCACCTTCGCCTTGGCGTTCCCGACGCGTGCCGGCGTCACGTACTGGGCCAGACCCGAGTACGTCGCCTCCAGGGCTTTCCGCGCGAAGTTGTCCATCTGCAGCTGGTACGGACGAAGCATACTCCCCGTCAGCTCCTCCACATGACGCTCAGCGTTCCTCAGTGCCTCGCGAATCAGACCCGCACTCTCGCTCTCGCCCAACGCCCAGCCTATAGGGTAGCGCGTGCTCGCGTCCAGCACCACCTCCAGAGTCAACCGGTTGTGGTACGTCACGCGGCCCTTGACGTCCTTCTTCTGGTACAGCAGCTCCGCATCCCAGCCGTCCAGCACCCACATGTACATAGCCTTGCTCGGAGCGCTACGCTGCACCGTCACAGCTATCTCGTTGCGGAAGACCGCTGCTCCGTGCTTGCTCGCTGTCGTCAGCAATCGGCTCTCATGCTGCATCTTCTTCACCAGACTCGAGCTGATCGTCTTCCAGCCCTTGGCACTCGCGTACCCGTTGTACAGTCTGGCTATCTCCTCACTGTCGAAGTTGCGGTGCTCGCTGATCAACGCTATCAGCATGCTCTTCTGCGCACCCTCTTCCACCTTCGTCGCGTTAGCTTCACTCCGGCGGTAGTTCTTGTGAACAAGGCTCTCCGGACCTAACAGCTCGTAGTTACGCGCTTTCTCCTGGAGCTTCTTCCCGCTCTCAGGCAGATCAGTCGGGTACTCCAACCGGCTCAAACCCTGCAGCTGCTCCACCACATCGTTCCACGTCAGCCTCCTGTATGCCGGATCCTTCTTCATCCGCAGCATCGCGTCCAGCACAATCCCGTTGAAGTAGTACGTGTCACGAACAGGGTTCGACTCGCTGTTCGGCAGGTACTGACCGCGGGCCGTCTTGTACGTGTCAAAGTACTCGCGCAGTACCGCGTCGTGATGGATATACGGCTCCAGCAGGTTACGGTGGCAGCTCTTATATACATCCAGCAACCCGTCTATCTCGCGCTTCATCTGCTCCGGCAGACTCGCGTACTCATATACCTTCGGCGTGTTACGGCAACCGCGCGTCAGCGGGACGATCTTCCGCCGCACCTCCAGCTGCCGCAGCGCGGCACCCGTGCGGATACCCCTGTCCACCAGCCACATCGCGCTTATTCCTACGCGACCGTGAATCCTCTCTACTGCTAATGCGCCCATATCATTGTGCCTTTCTTTCCGTCTGTTCCGAGGCTTCCGTACTCAGCCCATATCCATCTGCCTCCGTCTGTTCCGTGGCTTCCGTACTCAACTCCTGACCGTCACCTATCGCACGGCTCAGAGCGTTCCACTGGGGCGTGTTGAACTTACGCACGAACGCGTAGCAGTTCTCCGCCAGACCGATCAGCACCTCCAGCTCGCCCAGCGACATGCCCTCGATGCTGCGTTTCTCGCGTAACGCACCATCTACTACCAGGGCTGCCTGTTGCAGACGGAAGCACACATACAGCTCCACGCGTACCACCGGCGCGCCCCATACCAGACGCATCACATGACCACTCGTACCGTGTTCATGCTCGCAACGGTACTCTTGTCTCTCGATTGTTGATTCATTCTCTTTCATGATTCTCTTGTTTTATTGGTTATATTGGTTATATTTGACTAATTGTTGGTGATTTGGCTGATTGTTGACTGACTTTTTTGCATAATTTTTTGTTTTTCAATTACTATATGCCATTTGTCACTTTTACGGCTTATTTGTCTGGATTTTTTTGTTTTTCCCGATTTTTTTTCGTATCTTTGCACCATCTTTCACTCCCCCTGCTCCCATTAACCGACCCTTTAATCGGAGCTACTTTCCTTCCCCAAAGGATAGCAAAAAATAGTCTTCGAAGAGCTTTCAAACGGTCTTCGAAGACCTGTCAAAAGGTTGGCAAACGAGTGTCACGGATACCATGGAAAACAGCCAGTTTTTTATCAATGGAGTGACGAATGGTGTGACAAATGGAGTGACACAATTCGTGTTTTATATATGGCTTAAACAGGGGCATAGTGCCGTTTTTGATGCGTTACCGATACCTTTAGTGCACATTTTTTGCACGATAAAAGAGGGGTAATTGTACACAAAAAACGGCTCAAAACACCCCTAACGCACACAAAAAGCGGGTTGAAAACATATTAAACTGCACAAAGCCAGCATTTTACGTGATTTTTTGCGAGATTGCGGATAAAAACAGCGGAAAATGAAAGGGTCTCAGCCAATTTTTGGGAACATTTTGGGTAATTTTTGACAAACAAAAAAGGAGTGCGCCTTCTATTGGACGCACTCCCTTTCTGATGATTCGTGTACCGCAGGAATAGTTCTAACACGTGCGGAACTTTGCGATGATCTCGTCCAGTTTCTGCTGTGCCTGTAGCGCGTTGATGGTGACATGTTGCGCGTCGATGACCTCCTGCTTAGCCTGAAGAAAGATACACGTGGCACCATTCTCGCATGTTGCACAGGGCGATGCCTTGGATCTGTCGCTGTCCGGCAGCTCATCGGGCGGCGTACTCACATGCTCCGAACCGATCCGACCGATGTTGACACCGTTGTTCACGTTCTGCTCACTTGCAACTATGTCCGCACGCAGCATTGGTCCCTCGTCGCGCATCAGCCATTCGGCAGAGACTTCAGGAAACTTTTGGAGAAAGACAACCAATGTATCCGAATTAAGCCCGGAGTCTTTTGCCTTACCGCGAAAACTTGATGTGGCAGCGCCAATAACTTCGCACATTTTTCCGATTTCGACACCTTTCTGACGGCAGAAATCTAACAATTTTTCTTTAATCGACATTTTTTTATCACTTTTTTAGTTAAAAATTTGGCGGTTTCAAATTATTTTTGTATCTTTGCACTCGATTTTCCAAAGTAGCTCCGATTAATGGGTCGGTTTTCTTGACCACCATTGCGGTGTTTTTTTTTGTACGTGTTTTTGTTGCGTAGGGTTCTGCTGCCCTTATTGACTGGCACAAAAAAACGGCTCAGATGCCTTGTTTCATGCATCCAAGCCGCTTTTCGTATATACTTTGCGCCGTGTTTGGGTCATGCATCGCGCGCGCACGTATTTTATGATATTGTATTGGTTATTGTACCGGTGATGTATTGTTGTTGTTATGTTTGTTTTGGTTTTCGTGCTGTTTGTTGTTCACTATTCCTGCCCACTGTTTTCCAACCCTGTGCACCAAAAAAGGAGGCCTCACCCTCCCTCATGCACTATCCAATCCACATCATGCACCATCCAATCACTATTCATTTTCTCCCTCATTCAATCATTTCCGCCACATTTACAATCACTTGCTCCATTCCTCCCCGTCTCTCGTTTATTCTCCCCCTCATAAAAAGCGTGCAGTTTCCGAGGGCGCACATGGTAGGGCCGTAGTAGGGAGAAAGGACTGCCGTTTTCGAAGTTTCGCGATTGTTAAACCTAAACCTCTGACAAGTATGGCAAAAGTAGTATGGGCTCCGGGTATCTCCACCGTTAGTGGTGCCCTGAGCAAAATCAACAAGAAGTCTCCGCACGCTGCAGACATGCAGATGCTGCTGGCAACCCACCGCACTGCTCCGACCACGAGCACGGATTGCAGCCGTCTGTATATACGTGGCATCCAGAGCGTGTCCCGCTCCAC
Source organism: Paludibacteraceae bacterium (assembly GCA_017444065.1). Classification (GTDB taxonomy): domain Bacteria; phylum Bacteroidota; class Bacteroidia; order Bacteroidales; family Paludibacteraceae; genus Colicola. The sequence continues at coordinate 14,771 of JAFSXJ010000131.1, read as the reverse complement.
TCCTGTGTCGAACGAAGAGACGCTGGCACGTACGCGTTTCGGTGCTATCGTTCAGGCCGTCCAACTGCGAAAAAAGAACCTGAGCTACGTCGCAACCGACGTCGCGAACTTCAACGCGCAGAAGGAGACCGGCTACAAGACCCTCTACCAGTACCTCTGGCACCTCTGCGCCGACGAGTACGACCAGAGCAACGGCTAATAGCCGGATAACACGACCGCGGGCTATTACCGCACCCGCGGTCGTTTATAGTTAAAACCTGTGAAATTATGAAATCGTCTATTCTCCAACTTATCACCGCTTCAGTGCTCTCCATCGGAGGGCTCGTAATGCTGTTCTGTGGCGTGTATATAGATCCGGCTGGAGAGATTCACGAAACGCTCCTCGTCGCATTTGGCGAGACTGCAACTTTCGCCGGTGCACTCTTCGGCATCGATTATACCTACCGCTTCCGCAATAGATTCAACGGCAGCGACAATGATAGTAACACCTCTAAAAAACCTACACAATGAAAAAGATTCTCATAGCCTCGTGTCTGCTTGTGACACTCGTTGCGGCTCTATGCCTGCCTGCGTGCAAGGCTACACGCACCATCTCGTCCACCGCAACGTACACGGAGGTCACCGACAGCTCCAAAGTGACCACAACCATCTCCACCAAAACCGTCGAGGATTACCTTGGCATACAGAAGAAATAAGGTTGCCGTCGCCTTTCCAAAGACGGTGCACACTTTCGTAGGATTGTTTTGAGTTATTGTTGTGTTTGCGCGGCAGAGTTTCTTCGTGAGAAAAGACTCTGCTATTTTGTGCTCGATTATTTCGCGTCGCGAGCCTACCCTGTACGGCTCGCCTGACGCAGCGGCATAGCCGCGCGGGATGCCGCGTCCCGCAGTTCTATGTGCCGCGCTTTTTCCTCAATGTGGGGACATTTCGGGCGCGACACTCGCTGTGCCATCCGAGGCACAGCTTCACGCCCAAAGGGTATTACCAGAAAGGCGGTTCATTCCTGCTCACCCGTTACGCGACCTGTCTGCCTGCCTATTTGGGCGAGCCGGACCGAGTACCGAACAACTGCTGGGACGGCAACGAACAGAGTGCAGAGGTCGTATCCGAGCCATGGTCGTTCTTCGCTACGGGGCATACTGACCATCCGCTGTTTGCCAACCTGGTGACTGACGGCACTGACCCGACGCGCATCTATACCTGCGATGCAGGTTATGGCATCACCAACTCCACTGCGCAGTGGCATATAGGTACCGACTGGGGCGGATATGCTGATTATGACGCATGGCGGGCTGCTACCGGTGCGGCAGATATAGCCTACGGCGGTGACAAAGCCATCGTAGCATGGGAATTCACCGCAACCGACGACCATGGTGCCATCATTTGTATCGGTTCGGGTTGCTATGACTGGTATAGTACGAGTACGACGGCCGAGCACTACCATCAGAATGTCGCACGGATGACGCAGAACGCGTTTGATTATTTGACGAAGTAGTTTTTTAGAGTATAGAGATTTAACGTTTATAGCTATGAAGACAACGAATATGATTACAATGACAGTTCTGTGGGCATGTATGCTGACAGCCTGCGAGCAACCCATACAAGGTGACGCTGAACGCAACTGGCAGGCAGATGCCACGTACTATAACTCATCGGACGAGCAGGTGACCACCACCTACTACAAGCCCTATGCGGGGTTTGTCGGAGACCCTATGCCGTTCTTTGACCCGCAATCGCAAACATTCAGAGTGCTGTATCTGCTTGATTACCGCTCGAACCCTGTGGGCATCTACCATCCCATCTGAGGCGTGCAGACCAAGGATGGCACGGATTACACCTCACTTGACCAGATTCTGCCATGCGGCGCCGTAGGCTCGTACGTCTTCACCGCCACCGACGAGAGTTATGTCCCCACCCCCAAGGTCAAGGTTACAGACACCGTCGGAGCAGGCGACAGCTTCACCGCTGCGTTTGTCGCACAGACTCTGCTCGGTCGTTCCATCCGCGAGGCGCATCAGAAGGCTGTTGAGGTCAGCGCCTTCGTCTGCACGCAGGCCGGTGCCATGCCCGTTCTGCCCGACGAACTCAAGTAAGTAGCCTCCAACATAACTTTGTCGTATCGTTGTACCGTCTTTCGAACAGTATAAGTATACATCGGGTAGGAAGCAAGAAGGGGGCAAGTAGAGGGCAAGTAGAACACACAGGAAATGTGATGGCTAAGATTGCTCAAGATTGTTCAACTCAGTCTCAGAGTGAGAAGAGGTCGTCGCGGGGATTGACGAGCATCACAGGCACAAGGGCGCGACGGATGACATGACGCTCCTGCGGACCGAAAAGGATATCGTCCAGACCGTACTCACGGCTGGCGGTGAGCAGAATAAGGTCAGATACAAAGTCCCGCTGCCGCTCTGCCGCCTCGCGGTTGACCTTGCTGCTGTCCTGCTTTGCCTGAACGACCTCGTAACTGATAGGCGTGCCGGTCTTTTCGCTGACAGCCTGAATATGTGTTACCATTCTCCCGACGTTCTGCCGGGCACGGCTGCCGTAATCATTGGCCTGCAGCAGGATGATATGTGCACCGGTCTTGCGTGCCAGATAGGTGCATATCTCTGCTTTGTATGTCTCCTCCTCGAGCCTGCTGACCGGCACGATGATGCGCCTGAGTGCCGAGGGCTCACGCATAGAGGGCGTGATGACGGCATACGGCGTACGCAATTCGCGGCACTCGTCAAGCACCTGCTGGATGGCGCGCGAGTCGTTGGCACACTTGCGGAAGACTATATCATCAGCCATGTTTGGCTGATACCAGGGGACACTATCAGTCATTGGCTACCTGTTGGTTAACGGATTCGATATATGCGGTCAGTTCATCGCAGCCGAGACCTGACTCCGCCGAGGTGACGAACAACGGCGGCAACTCTTCCCAGAACTCCAGCAGTTGCTGCTTGTACGCTTCGATGTTCGCAGCCAGACGCTCCTTACCGAGTTTGTCGGCTTTGGTAAACACAAGTGCGAACGGCACATTATTTTCCCCGAGCCAGTTCATAAAGTCGCGGTCGATAGGTTGCAGCGGCAGACGCGCATCCACAAGCACGAACAGCGAGCACAGCGCATCACGCAGCAGGCAGTAGCGCTCAATCATCTTCCGGAGCGTCTCGCGTTGCGTCTTGCCCGCCTGCGCAAACCCGTAGCCGGGCAGGTCAACCAGATTCCATGCGTCGGGACTGCCGGCGTTGATGGCAAAGTGATTGATGAGTAGCGTCTTGCCGGGCTTCTGGCTGGTCTTGGCGAGCTTGGGCTGACGGGTCAGCCGGTTGATGAGGCTCGACTTGCCGACATTGCTTCGTCCGATGAACGCGTACTCGGGCAGCGATGTCTGCGGCGAGCGCAGCACATCGGTCGAGGAGATGGTGAAAGCGGCGGTGCGTATCATTTTCTAATCTTTCGTTTGTTCAGCTCGCGGTGGTACTCGCGTCCGGTGGCGGCATGCTTGCTGTAGGTCTCAGAGAACACGTGCGTGCCGGAGAAATCCGGATTGGCGCACATGTAGATGTACCTGCTTTTAGTGGCGTGCAGCGTGGAGTCGATGACCTCCGCCGGCGTGATGCGTATCGGTCCGGGAGGCAGACCCGGGTTGATGTACGTGTTGTACGGCGAGGGATAAGATGTCATCTCGTGCGTCACACGCCGTGCGTTGAACTTACGCGTGGCATACACCGCCGTCGGGCAGGCCTGCAGGTGCATGCCTATACGCATGCGGTTGAGGTACAATCCGGCTATGATGGGGTACTCCCACTTCGTGTTTGTCTCCGACGTGACGATGCTTGCCAGCGTATAGACCTGCTGTGGCGTCAGTCCGAGAGCCTTGGCCTGAGCCAGACGATCGTCATTCCAGAAGCGTTTGTACTCGCGCTCCATGCGGTCGAACAGTTGTTCGCCGGTCATCGTCCAATAGACCTCATAGGTGTCCGGCAGGAACAGACAGCGTGCCGTCTCGGTGTTCATCCCATAGCGGCTGAGGAACGCATCGTCCTGCAGCAGGCTGATGATGCTTGCCGAGTCGATGAGCAGTTGCGAGGCGAGTCGTGCAGCGAGCTGCTCGTTGGTGCGGGTGACATGGCTGAAACGCAAGCGTACAGGGGTCTGTTCGCCCTGACGCAGACGCATCATCAGCGTGCGGTCGCCCATCTCGGCTGGGAAATGGTAGTAACCGACCTTCGGCTCGTGCAAACCTACATGCTTCAGGTCTTTGCGGAACGCATGCATCGAGGTGACGGTGTAGTCGCGCTGCACCCAAACGAACACCGAGTCCAACGGCGTGTCGGGATATACATAGTAGCCATGCTCCTTACCGTCGAGGCTGATGAGGTTGCTGCGCGTGTAGCGGTAACGCCGTACGCCCTTATAGATGCCCGCACACAGCAGGCACAGCAGCACGGCTGTCACCGAAAGGATGATGTATAATCTTTGCTTGTTCATTGTTGTATTGCTTCTGCTGCGGTCTGCAGGCGTGCTTCGCCTTGACCGCTGATGAGGTAGTAAGGTCGTTTAGTCTGTTGTACTTCGCGGATATACCACTCAAGAAAGAACTCACGTTTGTCCAGGTTCTCGCGTACGGGGTCAGGCTCTGCGGCTATGTCCGGCGTGAGGATGAGGTAGAGGTCCATCGGTTGCTCACGTATAGTGCGCTCCACTTCGGGTGCAACCTTGCCGTACACGTGCAGCATCCAGACCTTGGTGATAATCAACTCTGTGTCGAACAGGACGACCGGCTCGGGATAGGCGGCTTGCAGTTCGTCGACCTGCCTATAGGCAATGTAGAGCACATCGTCGTAGGTGTAAGGTCTTTGCAACGCTTCGACATATTCCCGTGCATACTCCCTGACCCAGCGGTATCCGTATCGTTCGGACAATTGCTGACAGAGCGTACTCTTGCCCGTACTTTCAGGCCCTATCACTCCCACGCGTATCATCGTGTCAGCATCAGTTTGATGTTGAAGCCTACGTTGTCGGTACTGATCGGGTAGGAGGTTGAGATGAGCGGTGTCGTGCCCTGGTGGTCGTAGTAGAACTGGATATTGATCTTCTGCGACAGCACGTAATCCGCGCTGACCTTGACTCCGAACACACGGTTGCCCGCGCTTGCCTGCGTGATGCCTTCTTCCACCTTACGCAGCAAGGTTTTGATGTCCTTGTAGCTGACATCCACATTGAGCTTGAGGTCGTTGCTGACCTTTTTCTCCGAACGTGGCGTCTTGGTGATGAAGTTGAGGTTCTTGATTGTGTATCCGCCACCGATGACGAACTCGTTGGTGTGACCCTCCATGAGTTGGATGGACGTGACGTTCAGCGTCAGGTTGCGCTGCTTGCGGTACTCGGCCTTGACGCTCAGCGAGTTCTTCATTGACAGGTTCACACCGATAAGCGGCGAGAACGACTCGGTCAGCGATACATTGCTGATGTCGTACGCTGCTGACGGTACGGGAATTTCGGTCTGAACATCGCGGATGAAACCGATGGTCTTGTCCTTGCCTGCAGCGCCTACCCAGGTCGAGTAGCTCGAGTACGAACCAATGGCGTACTTACAGGTGTAGGCATGTGTCAGGGTTACCGAGCGGAAATTGTCGCGCATCCAAGGCAGCTTGCCCAGACCGTCGTAGGTCACGCTCCAGTTAGGCAGAATCTTCCATATGCCCAGGAACGGGTTGCGGTCCATCTTGTTGATGTCGCGACCGGTATAAGCCGCAAGGAATGCCGGCACGAGCACGTCTGCCGAGTTGCGGCTGACCATACCGTTGCTGCGGCGGTAGGGCTGACCGGCAAATACTGTACCGCGCAGGAAGCCTGCATCGGGGTAGGTGATACCGTCATACTCCGCTTGTACGCGTTGCTGCATCACATCGCGGTTAGCCACAAAGCGGTCGTAGATCTCGTTGGCAAAATTATCCTCCTGCGTGCCGACACGGGCAAATGCCGTACCGATGGCAACTTGTGTTATGTTGAACGACCCGGACATATTTTCCTGCAAATCCTCATAGGAGTATATGATGGAGTTAGCCTGTGCCATGTATCGCTTGCCGTTGACCTGAATCTTCAGTCCCGGCAACGGTTCGAGTGTTACCTTGATGTCCAGATCGGTGGTACGTGCCTGCGAGGCAGGTTGAACAACCATCGTGTCGCCGCTCAGCCAACCGGCGTTCTTGGCCTTTTGTACAAAATCATCACCGAAGAAGCCGAACGCGAAGTCAAAGCCCGGCGCGTACATGTTATCCACTTTACGCTGACCCATGAATCCAGCCTGCGGTGCAAAGCCCGGCACAGTGACTGATGTGTTGTCGCGGTAGGTGACTTGCACACGGCGTATCATCGTTCCCAGATATGCGAACATGTCGCCCGTGACTTGTGCCGGCGTGCGCTTGTTCGGGTCAACGGTGGTGAACTTCAGATTAATCCTGCCGGTGACAGACGAGGTGACACTGGCTTTTGTGTTGCCGTCGGGTGACAGTTTGACCCGTACCTTGTGTCCGGCACTGTCGGTCGCTTCTACCTCAATCAGGTCTGAGCCGAGGCGGTGGGTAATCGTCTGCGGCGTGCCTGCGGTGAGGTTGATGGTCTCGGAGTAGGTCTTCTGCTTGTATGCTTTCTGCCTTTGGCGACCGGTATAACGCTGCGTCATCGTCTTCCAATACTTCGATTTGTTGTACAGGGTCTCGAAGTTCAGTGTACCGTCCGCCTGCCACGAACGCTGACCGGTGATGGTGTTCCCCAGATTGTTCTGCTGCGACGAGGTCGTGGCGGTGCGTGACCAGTTGTACGTGCCGTTGTACGAAGCGTTGGCAGTGATAAAGTCCAGTCCGGGAATCTTGTTGATTGGTATGTTCCATGTTGCGGTGAACACCTGTTGGTAGGTGTACGGCGTACCGCCCTTGGCGAGGCTGCGCTGGATGGTATCTTTCCATGCCTCGTAGTGGTCGTTGGTGAAGCCGTAGTCGCGGATAATCTCCGGCGTGTAGTAACCCTCATCCACCGTGGAGTTCATAGCTGTCTGGAACGAGAACTTCAGGTTGCGCGTCAGGTCGTACTTGAAGTCGAAGTTACGGCTCCATGTAAAGTCCTTGCTGAACGTTATATCCATCTTGTTCAGTCCGGCAGCATCCTGGTTGAAGTCGCGCATCTTCATCTGCGAGAAATTACGCTGCATGGCAGTATTGAACGCCCATGACTGCGGCAAGTAGTAGAGGTTGAACTCCTTGATTATTTTCACTTTGTCCACGCCCTTGACCTTGCTGAACGGCTCCCAGGGCTGCGGGTTGAACGAGTAGGAGTAGTTGAACTGTCCGCGCTCTTCAACCGTCTGGTTGCGCTCCATCTCCGGCGAATGTTCGTTCTGCTTGTTGTACGAAGCGGACAGGCTGAAGTTAGCCGGGTCGTAGAACATGTCTTTCTTCTTCGAGTGGATGTTCACCTTCATGTTCGTCACGCTGAACGAGGTGCTCTCCATCACGGTGTTGCTCATCAGTTTGACAGAGTCACGCTCCTGCTTGGTGTCGTATTGCTCCAGATTATCCTTGAGTTTGATGTCCGTATCCAGCGGGTCGTAATCAGGCGAGATGGTCTGGTTGGTATATGCCACGTAGAGCGGTATCTGCAACTTCGCCTGCTCGGGGAACAGTCGTCCCGCCTCAAGTGCAGCACTGAGTTGGAGTTGGTAGTTGTTGTCCATGTTCCGCTGCAGCACGTTGCTCTCAATGCTACCGTAACCGGCAGTCTCCAGTCGTCCGGCTACGTTCAGTTGTGCTATATCGCTGATGCTCAGTGCTGCGTTCGCCATAGCAGCCACGCCGCCCTGCTCGTTGAACTCGCTCATGCGGAGTTCGTTGACCCATATCTCACCACAACGCTCCTCATGCGAATTGGCGTTACGCACACCAATCATGATGCACTCCACACTCTCCAGTGTCGGATTACCGAGCACGGTGATGCGGTTCTGTGGCTTGCCGGAAGCCTCGTCGTACATGACGTAGGGAATTGTGTTGCCCACATCCGATGTGCCGGCGCGTTTGGCTTTGTTACGTGCAAGCTTGGCATCGGTGAGTACCGAGAACGGGAAGTCGAACATGTTCTCCTGCGGCCAAACCTTGTAGCGGTCCTGTTCGCTGTTATTGTTATAACTGCCGGCCGGCGTCAGGACGAGAGGAATCTCGTACTCGTAGTAGTTGTTCTTCAGGTCCGTCCCCAAACGGATGAAGCATGTCAGGTCGCCATCCTTGAGATTGGCATCCTCCGCCTCCAGTTTCTCTGCATGCACGAACATCTGCAAGTGCTTGTAGTTACGCATGTCGTAGCCTGTGTTCTTATACACGCCTCGTGCGTCGTTGAACGGCAGGTTGTGCACGCGCAGCACCATTGCCTGTTCATTTTGTGCGATGAGTTGTGCTTGTCCAGGGTCGGTCTGACGGCTGATGCCCGGAGGCAGGATATAGTTGACAGGCGAACGGTTGCCGTTTTCCTCGATGTTGACGTTCTGAACATCCATCAGGGCTGCCCCCGAGGGTGATGTCTCGTTGTAGTTCTTCGTGCGCTCGTTGCGGTAGAGGCCTTGGTTGTAGTTACGCCATTCGCCGCGCACAAGGTCAAGGCTACCGAAGCGCAGGTGCATCTCTTTCTCGCAACCTGTGAGGTACAGACGCGCGAAACGGATGGACTTGAAGTTGCGGATAGTGCCGACGCGCTTCACGTCGTTGCTCTTCAGAGGTATCTTGAACTGATACCAAGTCACTGCCTCGGTCTGTCCGTTGCGAAGGGTGACGTTGGTGGTCAGCTTCTCCACGATATACTGCAGTCCTACCTGCATATCCGCTTCGCGGAGACTGACGTGGTACTCGAAAAACTTCTCGTACTCGTTGAGCGTATTATCGTTGTTGATGTCCTCAATATCCGGTTGCAGCGTTGCTGCAGTGCCATAGCCGTCAACGCTACGGTCAGTCTCGGGTGAGTTGCCTTCCGTACCGTTGTAGTGGCGGTAACGGTCGATGATGCTGACCTGCTGACGGTCATAATCGCTGCCGCGGTAGTAGTGGTAATTGTCGCCGGCAGGGTCGTTGGCAGGCGAGAACGGGTCGCTCAGCCATTGGTTCCACACATCGGTGGTGACCTTGTTGTGCAACGCATCACGGTAGTCGGCATACGGATGCGTGCCGCGGTATTCGAACGTCAGCTCCTGCTCATCGCTCAAGCCGTCAAGACCGACATCCTGCTTCTCGCGCGAGCCGGCTTCGTTGCTAAACGCCACCACCGTACTGGTTGTACGTGACACGCGTCCCCAAATGGTGCTTTCGGTGTCATCAATATCGTTGGTCGGAAGTCCGTGCTCGATGGACTTCTTGCCGTCCTTGAGTATATCCTCGCTTATGTCGCCGAGGTCGATGTAAAGGTCTCCCTCGTAGCCGTCGGGGTTAGTCAGTTTGGGGTCGAGCAACCAGAAGGAGATGTACTCGATGTTGGCTTTCTCGAAATCGGTATTGTCCAATCGACGCATGATACCTCCCCACCGCTGCTTGGGATTAGTCAGATGTCCGTCGGCTCCAATCTCGTCGGCGCAGATGTTGTACGGACCGCGTTCAGAGGGATAGAAACTGAGGTTGAGCGTGGCAATCTTCGGGTCCTCGTTAGCCAGCGTCTCGCGGTTAGGGAACAACTCCTGCTCGTAGACGATACGCGTGCGCATGTCGCTGAGTGAATTGACGTCATCCTTGATGTGCTGCGGTGTATTGCTTTGCGGATAGCCGAAGATGGGGTCAGGTGTGAACCAGGATATCCATGCGCGGTTTTTACCGTACTATATGTCGTTGTTGTAGTTGTACTCAGGGAACTTGTCGTCGTTGCGCGGTGTGGATGCCAGACGCCAGTAACTCGGGTAATGGATGTCAATCTCCGTCATCGTCTGCTCAAAGTCATCGATGTATGCCGTGCCGACCGTACCGACATCCTTGGTATGTCCGGGGATGAGGTGTGCAAACTCCGCATTGATACTGAAGGTGGACGGCTGCGTGGCGGTTATCCAAGGAATCTTGTCAATTGCATTGGTGAGCCACTGGATGTCGGTCTTCCATGCTCCGTTCACGCCCCAGATAGTGTTTGCGAGCGGTTCACTGCCGGTGTTAACCTTGGTTGTGAGCGGTCTTTCACGCATGTGCATGATAGTACCTCCAAGCATCAGGTCCTTAGTGAAGTTGTACTCGGCATGCAAGCCGAACAGGCTCTTGCGCTTCATGGAGAACGTAGATTGGTTCTCAAGTTTGACATCCACCTTTGTGCCGCTGTCGATGATACTCTGGTTGAGGATAGTCACCGTTCCCATCGTGTAATCGACTGTATAATCAACATTCTCGACGAGTGTCGCGCCACCGGCGGTGACGGTCACACTACCGCGAGGTACGTTCATTGCGTTCAGTCGAATCTCGTTGCCACTCGAGCCTTTGAGTTTGCCGGTGAGCTTGAACTTGTTCTTCTCGGTCATCTCTTGTGCGTTGACGAGTGTTGAGTCGTACAGTTCCTGGAAGATGTATTTGGAGGCAATGGCATCATCGCCAATCGCCTGCTTGAGGTACGAGCCGAACGGTTCCAGCACAGGGAAGATGATTCGTCCGCTGGATGAGAACGCTGTGTAGCCATCGACATAATCGAACTTTCCGTCCGGCGACGCGTTGTTGCGGCTGTCGAGGCGGTCGAGGTTCATGACGCGCAGCAATTGCTTGCCCTTGATTTGGCTTTCTGGCAGGTATTGCAGTTCCGTACCGACCGAGTCATTACGATACATGACATACAACTCGAACTTGTCGCTCGTCATTGATGTCACGCCCAGCGAATAGACGTTCTTCATCATCAGGTCCCACGTACCGCGGCCCTTGTTCTTCGGAGCGTTGTTGCTGCCCTTCAGCATCTTCAGGATAAGCGCGGGAGCCTTCTGCCCTGTCTGCGTCGAGTCGGCACCAATCTTGTCGGTGGAGAACTCACCCACCTGATAGACCTTGCCGCCGTAGGTATATTCGTACGCCACGGCAAGCACCTCGTCCTGATTAAGGCCGCTCTTGAGAGAGATGTAACCGAGCGCGTTGTTGAGCGTATATTCGCTGCTGCTGAGCAGTCGTGCGGATTCCAGTTTCTCATAATCCTCTCCGCCGATGAGGTCAGGGTAGGCGGATTGCAGCACGGATGTCATCTGCTGGATGTCGCGCACATTGTCGATGCCCAAGATTGCATCGTACTCACGGTTCGCCTTGTTCGTCGGCACGTTGTAGCCCGGCGTGGTGAGCCATTGTTGCGACTGACTGCTGTTCAGGCTGATATGTTTGTCCTCATTCTCGCCGAGGTCACTCAGGGCGAGGATGTTTCGTGCCTGGTCGTACGCGCCGCGTTTGTTGGTTATCCACACCTCGATGCGGTTGATTGTCACGCCGGAAGCCACGTATGGCAGCGATTGCATGGCAGTCTCGTAGTTGTCACGGAAGAAGTAGTTGAGGAAGAAGTGTCGGTTCTCGTCGTAATCCGCAATGCCAATCTCGAACTTCGTCATCTGTGCTCCGCCCTCGCTGCTCACGCTCTGGCTCTCCGAGTTCTGCTGTGAGATGAGGCCTTGTATCTTCAACTTGCCGAACTGCAGTCCGACCTTTACGCCGAATAACGCCTGCGTGCCGCGGATGAGCGAGCTGTTCAGGTCCATCGTCACGTTTCCCGCCTCAATGGACTGGATGATATCGTCCTCCTTGCCTTTGTAACCGAGTTTGAGGTTCTGCTGGTCGAAGCTGAACGATGCCTCGGTGTTGTAGTTGAGGTTGAAGTTCAGTTTGTCGCCGACCTTGCCGTTGACAGAGGCTTGAATCTTCTCGTCGAAGTCGAAGATGTTGTTGTTGCGCGAACGTTCGGTCAGTGACGGATTGTCAATGTACTGGTGCTTGAATCCGAACAGCAGTTCTGCCGAACCTTGCATCTTCAGTTGAACACCGCCAGGACCGAATATCTTGTCTGCCGGACCGATATTGAACTTCATGTCAGTGATGTCGAACTTCCGTTCGTTGTTATGCTCGACCTCGCTAATCTTCTGTTTCCAGTAGCGGTTCATCTGTTCGCGCTCGCTGTATTGCAGGTACTCTTCCTGATTGAGGAAGTACGGTGTAGCGATATCCACATCACCAATCTTCGTATGAATGAGATAATAGCCGTTGTCGGGATTGTACTCAACCTCTGTTGTTTGTGTTTCCTCAAACTGCATGGTGCCCCGTATGGCCGAGTCTTGTTCTACGGTCGGTAACACAGGATTGACCGGTGCATCGGGTTCAGTTGTAGCTTGAGTGGGCTTAACGTCGTTAGAGACCTTAGAGTCCTTAGTGTCTTTAGCCTGTTTCGCGTCATCGTCCGATGGCTTGGTTTTTTTCGGTCTGTTGCTGTTCTTCTCCACCTTCTGCCGTTGCGACGACGGTGCAAGCCAATCAGGCAACTGTGCCCAACCGGAACTGCTCATCAGCAATGCTGACGAGAGTAAGAGAATATATAGGGATTTAATTTTCAAATCTTCAAATCTTCAAATTCTCATAGCAGCTTTAGCGCTTGACGGATGACGGCTTCAACGGTTGCTTGCGGGTTCTGCGTCAGTACCTTATCTACCGCCTTACTACTTGCAGCGGCAGCAAAGCCGAGCATCGTCAGTGCGCTCACCGCCTCGGTCTTTACCTCCGAATCCGCTGCGGCAGGTTCGTCGAAGAGGTTCGTTGCCGCCTCGACTCCGAGGTCAATCTTCAATACTTTGTCCTTCAGGTCAACGATGAGCCGCTGGGCAGTCTTGGGACCGAAGCCCTTGATGCTGCTAAGTGCCTTGACGTTGCCTGTGGCTATAATCTGCCGGATATCGGCAGCGGAGTACGCGGACATGATGAGTCGCGCCGTGTTGCCGCCGATGCCGCTCACGGTCATCATCATTTCGAACAAAGCCCGTTCGCCTTTGGTGGGAAAGCCGTAGAGTTCGTGCGTATCCTCGCGGATGATCTCCGTGCAATAGAGCCTGCACGGCTGTCCGGCGGCTGTGGAGGTACGTTCCTTGCCTGTGAGCTGCGTGAACGTGGTCAGAGCGATGTTGATGGCATAACCGACACCGCCTGCCTCTATCACTGCCAACGTCGGACTGAGCTCCGACAACTCTCCGTAAATATATTCTATCATAGTTATAGCGATTGTTCGTTTACTTGTTTCGGTCGCTTTTCGTGCGAGCGCGTTGCCGCACGCGCACAAAAAGCCTGCAAATATAGCAATAATATTCGACATTTGCAAATTTTCCGGATAAAAAATGTCCGTTGGCATATTTTTTTAGCATCAATGGGCCATCGGGTTTGCATATATGCGAAAATTTTCGTATCTTTGTACCGTCAAACCCTTATTCAGATTATATGCGTACGTCTTGGTCTCTGTCAGCGACAGCTGTAGCACTATCGTGTCTTTGTTCCTTGCACGCCGGTGCTTGTACGTCGGTCATCGTCAGTGGTAAAGCTACGAGTAGCGGCCGGCCTCTGATGCTCAAACATCGCGATACGGACGACCAGCAGAATAGTGTCCGTCTGTTCTGCGGCGAAGGCCACGTGTTCATCGGTCTCGTCAACTCCACCTCGCCCGAAGGAGAGGTCTGGACTGGTACGAACGAGGTCGGGTTCTCCATCATGAACACCGCATCGTACAACTTCCGCGAGGACAGTCTGCCCGACGTGCAGATGGACCGCGAGGGCGAACTGATGTACAAGGCGTTGACGCTGTGCATGACTACGGCGGACTTTGAGACGCTGCTTGACACCTGTCCCAAACCGCTGGGCGTGGAGGCGAACTTCGGCGTTATCGACGCCTACGGCGGAGCGGCGTACTACGAGGTGAATAACTTCCGCTGGGTGAAGTACGATGTCAACGATATTCCTTGCGGCTACCGCGTGGTGACTAACTTCTGCGAGTCAGGCAGGCGAGAGGATTATCAGGGTTGGGACCGCTTTTGCATCGCTTCGGAGGTCATGGCGGCGGAGTTCGCGCCGGATGTGGACCATCGGTTCTTCTTCGAACGTCTGTCGCGCAACACCACCGAGTGCAACGGCCAACGTATCCCGCGCAAGATAACATCCGCATCCATCGTCATCGAGGGCGTGCCGGCTGTGCAGAACCCGCTCCGGACCGTTATGTGGACTATCCTCGGCAATCCGCTCACGCATATCGCCGTACCGCTCACTGTGGGCGATTACCTTGGGTCTTGCTCGAAGAATCGCACCATTGCCCGTATGCGTTCCGGCGGACTGAACAGAGCCAAAGAGGAGCGCCTGAGGCGTTCGTTCCTACGCCGCCATCGGCAATAATAACCCCAAAAACAGCCACCGTCAAGTGTCAATTTTTTGTAAGCATCAGAGGCGTTGCGACGCATCAGAGACGTTTGGACGCGTCGTAGCTCTCGATGGTCTTACTCTGAATAAGCACCGTCGTATCACCTCTTTGCACGTACGATGAGCTCGTTGCCGTGAGAGGGATAAAGGTTAATATTCGAGAGAAGCGCCTCTATTATATAGTCATTTTGCTACAACCTTCAAGTGCTCAATTGTGCGCCTAATGGACTTATTGACAGCCTGTTGAGAAATTTTCAACGTGTCAGAAATTTCATGCTCGCTTCGACGCCGGTGCAAGTTCTTGTAGAACGTGACGAACGTGTTGACAAAGTCGCCAATCTGCGCATGCTGCGAGTGTTCGTAGAG
>JAFSXJ010000130.1 GCA_017444065.1 Paludibacteraceae bacterium | reverse complement strand
TTCGTTCATTACAACCCGATGCAAGCCATCCGTGAGAACGCGCCACGAAACTATTCCGGCACTATGCCTGCCAACTACAACGGAGCACGTTCTTTTCCCGACGAAAGCTACCGTCAAGAGCCAAAACGGCCACCTTAATCGGGGGCAAGACGGACCCAAACCGATAGTAACCCGATATTGATTATGGATGCACAACAATTTGGCAAGACCTTCCTTGCCTGTCAAACGCATATTCTGAAGGCCCTGCGACGACTGCACATCTTCGACGAGGACCTGTTGCATGACACGTACATTGCTCTCTACGAACACTCGCAGCATGCGCAGATTGGCGACTTTGTAAACACGTTCGTCACGTTCTACAAGAACTTGCACCGGCGTCGAAGCGAGCGTGAAATTTCTGACAAGTTGAAAATTTCTCAACAGGCTGTCAATAAGTCCATTAGGCGCACAATTGAGCACTTGAAGGTTGTAGCAAAAAGGCTATATAATAGAGGCGCTTCTCTCGAATATTAACCTTTATCCCTCCCACGGGACACGGCGAACTTCAACGTGCAGCGCGGTGACACCACGGTACTCATCCAATCGAAGACCATCGAGAGCTACGACGCTACAAAGCGGCTGTAATTACGAAAGCGCACCCTGATTTGCTGCAGGGGGCACTTGTTGAACACGGAAATGCTATCTTCATGTGCAAAATCGGGGAAAAGTGTGTGGACTGGACAAAAAAGTAACGGCAAAATTTGCAATTCCCGAATTTTTGTCGTACTTTTGCACCCGCTTTCGTCGGAAGCGGCTCGCACTTCCTCCTCTCCGACAAAAACATCGCGATGTTTTTATCGGTCTTCGGCGAACGCGAAGGCGGGATAGCTCAGCTGGTTAGAGCGCATGATTCATAATCATGAGGTCCCCAGTTCAATCCTGGGTCCCGCTACAAAAAGATGTCCGTCGGGCATCTTTTTTGCTTTTTTTGCAAAAAAAGTCCCACAATGTTTGCAAATGTGGGATTTTTTTCGTATCTTTGCAGCCCGTTATGTGTGCACGCAGACGCGAGCGTGCATTTTGAGCGTGCGCACATAGGTTAAATAGTGAGTATAACGCATATGACAACGATAGCATTGGATAGTTCAACCGACGTCTGTTCGGCGGCGTTGTTGCAAGGTGGAGAGGTGGTAGCCGAACGGCTTAACCTCTGCGGGAGCAATCATGCGGCGCTGCTGCCAACGTATGTGCAGTCGTTGCAGGCCGAGTCTGCGGAGCGCGGTCTGACGATAGAAGGTATCGTGCTGTCGGAAGGACCGGGTTCGTACACCGGTCTGCGTATAGGCGCATCGCTCGCCAAAGGCCTGTGCTACGGTGCAGGGCTGCCGCTGATAGCCGTGCCGACGCTTGCAGTTATCGCAAGTGCTGCTATTGCCGCGGCGGGGGCCCCGATAAAAGATGCACTCATCTGCCCGATGATTGACGCACGGCGGATGGAGGTATATTGCGCGCTGTACGACGCAGAGCTGAACAATGTGCAGCCGTTGGCAGCGATGATTATCGACGAGCAGAGTTTTGCCGAGGTGCTCCGCGAGCATGTGGTGTACTTCTGCGGCAACGGCGCGGAGAAATGCAAGCAGGTGATTAGTCACCCGAACGCACGATGGATAGACGGCATCGTGCCCACCGGCGCAGAGGCGGGACGGCTGGCGGAAGCATGCAAGGGCCGCGGGGATATAGTGCGCGTAATCAACGGCAAGGACATTGCTTACTTCGAGCCGAACTACCTGAAGGAGTTCATTGCTGCCCCTGCCCACATCAAAGGACTATTTTCGGCGTCTTCTTGACAGCTTTCCGACTTTGGTGCGGTCATTATGTCCTACATAACTCCCTCACCGTAAGCCGAAAATCTGCCTAAGAATACATCCGAAAAGGAAAAATGAAGTCAATGATAAACAGATTACATATCATATTACTGCTTGCCATGCTTATGGCTATGAGTTCGTGTTCGACGCAGAAGAACACGGGTCTGAGCCGTTGGTATCACCGGACTAAAACGAAATACAACATCGAGTTCAACGGCAAGAACGCCTATATTGACGGTCTGCAGCAGATAACCGATGCGCACGAGGACAACTACGGCGAGATGCTGCCGCTCTATCCCGTGTCAGACCACAAGGCTGCCGAAGCGTCAACGGGAAAGATGGACATAACGATAGAGAAGTGCCGCAAGTGCATCAAGCTGCACTCCATCAAGGTCAAACCCAAACCCGACTCCAAGCGCACGAAAGACCCCAAGTACAAGGCGTGGCTCAAGCAGGAGGAGTTCAACTCCGAACTGTCGAAAGCGTGGTTGCTGCTCGGGCAGGCGGAGTTCCACAAGGGAGACTTCATCGGCGCAGTGGGCACATTCAACTACATCATCCGTCATTACGAGTACGATGCGGATGTGGTGGCGCAATGTCAGCTCTGGATAGCGCGTGCGTACGCCGAGATGGGCTGGCTGTACGAAGCCGAAGATATGCTCAGCAAGGTGCAGGCGGACAACCTCAACCGCAAACATGCCCCGCTGTATGCCTCCTCAACAGCGGATATCAAGCTCAAGACAAAACAGTACAAGGACGCTATCCCGTTCGTCAAGCTCGCTATGCCCGACGAGAAACGCAAGGGAAACCGCGCACGATTCGCATACGTGCTCGGACAACTCTACGAGACCGAGAACCGACCTGCCGAAGCCTACCAGGCGTACAAGAAGTGCACGCAGCTCTACCCACCGGTGATGATGGATTTCAATGCACGCATACGCATGGCACTCGTCTCGCCCGACAAGAAGAAGTCTGTCCGCCAACTGAAGAGCATGGCGCGGAACTACAAGTACCGCGAGCAGCTCGATGTGCTCTACGGCGCAATAGGCGACATCTATCTGGCGCAACGCGACACGGCACATGCGCTGGAGAACTACGAACTTGCCATTGAGAAGAGCGAGAAGAACGGAATGGATAAAGCTGCCGTGCTCCTGAAAGCCGGTGACATCTATTACACCCGCCGCAACTACGCCAAGGCTGCACCGTGTTACTCGGAGGCTATAACCATCCTGCCTGCCGAATCGGAGAGCTACCAGCGCGTACGCGTGCTCGCGGAGGTGCTTGACGAACTGAGCACGGAGTATGGCACGGTGGTGCTGCAGGACTCACTCCAACGACTGAGCACGCTCAGCGAAGAGGAGCAACAGAAGATTGCCGAGCAGATCGTAGCCGACCTCTGCAAAGCCGAAGCCGAGGACTCCGCCAAAGCGGCGCAGAAGGAACGTGAGAACCGCGACAAGGGGCTGAGCAGCGTCAACACATCGAAAATGATCGGCGGCACCGGCGAAGCGGGACAATGGTACTTCTACAACGTGCAGCTGATGCGCAACGGCAAGCAGGAGTTCAACCGCCGTTGGGGCAACCGACCGCTGGAGGACAACTGGCGCCGGCGAAGCAAAGCATCGTCAGGCGACTGGACACCGCCGACCGAACAGAATGACGAGAACTTCGAGGGCGAGCCGAACGACAGCATACCTGCCGACAGCACAGCCACCGTCAAACCGCGCGTCACGGACGTATATGACCCCGCGTATTACATGCAGCAGATACCACGCACGCCGCAGGACTTTGCCGAGAGCGATTCGCTGATTGCCGACGCACTGTTCAAGATGATATTCATCTACAAGGACAAACTGCAGGACACCGCACAAGCCGAGGCTTCCTTCGAGGAGTTCTGCCGCCGCTTCCCGCAAGACAAGCGATGCGTTGAACTCTATTACATCCGTTACCTCGATGCGCTGAAGGACAACAGGCCAGCCGACGCCGAGGTTGCACGGCAGGCTATAATCAGCAAGTACCCCGACAGCAAGCAGGCACAGATAGTGTCCGACCCGCAATACTTCACCCGTCTTCGTCAGATGGCGGCAGAGCAAGACTCCGTTTATGAGGCGACATACAACGCGTTCCGCGTCGGCGGGTTCAGCACGGTCAAGGCGAACACGCAGTATGCCGAGCAGAACTACCCGCTCTCGCCGTTGATGCCGCGGTTCCTGTTCCTGAACGCCGTGGCGAAAGCGCGTACCGAGGGCAAGGAAGCGTTCGCCGAGGCGCTGAAAGACATGATTGCCCGTTATCCGGACTCCGAACCGGCAGCCATGAGCCGCGACATGCTCGCTATGCTCGGGCAGGGTATGGAGAGCCAGCAGGGTGGAGCAATCAGCACGCTGTCAACCAAACGCGAAGATATGCAGGCGGAAGAGCAGGCTGCCGATTCGACCGTACAGTTCTCCGCCGAGCGCAACGACAGGGCGTTCGTGCTCATGCTCTATCCGAACGACAAGAAGCTGAAGGACGACGAGATACAAGCCGAGCTGAACAACCTGCTGTACGAGGTGGCACTGTTCAACTTCACACGATTCCTCATCCGCGACTTCGACCTTACCGCCCTGCCCGCGTACAGTGCAGGACCAACCCTGCGCGTGAGCGGTCTGGACAGCATGGATGAAGCCGAGTGGTACATAGGCATACAGATGGAAAGCCCGGAGATAAAAGCCCTGCTCGAGAACAGGCAGATAACCGTCATACCTATCACCGAGACGAACAGCAACCTCATCGGCAACGGCAAGACGATGAGCGACTATAACGAATTTATGCAATCACAACAACAATGACAACACTACGAACCATCCTGTTAACCGCCGTGCTGGCCATAGGCATCACCCTGCCTGTGGCGGCTGACGACGTGACATACCTGAGCACGAACGAGTTCAAGGCGCGGATATTCGACTATACCGCCAATACCGAATGGCAATACAAGGGTGACAAACCCTGCGTGATTGACTTCTACACCACATGGTGCGGACCATGCAAACGACTGGCACCCATCATGGAGGAACTCAGTCAGACCTATTGCGACCAGGTGAAGTTCTACAAGGTGGATACCGAGCGCGAACGCGAACTGGCAGCCGTGTTCCGCATCAACAGTATCCCGCAGGTGCTGTATATCCCCGTGGACGGCGAGCCGATACTGCTGAAAGGCTTGTACCCCAAGGAGAACATCGTTGAGATAATCGACGACTATCTGCTCAAGAAACCCAAAGACAAATAAATAATGCAGGTCGAATTAGTATTATTGGTTCTCTCGCTTTTGTTCTTTGCGAGTATATTTACCGACAAGATCGGTTACAAGTTCGGCGTGCCTGCCTTGCTGCTGTTTCTGGTAGTTGGAATGCTGTTCGGTCCGGACGGCATCGGTGCGTTGTTCAACGAGGATGGTGTAGGCTACATCATCAATACAGGTTCAGCACAAGCAATCAGTACGATAGCGCTGTGTATCATCCTGTTCTCCGGCGGCATGGATACCAAGCTCACGGATATTCGTCCGGTGATAGCTCCCGGCGTGACACTCGCCACCCTGGGAGTACTCATAACCGCTGCCATTACGGGAATAATCCTGTTCTACGTGTTCGGCTGGATAGACGCCTTGGACACCATCCCTCTGAGTATGGCTATGCTGATGGCGGCTACGATGTCATCAACCGATTCGGCATCGGTGTTCTCTATCCTGCGCACCAACGGCATAGGGCTGAAGCATAATCTTCGTCCGTTGCTGGAGTTGGAGTCCGGTGCTAACGATCCGATGGCATACGTGCTGACCACCACGCTCATCGGTGTGGTGACAGCTTCGACACAGGTGTCCGGGCTGGAAATCGTTCAGACCATTGTTGTCCAGTTGGTTATGGGCACAGTCATAGGATTCTTCTTCGGCAAAGGACTGGTGGAACTCATGCGTCGCACCCGCCTCTCCAATGAATCGCTCTATCCGATAATGGTGCTCACGGCGTGCATCTTCATCTTCAGTGTGACTTACTACATGAAAGGCAACGCCTATCTGGCGGTCTATGTGGGAGGCCTGATTATCGGCAACAGCAAGTTCACCCGCAAGCATCAGACAAAATCGTTCTTCGACGGTCTGACATGGCTCTCACAACTCGTGATGTTCCTCATGTTGGGACTCATGGTTCGTCCGCACGAACTCCTGAACTGGCATGTGCTGCTCGCAGGACTGCTCATCAGTATAGTGATGGTTTGTATCTCTCGTCCGCTGGCGGTGTTCGCGTGCATGATTCCGTTCAAGAACTTTGTCAACAAGGACAAACTTTTCCTCAGTTGGGTCGGGCTGAAAGGTGCGGTGCCGATTATCTTCGCCGTGATGTGCAAGGCGTCCGGCGTGGAGCATGCCGACCTGCTGTTCAATATCATCTTCCTCTGTACGATTGTATCGCTGCTCACGCAAGGCACAAGCCTGTCGAGCATGGCTAAACGGCTACAGGTGGCTACCGAGCCCGTCAAACTGAAGAAACTGGTGCACTTTGATATCGAACTGCCGGAGGAGATACAGTCTTCCGCCACAGAGATTGAGGTGACGTGGGATATGCTTGTGAACGGTAATCACCTGCGCGAGATTAACCTGCCGCCACAGACACTGGTCATCATGGTACGCCGCGGCGAGGACTTCTTCGTTCCGACCGGTCAAAGCGAACTGCAGGATGGCGATCAGTTGCTCGTGCTGACCGACAATGATGTGGAGATGGCTAACCGCTACAAAGAGGAAGAACAGGCAGAAGAGCAGCGTTTTGCCGCAAGAGAGCTGGTTGCCAATACACGCGAGTATATCATTCGCGCATGGAGAAAGATTCGCGACAACAAGAAATAGAAATCAGAAGTCAGAAATCCGTATTCAGATGAAAAAAACTATATTCCTCACAGGCGCAACAGGCACGATGGGTAAAGCGGGTATGACGGAGTTGCTCCGTTATCCTGAGCGTTACGACGTGCGCGTGCTCGCCCGCCCGAGCAACAAGAATAAAGCCATGCTTGAGCCCCTGATGGCTCAATACCCTGCATTGTCCGTTGTATGGGGTGACCTGACGCGTTTTGACGATGTGCTTCGAGGAGTCAGCGGTGCTGATGTCGTGCTGCACGTTGGCGGGATGGTGTCACCGGCTGCGGACTACCGCCCGAAGGCTACCTACAAAACAAATATTACCGCTGCCGAAAACGTACGAAACGCCGTGCTGGCACAACCCGACGACAAGCAGCCGAAGGTGGTGTATATAGGCAGCGTGGCGCAGATGGGCGACCGCCGTGAGCCGCTGCATTGGGGCAGAACAGGTGACCCGATATGCGTGTCGGCTTACGACCATTACGGCTTGACCAAGGTGCAGGCGGAACGCATCATCACCGGTTCGCCTATCAAACAATGGGTGTCACTACGGCAGTCGGGCATCCTTTATCCGGCTATCCTGAAGAACTACGACCCGATCATGTTCCACGTACCCATTCGCGGCGTGCTGGAGTGGGCTACAGTGGAAGATAGCGGACGACTGCTGGAAGGCGTCTGCCGAGACGAGGTGCCTGAGTCGTTCTGGAAGAACTACTACAACATCGGCTCGGGCGAGGAGTACCGCCTGTCGAACTACGAGTTCGAGTGCCTGCTGCTGGATGCAATCGGTTGCCCGAAACCGCAGCAGATATTTGACACCAAGTGGTTCACCACCCGTAACTTCCACGGCATGTGGTATTTGGACAGCGACAAACTAAACGAGCTCGTTCCCTTCCGCGCCAATATACCTGTCAAGGAGTATTTCGCCAAGATGGCCAAGTCACCGAGCGTGCCGAAAGGAATAAAGATTGCCCGTATCACCAAGGCGGCGAAACTCGTGCCGCATATCGTCAAACTTGCTATGCGCGCGATGGCGTACAGCGAAGAGCACGGTACGCAATGGTGGATTAAACATAATATCGAGCAGCGCATTCATGCCTACTACGGCAGCCTGAAGGCATACAACAGCATTCCTGACTGGAAGCACATGGACCTCAGTCACAACAGCCGTGAGGCAATCATCCTTGACCACGGTTACGACGAGTCGAAACCTATGGAGGAACTCACTGTAGCCGACCTGCAAATGGCTGCTGCGTTCCGCGGAGGCAAACTGATTAGCGATAAGGTAAAAACCAAGGGGCTTGAACTATGGGACACACCGCTGCAGTGGCAGTCAGCCTCGGGCGAGGTGTTTGAGGCTACACCGCGGCTGATACTCTTAGGCGGACACTGGGCACCCGGTGACATGCCTTTCCCGTACAGGGGAATCATCTGCGAGACAGAGAGCGAGCGTCCCTGGCATTGGGACGAGGTTGCGAAACACAACCCGTTCTTTGCGCAGATATGGACTCCGCTGCATGAGCCGGACGAAAACAATGTCTATGGCAGCGAAATATTCAATAACTGGGAGAAGTAATGGCACTGAACTACATCTGGATAGGATTGATACTGATTGCGGTCTTGGTGGGCTGCATCCAGTGGCTTGTCATGGGTGACGCAAGCGTTATGTCCGCCATCTTGGATTCGACCTTCTCGAGCGCGAAGACAGGCTTTGAGATCAGTATCGGTCTGACAGGCGTATTGTCGCTGTGGATGGGAATCATGAAGATCGGTGAACAGGCAGGGGTGGTCAACCAGCTCTCACGTGGCGTCAGCCCGTTCTTCACGCGCATCTTCCCTGACCTGCCGAAAGGCCATCCGGCTTTCGGTTCGATGCTGATGAACATCAGTGCCACTATGTTAGGCATCGACAACGCCGCCACGCCGCTCGGCTTGCAGGCACTCAAAGAGATGCAGGAGACCAACCCCGACAAGTCGCGTGCTTCCAACCCGATGATTATGTTCATGGTGCTCGTTACGAGCGGATTGACCCTCGTGCCTGTCAGCATCATGACCTACCGCGCACAACTCGGTGCTGCTAACCCTGCCGATGTGTTCCTGCCGATACTGCTCGCTACATACTTCGCTGCTATCACCGGCGTGGTAGCTGTCGCTCTCATTCAACGGATTAACTTATTGGATAAAGTCATATTAGGCACATTAGGAGGCTTGACAGTCTTCGTCGGCGGAGTGATTGCCGCTGCGATGTACTTTCCGCAAGAGGCTGTCAGTCGTTGGTCGGCTGTGCTGGCGGCAGTGCTGCTGTTAGGCGTTATCTGCTGGTTCATCATCGCCGGCATGGTGAAGAAGGTGAACGTGTATGACGCATTTATCGAGGGTGCGAAAGGCGGTTTCGGTACGGCTATCGGGATTGTGCCGTACTTGATTGCCATGCTTGTGGCAATCGGTATGTTCCGCGCCAGCGGTGCAATGGATTTGCTGGTCAGCGGCATGGCATGGTGCTTTGCGGCTGTGGGGCTGAACACCGATTTCGTGCCTGCGCTGCCCACAGCTTTGATGCGCCCGCTGTCCGGCTCGGGTGCTCGCGGACTGATGGTTGATGCGATGGTGCAATACGGTGCAGACTCGTTTGTCGGACGGCTGGTAAGTATCCTGCAAGGCTCGACGGATACCACGTTCTACATCCTGGCTGTCTATTTCGGTAGCGTAAATATTAAAGATACGCGCTACGCGCTCGCGTGCGGGCTACTGGCTGACTTTGCCGGAATAGTTGCAGCCATACTGTTAGGCTACTTGTTCTTCCACTGATGATTTGTTTCGTTTACGATAGTTCGCTTGGCGAGGAGCGCATCGCACTTGTCGACCGTGAGCAACTTCGCCTGCAACGCTGGCTCAGGCGGGTGGCGGCGTGCTATGATTTCTCGATAGGCGAACTGACGTATATCCTTTGCTCCGATGAAAAAGAACTGGCGGTCAACCGCGAGTTCCTCGGGCATGACTATTATACCGACATTATCACCTTCGACTATACAACGCCCAGGTGCATCAACGGCGATATATTTATCTCATGGGAAACGGTGCAGAGCAATGCTGCGGAGGTTGGTGTGCCTGCCGAACGCGAACTGCTGCGCATTCTTGCCCACGGCTTGCTGCACCTGACCGGTCAGGGTGACAAGACGCCGGAGACCAAAACCGAGATGACCCGCAAGGAAGACCTGGCGCTGGCACTCATCGCCTACGAATAGGCACGTAAGTATGATTGTTGGGTAATAGTGATTACAGGACGTTCAGTACCTGCTCTTTGATTTGCTCGAGCAGATCTTTCATCTTCACGACGATGATTTGCATCTCACTCTGGTTGCTCTTGCTGCCCAGAGTGTTGATTTCGCGTCCCATCTCCTGAGCAATGAACCCGAGTTTCTTGCCAACGCCTACAGGATTGTCGCTACCCATCGTCTCGCGGAAGTAACGAATGTGGTTTCTCAAGCGCACCTTCTCCTCGGTTATATCCAGTTTCTCAAGGTAGAATATCAGTTCTTGCTCCAAGCGGTTGGCATCAACCTGCTTGCGCGTTTCTTGCGCCAGTTTGTCCAGCCCCGATAGCAGGTGCTGGCGGATGTTCTCCACGCGCCCTTTCTCGTACGGCTCAACTTCTGCCAGCAGGGCACTAATGGCATCCAGCTTCTCCGTGAACATTGCTTCCAGCGCAGCACCTTCCTGCGTGCGGAACGCGATGAAGTGCTGCACGGCTTCGTTGATAGCCTGCTCTACGGTTTGCCACTCTTCATCGGTGACGGATGATTGCTCCTCGGTCTTGGTCACATCCGGCATACTCAGCACGGCTTGGGCGCGTTCGGCATCGGTCAACTCGGGGCATAGTTCGCGCAGTTCATGCAGGTGGAAGGCGTATGCCGCGCGGTTAATCGGCGTAAAACTGCCCGCTTGCACTTCATCGGTCAACTCTTCGGTGTAGATGGCTACATCCACCTTGCCGCGCTCCAACTGCTTGCCGAGCATGCTGCGCACTTGTAGTTCCTGACTACGGAACGCCTGTGACAGACGCACACTCATATCAAGCTGCTTGGAGTTCAGACTCTTGATTTCCACCACCAGTCGTTTGGTTCCCAATTTGCTTTCGGCCTTACCGTAGCCGGTCATCGATTGTATCATAGCGCGTTAATATAGTCTTGATATTATATAATCCAGCAGCGTGAGTAGCGACTGCTTCGTCTCGCTGTCGTGGAAGACCTTCAGGGTCTCCTCGGCTTTTGTCCGGTGCAAGCGCATCTGCTGGTATGCGTATCGCACACCATCGTATCGCATGACGAAGTTCTTTATCTCTTGCTCAATCTCGCTTTGCGTCTGCGTGGATAGCGACCGCTGCTGGTTGTTCAGTTCTTCGGCTATCTCCCGGATGTGAGATGCTTCGTCTTTCGGTGCTCGCTGCAGTGCAATCAGCAGAGGCAAGGTTGCCTTTCCGTCGCGTATGTCGCCCATCGTTGGTTTGCCCACCTCTTCGGCATCCGAGTAGTCAAGTACGTCATCCTTGAGTTGGAATATCAGCCCGAGCTCGTAGCCGTATGTGCGCATCGCGGTCTGCTGCCGGCAACTGCATCCTGCGGACACCGCGCCTGTTTCGGTGCAGGCGGCAAAGAGTTCAGCCGTTTTCTTGCCGATGATATCGAAGTATTGCTCCTCGCTTATCCACATCGAGCTGCCTGCATGCAGCTGAATCAGTTCGCCGGAAGACAGCGCGCGCGCCATATCCGAGACGATAGACAGTATTTGCGCGTTGCGAATCTCCCCAACCATGCCAATCATCTTTGCCAGCATCCAGTCGCCTACGAGCACTGCCACTTTGTTCGTCCACTTCTCGTGAACCGAAGCTACGCCGTGACGCATAACCGAGTCATCAACCACATCGTCATGCACGAGCGAGGCGTTATGCAGCATCTCCAGTGCTACAGCGGCGCGGATAGACTTGTCGCTTATGCTCCGGCACAACTTGGCAGCCAGCAACACCAGAGTCGGGCGTAACTGCTTGCCACGTTTGGCAGATATGTACCGGAGCACCTGGTCAAGCAATGCGTTGTCAGAACGCATTGTCTGTTCATAGAGGCTCTCGTACTCATGAAAAGCCTCTGCTATCGGTTGCCGTATTTGTAATGCTACATCCATTATATGGGCTACGTTGCACAAAACGCGAGCACAAAGATACGATTTTTTTTGCATTTTTGCAAATGAATTGCCCCAAAAATGCACATCAACCTTATAAATATAGAGGAAAATGACATTTATGCGTCTTTTTTTTGACAAAATATTTGCATATTTCAGAAAATTGTTGTACTTTTGCATCCGCTTTTGCTCAATGGTGTAATGGTAGCACTACAGATTCTGGTTCTGTCTGTCTGGGTTCGAGTCCTGGTTGAGCAACAAGAAGAAAGAGGTCACAAACACGATGTGACCTCTTTCTTTTTGCTCATACCGGCTCTACCCGGGTTCTTATCCGAATATCTGATTGACGAGCGTGACGAACTCACGGTAGGCAAAGGTGTCGTCCAGTTCTTTGAGAGACTCTGCCAGACCGCGGTAATGCCATGCGTGCGAAGCTTTGTCTTTCACGTGGAATATGTTCCACAGTTCGTCACCTTTCAGTGCATAGTCGCGTGCTATAGCGCGCATGTTGCTGAGTTTGTCCCCCATCGCCACAATCTTTGCTTCATATGGGGCAGCTGCCAGACGGTTGATAGCCGCCTGCTTGCGTGCATGCCATGTAGCGGCCTCGTCACCGTTAGAACTATCGAACAGTTCTCCGTTAATCTGGTCACTCTCAGCATGCACCAGCCCGGCTATGCGGTCGCCGAACTCGCGGCGGATATCTTCCTCTGTGACATCCGTATCTTCAATCGTGTCATGTAGCGCAGCCGCAGCCAGCAACTCTTGGTCAGAGGTGATTGTGGCTACTATCTCCACCGCTTCCATCGGGTGAACGATATACGGAAAGCCTTTGCCGCGTCGCTCAGTGTTGTGGTGAGCCTTCACGGCAAAGATGATTGCTTTGTCCAGTAATTCGGTATTCAGATATTTGTTTGCCATGTCTGATGTGTTTACTTGGTTGCACCACCAAGTGCGATGTACAAGGTTATGAGTGCTCGTGCCCCATCGTAAAGGTTCGTTGCCTCGTTGAGTTGTGCAGAAAGCAGCGTCTCTTGCGATGTGAGCACCTCGAGGTAGTTCGCCTTGCCGGCATCCATCAGTTCGTGCGTGCCGTCGTACGCATCAGTAAGCACCTCAACCTGCCGTTTGTACAACACGTCTTTCTCCTTGGCAGTCTGACAGTCGGCAAGTGCTTCGTTGACCTGATTACCGGCGTTGATGACGGTCTGTACGTACTTGCGCTGCATATCCTCCTGCGTCAGTTTGCTTATCTTCAGATTGGCGCGCAACCTGCCCTGTGCGAAGATAGGCTGTGTGAGTGAGGCGAGCGCATTGAACAGCAGTGCACCAGGATTAGGTATCTGCCCGCTGCTGTTGCCCCAGCCAAGTATCCCTTGCAGCGACAGTTTGGGATAGAACGCCGAGCGTGCCGCCTGCGTGTTGTAGAACGCCTCGGCAAGCTGCTGGTCGGCAATCTGTATATCCGGACGGTTGGTCAGCAGTTGAGCCGGCACTCCCGTGCTGACCCGATCAGGCAGCGTGAACGTACTCCACGCACTGCGCTCTATATGTTGCGGCGTGACAGCAAGCAACTTGCAGATGCTGTTCTCCACGCTGCGTATGCTGCGCTGCACCTCGATAATCTGCCGCTTGACGTTCAGGTAGGAATTCTCCATCTGGCTTACGCCGGTCGAGTAGCCTTTGCCGTTCTCAAAGAGCGCGCGCTGCGTCTCAAGCGAGATGTTCCACAGGCTGTCAGTACGGGTGAGTATCTCCAGTTGGCGATCCAGAAGTTGCAGCGTAAAGTACTGCTGCGCCACTGCAGAAACGAGGTTAGCCTGCACCGCCTGTCTGCGTATCTCCGCCTGACGGACAAGCGCTTTGGATTTCTGCACCTGATTGTAGTTTGTGCCGAAGATGTCAATGTCCCAGTTCATCTGAATGGGCACGTTATATACCGGTGCGTACGCATTGCCCGTGATGTTGCCGCTATAGCCGGCTTGCGGAGCCAATGACAACGACGGCAGGTAACCAAGTTTGGCTGCTTTGAGAGACGCTTGCGACTGCTCGATGGCTATGCGTGCCGAGTTGAGGTCGGTGTTACGTGCCAATGCGCTGTCAATCAAGTTCTGTAGCGTCGGGTCAACAAACACCTCACGCCACGATAGCGTGGCTATCGAACTGTCAGCTGAGGCTGCAGTTATATCATCGGTCTTGCCGTACAGGTCGGACGATACTTCCGATTGCGACTGGTACTTGCCGTATATTCCACAACTCGTGAATGCTATGCTCATCACGCATACCGCAAGCAAGACTGTTACCTGCCTGGCCTCCACCGGCGCACCGCCTTGGAATTTCTCATGCAGCGTCTGGAAGACGATGAAGAACGTAGGTACGACGAACAGCAGTGCAAGTGTACCAACGGCCATACCGGCGGTAACGCCCAAGGCAAGCACACGGTTGCCGTTAGCACCTGCACCACCCGCGATGATAAGCGGAATCATACCGGCAATCATCGTAACAACAGTCATCAGAATCGGACGCAGACGCTCCTCGCAGGCAGCAAACGCCGCATCGCGGATACTCATACCTTGTGCACGGCGCTCCTGTGCGAACTCGGTGATAAGGATGGCGGTCTTGGCGAGCAAACCAATGAGCATAATAACACCGGTTTGCAAGTAGATGTTATTCTCCATGCCCGGCAGGTGCAGCAGCGAAACGAGGTAGGTAACACCGAACGAACCCATCAGGCCGAACGGTACACTGAGTAGCACTGCCCAAGGCGTGAACCAGCTGTTATAGAGCGAGGCAAGGATGAGATAGATAAGGATGGCGCAGACGAGGTAGATGAGGGCAGTAGCATTGCTGCCGGCAGTCTCTTCCACCTCACGTGACCTGCCGCCGTACTCGTAACTGTAGCCGGCCTGCATCGTCTCCTTGAATACTTCCGCTATAGCCTTATGCGCATCGCCTTCCGAACAGCCGCTTGCGGCCATCACACCGCAGGTGATACTCTGGTACAGGTTGAAGTGCTCCACCGAAGCCGAGCCGACAATCTCTTTCAGGGTGACGAACTCCGATATAGGTGCCATCTTACCGTTGCCCACACGCACGAAGATGTTATGGAGACTCGACGGGTCAAGACGGTACTCGGGTGAAGCATTCGCCATGATACGATAAACCTTGCCGAACTGGTTGAAGTTGCCCACATAGGCACCACCACAGTATGAACCAAGGGTGTTGAGCACCGCTGCCGGCGTAACACCTGCGCGGTCGCATTGAGCGGCATCAATGCTCACTTCGTATTTAGGGAAACGCTCGGAGTACGTACTCATAGCCAGCATAATCTCAGGCCGTTCGTTGAGACGGGCGATAAACTTCATGGCATCTTCGTTGAACTCTGACATCGGGCGGTCCTGTGTATCCTGCAGCACAAGGTTGACCGAGTTGCTTGAACCGTAACCCGGTACCTGCGGCATCTGGAACGGAATGACGACAGCGTTCTTTATCTCCTGACAATCCATCGCGAAACGGGAATACACAAGATCAATGAGATGGTTCATGCCCGGACGGTCATCCCAGTTCTTGAGGCGGATGATGAGGGTAGCATAGGAACTTGCCGAACTGTTGGACATCATACCGTAGCCATTAACGACGGCGTAACTCTCCAGTTCGGGAATCTTCTTGATTTTTTCCTCTACCTTGCTTACAATCTCTTCAGTCTCGTGAAGCGTACATCCTTCAGGAGCACGCACCTCGGCAAAAAATACACCCTGATCCTCCTGCGGCACAAGACCTGACGGCAGCCCCTTCATTGCGAAAACAAGCAGCACAGCAGCACCCACCAGCAGCACCCATGACACCCACGGGCGTTTGATGAACTTCTGCACACCGCTCTTGTACTTGCCGGCGATAGCATTATAGCTGACAGTATAGGCTTTCTTTACATAGTAGTTGAAACTTTTCTTCTCATTCTCGTTCGGGTCGAACTTCATCATCAATGCGCACAAAGCGGGACAAAGTACCAACGCCGAGACACATGACAATCCTACTGACGAAGCCAACGTCACGCCGAACTGCAGGAAGAAGCTTCCGGATGTTCCCGGCATGAATGCTACAGGTATGAACACTGCCATGAAGACGAGTGTACACGACACTACCGCAACTGATACTTCGCTCATCGCCTGACGGGTTGCCTCACGGGCATCACTGATACCGCCTTCCATCTTCGCCATCACCGCTTCGACGACGACTATCGCGTCGTCAACCACCGTTCCGATGGCGAGAACCAAGGCAAAGAGCGTCAGTATGTTAAGCGAGAATCCGGCCAATTTGACAATGGCGAACGTACCCAGCAGCGACACGATAATGGATATCGACGGGATAATGGTTGCCTTGAAACTCTGAAGGAAGAAATATACGACCAGAATAACCAGAAGGATGGCGATGACCAGAGTCTCAACCACATTGTGGATAGCGGCAAAGAGGAAGTCATCGGAGGTCTGAAGGATTTCGAACTCCAAGCCAGCAGGCATAGTTGGCTTGAGTTCCTCGTACAACTGATGAATGCGTGCGTTTACCTCCGTGGCGTTGGCCCCCGGTGCCTGGAACACCATAAACAACGTACCGGGCTTTCCGTCGATGTTCGAGGTGAAGTTATAGCTGACCGCACCTATCTCCACATCCGCTACGTCACTCAGGTGCAGCAGGTGACCGCCGTCCGTCGTACGAAGCACTATGTCGTTGAACTCCTCGACAGTTTTGAGTGTACCCTTGTACTCCATGGAGTACTGGTACGCATTCTCCGAGCGTTCGCCCAGCGAACCCGTAGCTGCCACAAAACTCTGCCCGCCGATAGCGACAAACACATCATTCGGTTCAAGACCATACTGCGCCATTACGTCCGGCTTGAGCCATATACGCAGGGCGTATGTGTTACCCAGCGACATCACGTCACCCACACCGGTGATACGCATCAGACGGGGCTTGATGTTGATGTCTATGTAGTTGGAGATAAAGTCTGCGTCATACTTGCCGTCGGTCGATTTGAGTGCACCGATATGCAGGATGTTGTTCTGTTGTTTCATCACCTGCACACCCACTTTGGTCACTTCCGATGGCAGGAGTGCCGTGGCTTTGCTGACACGGTTCTGCACGTTGACGGCTGCCAGATCAGGGTCGATACCTTGCTTGAAATACACCTGTATGGAAACTTCGCCCGATGCGGAAGCTGATGAGGTGATATAAGTCATACCAGGCACGCCGTTAATGCTCTCTTCCAGTGGTTGCACCACAGATTTCATGATAGTGTTGGCGTCAGCTCCTGTGTATGAAGTTGTTACACGTACTGTAGGTGGCGCAATGTTAGGATACTGCTCAATAGGCAGAGTGACGATGCTGATGAAGCCCACCAACATGATGACAATCGATATCGCACATGCCATCACATATTTGTTGATGAATATATTGCCTTTCATAGATGTTTGCATTTAGGAATCAGTTTTCAGGGTAAAGCACCCGTTGTCCCTCTTGTACGTTGTTGGCGCCTACCGTAACGATGCGGTCGCCTACGTTCAGACCCGAAGTGACTATCACATCCTTGCCGTTACCGGTATCTTCGGTTGTAATGGTAGCCGATACAACCGTGCTGTCCGGCTGCACGACATATACGAGGCGTTTGTCCTGCAGACGGACTACAGCCAACTGCGGTATAACCATTACATCTTTCTCATCCATTGGCAATACCACAGTGCCCTGAATACCTGAGAACAAATGTCCATCGGGGTTCGGGAATGTCGCCTTGCAGGCAAGCGTACCCGTTGTGGCATCCACCACGCCGGTGAGGCTCGTGATACGTCCCTTGTTAGGATACTCCGTTCCATTCTTCATCACAAACGTCACGTCGGGCAGCGAATGGAGGTACTTCTCCACATCGCTCTTCGATAGTCCCAATGACACCTGCTCCTCAATCAGTGACTCATTGAGGGAGAACTCTGCCTGCATCTTCTCGTTACCGCTCAGCAGCGTCAACTGCGAGGCTGGCGAAACTTGATCGCCTACACGGTAGTTAATACTGCCGATGACACCCGTCACTGGTGCGGTGATTGTACAGAAACCGAGGTTCACATGAGCACGGTTGACGGTTGCCTGGGCTTGGCGTACAGACGCTTGCGCCTGCTTGTAGTTGTTCTCTGCATTGTCCAGCATGTAGCGGCTGACGATGTTCTTATGGAAGAGGTTCTTGTTCGACTCCCATTCCATCTTTGCGCTGCTCTCGTTGGCCTCAGCTGCCAGCAGATTTGCTTGAGCAGCTTCCAGTTCCAACTCTGCATTACGCGAGTCAATCTTGAATAGCACTGTCCCCTTCTGCACCTGCTGGCCTTCGCTTACGCATATCTGCGTCAACTGACCGCTCACCTGAGGCATGATGGTGGCGTCGTTCTGACCGCGCATCTTGGCACTGAATTTCATCGGCAGCGTAATGTCAGATTTGGTGACTGTCAATGTTTCAAATGATGAAGGTTTGGACTTTGGCATATCAATGCCGCATGACTGTATCGCAGCCATCATGCAAAGCATGCAAAACCATTTTGTAGAGTTTGTAATTGTTTTCATATTGGTTGTTAATTATTATTTTAGTTTCGAATATTGGCATGGCGTAAAGTATGTCTAATACTTCAGGTTCACAGGAACCTGGTGATTGGACAGGTAGCGGTGCACAAGGTGCGTGGGCAACCCCATAACGGTATAAAACGAACCGTTGATACGGCTGGCTGCGATGTAACCTATCCACTCCTGGATGCCGTAAGCCCCTGCTTTGTCCAGCGGCTTATACGTGGTGACGTAATAATCGATATCGGTCTCGGTGAGCGGTTCGAAGGTCACGTCGGTGCAGTCCACCTTGGTAGTCAGTGTACCGCTTTGGGCAAAGGTGACAGCGGTATAAACCTGGTGTGTCCTGCCGCTGAGCGCGCGAAGCATGCGACGGGCATCCTGTTCGTCGCGAGGCTTGCCAAGCACCTCACCATCCAGCCAGACGATAGTATCGGAGGTGATGAGCAGGTCGTCATCCTCTAACATGTGCATGCGCAGGTACGCCTCCGCCTTCGCACGAGAAATATACATAGGTATATCACCGCCTTGCAGTCCGGCAGGGTATGACTCGTCGGCATCGATGCAGACTTCCGTATGGGGTATATCCAAACCGCGCAACAACTCTCTGCGCCTCGGCGACTGCGAACCTAAAATGATATTCATAGCATTCGGTTGATGACAAAACTGTACAATACACCCATCAGCAGCACGAACTTCATCACGGCTTGTGTGGTACGGTAGTCGGACGATATACGTGCAGACCAAAGCAGCCATATTACGCAGGCTATCGGTACGAGCAAGCCGAGCACGACATAACGGATATGCAGACTGCTCCATGTGTGCGGGAAAGGAATGACCCGCCACGCGAGCCACCCCAGCGCACCAGCCATCAGCAGAAGCAGTACGGTGACGATAATCTTCGTCGTCTGTTCGCCGAGCACGACCGGCAGCGAATGGCACTCCAGTTCGCGGTCACCCATCTGGTCTTGCATATCTTTGATAATCTCGCGGATAAGCGTACCGAGGAACGCGAACGCCGCAAAGCCGCCTATCCACATATAAAGAGCAGTAGGCAGGTTGACAGGCGTGTAGTCAAGCACATTGATGCCGTTGACATTACTGTAGCGCAGCTTGAGGTACGCCACATTGCTGACGGCTATCAACAGCGGACTGAGTGCCGACACAAGTGCGACAATCAGATTGCCGACGATGAACTGCCGCTTGTACGACGCCGAGTAGAACCACAGCAGTCCTGGGACAAACACGAAGATAACTGCCGTCACCCAACTGCGCACGAACCATGACGCCACAAGACCGCATACGATACCTAATGCTGTCAGAATCTGAAACAGCCGCATAGCCTGTTGCTTGCTCACGCTACGGGTTACTATGAGCCGGTCGGGACGGTTGATGGCATCAATCTTGACATCGAAATAATCATTGATGACATACCCTCCGGCAGCAATCAGCACCGTAGCAAGAGCAATTAACATGAATAGCCACCACGGCAACTGCTCACCGAAGCATGCTACACGGAGAAGGGGTGTCGCCACCCACTTCTCCATAACAAACAGTACGACAGCCGTCATCAGCAGGTTTTGCCAACGAACCAGCGTCATGTAATCGCGAAACTTAGCCATTTATCGCAGTTTGAGTATTGCTCCTGTCCAAGCGGGCAGGGTGATACGGAACGGAACGGATGCCATCAGCGGACCTTCGTGCACGGTGCCGGTGAGCAGATCCTCGGCGTGCACGCTGAACTTCTCATCCATCTGCAGGTAGATGAATGCGTCCGTCGGGATTGTCACAGGTACGTCGACCTGATGGTCGTCGAAGTTGACAACGATGAGCAGCGTCTCCTTCTGGTGCTTGCGCAGGAAGGCGAACTGCTGCTGGCGGTTGAATCCTTCGCCTTGTGCGTATTCGAGGTCGTACATCTTGCCTTCGCCGATGGCAGGATTGGTCTTGGCTATCTGCA
This sequence comes from Paludibacteraceae bacterium, assembly GCA_017444065.1. Lineage (GTDB taxonomy): Bacteria > Bacteroidota > Bacteroidia > Bacteroidales > Paludibacteraceae > Colicola. Next base: position 18,736 of record JAFSXJ010000130.1, on the reverse strand, counting down.
GCAACTTGCAGTAGAACGCACGAAGCTCGCGCTGCTCGTCGTCCAGACCCGCACCGTCGAACTTGCCTTCGTTCGCCCAAGCCTGGATGCTCTTCACGCCCCAATAGTCGAAGATGGTCGTACGGCCATCCATGCCCGAGAACCCCTCGACATCCATCCCTTTTTCGCCTACCTCCTGACCGGAATAGATCATCACAGGATTGGTTCCAAGCGTGGCGGCAACAATCATTGCCGGTTCAGCTGCACGTCCACTACCGCAGAAGAATCCCGAAGCCAGACGTTGTTCGTCGTGGTTCTCAAGGAAGTATAGCATCTTGTCCAGTATATCGCCGTTGACCTGCCAACGGTAGGATATTCCTTCCGCCGAATAGTCCTTGCTGGTCACATCTCGCAAGTAGTCGTACATACCGACCTTGTCATACAGGTAGTCGAAGCCGGCAGCAATGTACTGGCGGTAGATGCCGGGATCGTAAATCTCCGCAATGAACTGCACCTTTGGAAACACAGCCTTGACGCGACGGATGGCCCAGTCGAAGAACTCCACAGGCACCATGTGCGCCATATCCACGCGGAACGCATCAATGCCCTTGCCTGCCCAGAAGAGCAGGATATCTGACATCTTACGCCAGGTGTCAGGTATAGGATTGAACTGTTTCTCGCCGCCACCCATGTAATGCACGCCATAGTTGAGCTTGACAGTCTCATACCAGTCGTTGACTGACGGATGAGCCGTGAAGCAGTCGTTGCCCGTCACCTTGGCGGGATACTCATGGTAGCCTTGGATATCGAACTGGGGGCTGAACGCTTCGCCGGGGATATAGTAGAAGTTGTTCAGCGGCGAGAACGCCCATTCGGGATGGTCATGTTCTCCGAGATCTTCCACACCGGCAGGACGGCAGGTCGAGTGGTACTCGCGCGATACATGGTTAGGTACAAAGTCAATGATGACCTTCAGTCCCGCCTTGTGGGTGCGCGCGATGAGTGCCTCAAACTCCGCCATGCGCTTACCCGGATGGGTAGCCAAATCGGGGTCCACGTCATAGTAATCGGTGATGGCGTACGGACTGCCGGCTTTTCCCTTGGTGATACTCGGGGTGTTGAACTCGGCGGTAGCGTGACGCAGCACACCCGTGTACCACACATGCGTCGCGCCAAGCTCCAGAATGCCCTTCAGTGCCTTGGCGTTGATGCCGGCAAAGGTACCACACCCGTTGATGGCTTTGTCACCGTTAGGCACACGCACGCTCACGTAGTTGGTGAACCAGCGGGGGAAGCATTGATAGATGATTACTTTACTCATGGGTCAGGCTTTTGCTCTGGTTTCTGGATGTTCTGGATATTCTGGAAAAATCAGGGATTAGCCGATCAAATCAGCCGTATCGCTGGCAATCATCAGTTCTTCGTCCGTGGGGATAACAACTACTTTCACTTTCGAGTCCGGTGTAGAGATGACAGCCTCCTTGCCGCGGATAGTGGCATTGAGTGATTCGTCCACCTTCACTCCCATGAACTCCATGTCGCGACATACGGCAGCACGCATTGAGGCCTGGTTCTCGCCCACACCTGCAGTGAACACGATGATATCCACGCCTCCCATGGCGGCTGCAAACGCACCGACATACTTCTTGATTTTGTAGTTGTACATATCCGTAGCGAGCTGGGCACGTTTGTTGCCTGCCGCTACTGCCGCCTCCAAATCGCGCATATCCGAACCTACGCCTGATATACCGGCTACGCCTGACTTCTTGTTCAGCAGGTCGGACATCTGGTCGGGATTCAAGCCGAGTTTTTTCTCCAGGAACGTAATAGCACCGCCATCTACATCACCGCTGCGTGTACCCATCATGATACCCTCGAGTGGCGTGAGCCCCATCGTTGTGTCCATGCACTTGCCGTTCTTCACAGCAGCCAGCGAACCGCCGTTGCCGATATGGCAGGTGATAATGCGCTGCTTGCTGTAATCCACTCCAAGGTAATCGCAAACGCGCGCGCTCACATATCGGTGAGATGTGCCGTGGAAACCGTAACGGCGTACACTATATTTCTCGTAAACCTCGTACGGCAGTGCGTACATGTAACTGTACTGCGGCATAGTCTGGTGGAAAGCTGTATCGAACACGCCTACTTGCGGCAGTCCGGGCATGAGTTCCTCAACTGCACGGATACCCTTGAGGTTAGCAGGGTTGTGCAGCGGAGCCAGATCGCTGACCTCCTCAAGAGTCTTGATCACCTCGGGAGTAATCAGAACTGACTGCGCGAACTTCTCGCCGCCATGCACGATACGGTGACCTACGGCATCGACCTCCTTCAGGCTCTTGATGACACCTATCTCGGGATCAGTGAGCAGAGAGAAGATGAACTTGACACCTTCGGTATGTTCGGGCATGTCGTGCATAATCTGCTTCTTCTCACCATTAGCGAGTTTGACTTTCACAAATGCACCGTCCAAACCGACGCGCTCTGCGCCGCCTGAGGTCATGACACTCCGGTCATCCATATTGTACAACGCATACTTGATAGACGAGCTACCGCAATTCAAAACTAAGATTTTCATGATTATTCGGATTTAATGCTTTATTACTTGATTACTTGATTGCCTGATTGGCCGTGATGACCACCATTTGTACTATGTCCTGCACCTTGCATCCGCGGCTCAGGTCGTTCACAGGAGCTGCTATGCCTTGCAGGATTGGCCCTATGGCGTCTGCGCCAGAGAAACGCTCCACGAGTTTGTAGCCTATGTTTCCCGCCTGCAGGTCGGGGAATATGAGTACGTTGGCATGCCCCGCCACCTTGCTGCCCGGTGCTTTCTTCTCGCCTACGCTCGGGATAAGTGCTGCATCCGCTTGTAGTTCGCCGTCAATCTGCAGGTCCGGAGCAAGTTCCTTTGCCATAGCAAGGGCAGTTGTCACCTTATCGACGTTCTCATGCTTGGCTGAACCTTTGGTGGAGAACGAGAGCATGCCTACGCGCGGTTCGATGCCTGCTATGCCGCGTGCTGTCTCGGCTGTGGATACGGCAATCTGCGCCAGTTCCTCAGCATTAGGGTTAGGATTGACAGCGCAGTCGGCGAACACCAGTACGCCTTCATCGCCCAGATGCTTAGCGGGCGTGATCATCAAGAATGCGCCGGACACGATCTTGCAGCCGGGCTTGGTTTTCAGGATCTGGAAAGCCGGACGGATAGTGTCGGCGGTTGTGCCGCGTGCTCCAGCCACCTCGCCGTCGGCATCGCCTGCCTTGATCATCAGGCAGCCTAAGTACAGTGGGTCCTTTGCCTTCTTGGCAGCCTCTTCCTCGGTCATGCCCTTGGCTTTGCGTAACTCGAAGAGCAGGTTGGCGTAGTCCGCCATCTTCGGCTCAGTCTGTGGGTCAAAGATGGTGGCTTGGTCAATGTGAGTATAACCCTTTTCTGCCGCCATGCGACGGATAGTTTCAGGATTACCGATCAGTATGAGCTTGGCGAGACCTTGCTCCAAAATGATATTGGCTGCCTCCAAAGTGCGAGGCTCATCGCCTTCAGGTAGCACAATGCGCTGCGGATTTTTCTTCGCACGCGCGCACATCGAATTCAATATGTCCATATTAATAAATGTTTAAGATTTGTTCCCGTATGAATGTATGTCCCTATTGAGATAAAAACATTACAAAGTTACGAAAAAATATGCAAATATGCAAGTCCTTTACACTTTTTTTTATTTTTTTAATAACTTTTTTTTGATTTTTCTTGCATAATTCAAAAATTTATTGTATCTTTGCATGCAATTTGTGCGATAATCGCCCGTGGTCATGTGCCGCGATACCCATTTTAGAACTAAATTAGTAATAGATATGCGCGTTAAATCTTTACTGCTTATTGTTGCCTTGTGTGGCGCTTTTGTTTCGGCTATGGCTGACAAGAAGGAGGCCACCAGCGAGGAGTTGGGCGTACACCCCTACAAGGAAACAGCAAATATGGCATGGGAAACGACAGGTTTCTCACTTATCTTTCATGGCGGTGTGAATGTGTTCAACGGCGACTATCCGACCGAGCGGTTCTCCAATTTCGGTTATCCGTCAGCCGGCTTGAACTTTGAGTACAACTTCTCGCCAATGTGGGGTATCGGTTTGGGTTATACCTTTGCCATGCCGCAAGTGAAGACGGTGAACGACTCAGAGTCATTCCGCGACGTGGACGGCACAAGTTCGCTTGTTCTTCCCAAGGGTTCGCTGATGCACAAGGCCATGATGCACCGCGGTCAGGTTTATCTGACGTTTGACATCATCAACGCGTGGTTCCCGCGTGCCGTGACGGACATCTTCGGTCTGAGCGTGTTCGCCGGTATAGGCGGTACGATGTACAAGAACAGCGTATCGTTCCATGACACGGGTGAGTTGAATGCCAAAGGCGAGGTCAGCGATGCCGGCAAGTACGTGAAGGACGGCGACGACGCTCATGCGCATGACAAGTACGAGATGGTAGGTTTTGTTCCTCTGGGCGCATCGGCAGAGTTCAATGTGTCGCGCCAGATTGCCTTAGGTGCACGATTCCAGTACAACATGTTCCTCAACGATTATGTTGATAACCGCTACATGGACAAGGCGAACAAGCGTAATGACGGCATGTATGACGTTGAGTTGCTGCTCCGCTGGAAGATTGCCGCCAAGAAGAAGAACCATGTGATGAACGTTTCGTCAACTGAGGTGCTTGAGGAGAAGTATTACCAGTCTCACCCCAACCGTCGCAAACGTCCGCATGTGGTTGATACGCTGGTTGTATATCACCGTGACACGATTGTAGTTATCCATCGTGACACTGTCGTGATGGGAGAGAAACAGCCGACAGAGGCACCGGCTCCTGTAGTTACGGAGCAGAAAACCGATGGACGCTGCGATCTTGAACTCTATCCCGGATGGGAGTCGGAGGCAGTAGCAGTGGTTGTTGAAGGGCAGTCGCTCAGCCGCTTGGCACGCAAGTATTACAACAATACGTTCTGCTGGGTTTATCTGTGGCTCGCCAACCGAAGTGTGGCACCCGACCCGAACCTCATTCTGCCGAAGTGCGTGCTGAAGGTGCCTAAGCTCAACGATTGTCAGCTTTCCATCACCAAGCAGGAAGCCAAGGATATGGCTGCACGTTACCGTGCAGAGTAAAACAAATAGCGTTATCAAACGCGGGGTCTCATAGCTCAGTTGGTTAGTAGCACCTGACTCATAATCAGGGGGTCCTAGGTTCAAGCCCTAGTGGGACCACGAAAAGCGGAAGTCATTCGACCTCCGCTTTTCTTTGTGCCCAAAGGGAAGAATAGATATCCGAAGCAGGAATATATATCAGGCACAAAACACTAAATAGGGATACAGAAGAATCTGTTAGTAGTGCTTATTTCACCTTCTCAATCTCGGGGTCAACGAGGATACGTCCGCAGAATTCGCACACGATGATCTTCTTGTGCATACGGATGTCAAGTTGGCGCTGAGCTGGGATCTTGCTGTGGCAACCTCCACAGGAGTCGCGCTCAACGGTAACAACGGCCAGACCGTTGCGTGCGTTCTTGCGGATGCGCTTGAAGGCGGTGAGGAGGCGTTCGTCAATCTGACGCTCCAGATCAGTAGTCTTGAGGATGAGGGTTTCGGTCTGCTCCTTCGTCTCTGCAAGGATAGAGTCGAGGTCCTGACGCTTGTTGGTCAGGTCAACCGTACGCTCCTCAATGTCGCTTGTGGTCTTAATCTTATCGGCATGCAACTGCTCCAAGGCGGCCGTGTGCTCCTTGATGCGCTTCTGGCAAAGCTCGATGTCGAGGGTCTGGTACTCAATCTCCTTCGACAGGTTGTCGTACTCGCGGTTGTTGCGCACATTGTCCTGCTGCTCCTTATAGCGCGAGATAGAAGCGTTGTCGTTCTCAATCTGCACGCGACGGTCACTGATTTTCGTTTCGAGGTCCTTGATGTCATTCTCAATGTTCGTGAGACGGGTTTTCAGACCTTCGACCTCGTCAGACATGTCTTTTACCTCCTGAGGCAACTCGCCAGCCAGGGTGCGCAACTCGTCAATCTTCGAGTTCACGCGCTGCAACTCGTACAGCACTTTCAGTTTCTGCTCAATGGAGAGCTCTTTTTCTTCTTTTCTCATATTGGGTGATTTTATTATTAATCAAAAGATAAAAGTCCGGTTAGTTTTGTATCAAAACATGTATAGGCGAAGCATCAGCCTGTGACATTTTCACCTCCACCTTTCCTTGCAGCAGTTCGGCAAAGATGTCGCGTGTGAAGTGCTCTGATACCCAATGGTCGATATCGACAGCCATTATCTGTCCGGCTGCGGCCTGCATGTCGTGGTACTTCATGTCGGCGGAGAGGTAGGTATCCGCACCTGTTGCTATCGCCTCAGGGATAAACTCTGCTCCTGCACCGCCGCACAGCGCAACACGTTGAATGGTTGGCCGTACGGGTTCGGTGTAACGTACGTAATCCGCGCCGAACACCAGTTGCACGTGTTTGAGCCACGCCGACCAGAGCATCGGATTAGGCAGGTTGCCAATGACACCTAACCCCACGCGTGCGTCTTCAGGTGAGGGAACAAGGATGCACATCTCCTGCAAGCCCAGTTGCTCCGCCATGCGTCCTGATACGCCTCGCAAGGCTTTGTCCATGCTTGTGTGCGAAGAGTAGATAGATATGCCGTGACGGATGGCTTCTGCAACACAACGCTCCTGCGGCGTTGAACCGGTGATATGCTTGAGTCCATGAAAAAGCAAAGGATGGTGCGACAATATCATGTCACAACCTTCCTTTATCGCTTCTGCGACCACGGCTTCCGATACGTCCACCGTAAGCAACACAGAGTGAATATCTCTGCTGCCGTCACCAATCTGCAACCCCGAATTATCCCACACCTCCTGCTGTCTCCGCGGTGCTACAGATTCTATGATATCAATTATATCTTTGAGTAACACTAACCTCTTTTCGTTCCGACACCTGTCTTAACGCTGTTGGCGGCAGACTTGCTGGTCTTGACGTTCGCCTTGACATTGACCTGTTTGTCGGCTTTCTTCTCTTCTTTTTGCGCTAAGGTCTCCTTGCCTTCCTCATCCTCTTGCAGGGTGAAGTCCGTGAATCCTGCACTGATAAGCAGGTTGTACCAAGCGATGAGTTTGCGTATGTCCGACGGGTAAACGCGGTCACGGTCAAACGTCGGGAGCACCTCGGCAAAGAACGCCCGGAGCTCGTCATTGTCCGCCTTCTTGGCATCCAACTCAATGGCCTTGAACTGGTACTTCTTGCCTACGGCATTCAGCACCTCGCTCAGCGACACGTCATCGCCCGTGGTGTACATTGACACCTCTGCCAGCGATACAATCTTGTCGCGCGAATAGGTCGGCATACGTTTGCCGTCAACAAGAGACTCAACAATCAGCATGTTTGTGCCGCGGCTAAGGAGTTTGTACAGCCCCGGCTTGCCGGTGATAGCTAAAATGTTCTTAAGCATATTATCGTTCTATTTCAATATTCAAATTCCAACAGGAATACCCCTTTTACGGAATTTCGGCACAAAGATAGCAAAATATTTGCATATTTGCAAATCTTTTTGTAACTTTGTACACTTTTTCGGAATATTTGCAAACTATGCATCTTAAGAGTGAGGTAAATATCAAGAACCGTCGTGCGACATTCGACTACGAGATACTGGAGCGTTATACAGCCGGTATCCAGTTGTTCGGCACGGAGATCAAGTCCATCCGCGAGTCGAAGGCGAGCCTTGCTGATTCGTATTGCCAATTTGTGGGCACCGAGCTGTTTGCCAAGCAGATGCATATAGCCCAGTACCAGTTCGGCAGTTACGCCAACCATGACGTGCTTCGTGACCGCAAACTGCTACTCACGAAACGTGAACTTCGCAAACTGCAGAAGGCAACGAAGGATACGGGCAAGACCATCATTCCGCTGCGAATGTATATCACCGACAAGGGGCTCGCCAAACTGGAGATTGCACTCTGCCAAGGCAAGCACTCGTACGACAAGCGTCAGTCCCTTCGTGAAGCCGATGACCGTCGCGAGGTAGCACAGATGCTAAAGAATACGCGATAGAAAAGCACCGCCTCATTGAGACGGTGTTTCGTTTTCCTTTACCTTATTTGCAACCCCAAGGCATTGTATCGATGACCATTGTGGTTGATGATCAAGCTACCATTCTCAATGGTCTTGGCAGCGCACCGTTCGGCGGTGAGTTGTTCAGTGGCAGTATTGCTATGACTGCGGATACGTACCGACAGGACGCCTTTGGCGGGCAGCGTGTGGTCGGCGTAGAGGGTCTGCCCACTCTGGTCGGGCAGGGCGACTGCCAGAGTACGTGCCTGGTCGGAACTGTTATATACGACGACACCTATGCTGCCGTCGGGGTTTTGGCAGGCGGCATAATTGAGGTTGGATGCCGACGAGGCGGCTCCTATCCGTACCGCACCCGCATCAATGACGCGCGATGCATGACCGATGATGTAGTAACTGACGTTCCGCGCCGTGAGAGAACTGCCGTTGACGGTCAGCGCCCCTTTGCAAGTCGTACAGCCTCCGGAGGTGTGAATGCTGTAGTTCGGGTCGGAGCAGAGATTCCACTCCAATGCGGTGGTGGACATGTTTTTAAGCGAGCCGAGTATAACGTTCTGCGTATGCCAGTCGAGGTCACCGGAGAAGTCGCCGTCCTTGCCCGTATATTGCTCGGTGAAGAGAACGGGTTTGCCGGTGCTGTTATACACGTTAGCAAGGGCAGAAATGTCACCAGCATAGAGATGGAATGCCGTACCGTAGACATACTTGCTTTTCGCCACATGGATGGGGAAATCCGTCACGTCGCAGTTGTGGTCGTAGGCGATTATCCGCACGTTGTTGTACGCACTTTCGCGGAGCTTGGGTCCGAGGCTGCCTGCGATGAACTTGTACATCGCCTCTTTGGTCCAGGTCATGCTGGGGTCGTTGTGGTTGTTGAGCGGTTCGTTCTGCACACTGATACCCCAGATGGGGATGTTCCATGCCGACATAGCGTTGATGTACTTGATGAAGTAATCTGCATACAGGTTGTAATAATCGGTTTTGAGTGTTCCGTCCACATAACTATTGTACCATGCAGTGCCAGTCTTCATCCATGTAGGTGCGGTCCATGAGCACGCCAGCACTTTCACCTTGGGATTGATGGTGATTATCTCCTGTAGCACGGGCACAACGGTCGTGAGGTCCTGCTGTGCGATGACGAAGTTGGACAGGGTCTCGTCCTTGCTGTCGGCATAGGTATAGTCGCTCTCGCTCAAGTCACATGCGCCAATAGCTACACGTACCATGGAAGCATTCAACCCGTCAGAGCCAAACAACTCCTCAAGCGTAGCACGCCGCTTGTCGGCAGGCAACTGCATCAGCAGCTTGGCACTGCCCTGATTAAGCATCCAACCAAAGCCATCAATAGTCTGGTAGGTCTGCTCGGGATGCAGAACGATACGTACTGAGGCACTTGTGGTCGCGGATAACGCCGCCGCGGCTTGATGCTCCATGCGTTTGCTGCTATTGGTCGCCCATGCTTCCGATGTGCCCGTCTGCGCACAAAGAACGGTGCTGACCGCCATCAACAACATAGCAGTCAGCGCGCGTTTACAATTGAGAATCGGGGTCTGCATAATCGTTGTTGAGATTCGACACTTTGAGGATGGCTGCGCATGGCGCAAGCAGCATACACTCAGTGATAGGTTGCATATATATCTTTTTCATTGTTGCAGCGAATTGTAGTTGTTTTATTACATATGAATGTCGTTCGATCAGTCTTCAAAAGGTTCTCGAAGAATAGTTAGAACAGTACTGTTTTTTTGCCGTTGCGGATGTATATGTTTCCCTGTTTCGGTTCAACCACCTTGCGCCCGAGTATGTCGTAATATACATCGGGGGTGTCGCTGCTGATATTCTCAACAGCTGTGGCGGTGTTGGTACCGGATAATACAAATCCGCGCACCCGTGCCGGTGCAGCCGCAGGGCTGAGTTCAAGATATGCTTTGCCGGTGCCATTGGTGAAGGAGCCGACACCTTCCGTTGTGCCGTTAGGCCAGTACAAACCGCAATTACCGCTGTTGACGCCAAGGATATAATGCACATAGCTGTTGCTGATTACCGTTGCGCTGACAGTGCCTTGCAGCAGGTTGGCGGGATACGAGTCGCTTGTAGTGGTCTGCAACAACGTATAGGTTGCATTAGGTGTGCCTTGCAGCACCACTCCCGTGTTAGCAGGAATAATTGTGATACTCTCGCCGGTCAGAGCTTCACCGCTCACGCCCGTAAAGATGGTTGCTGTCAATCCCTCAGGTACGATATATGCCCTGTCGCTATAGAAGGTGCTGTATCCGTACGCGGAGATACTCACATCGTGGTGCAGCATCAACGAACAGGTAGCAAGGTCGGTCGTCGGGTTAAAATCAAATATCAGATCATAAGTGCCATTTTCGGGAATATCCACAGTGAAATCTCCGGATGCCGGAGCTTGATATGTGCTCCACGCATGACCGCCCACAATCTTGAACTGCTTTCCGCTGCCAGCAGTCAGTTCTTGGTCACGTAATGTATACTGATAAGTGCCGTCATCCAAACGCGTCATTTCGGTAGCAGTATTTGTCGGTTCCCAGTTTACCCCTAAGACAGGATCTCCTACTACCGAATAGGGCAAGCGTACAAACCGTCCGAGTGTGCTGGTAACAGACACCTTGCCAGTGCACGCATTGAAATGAATCGTAATGTCCGACGGCGCGTCTGTTATGATGGAAATATTGTTATTCTCCTTGCTCCAGATGTTGGCGTCGCTTGCTTCAATATCTATTTCAGCGTAGCCGAATTCATTATTTGCGCCCCACGAACCGCTTGTCACTTTGCAGCCGTAAGTACCTGCTGCCACATTATAGAAAGTGTGCGAACTACTACTCATAGTAACATCGGTTGCACTCGTCCAGTTCTTGCCATCGCACCAATTTCCGTTGGCATCATTGCCACCTGCTCCTGTAATGTAGTAGGTGCCTGGCAGAGTAAAGGTTGCCGATTCAGGGTCATGATTGGTGTCCCATGAGTCGGAAGAACTGCCGTTATTCCAGTATTTGTGTCCCAGCATCTTTGCCTCAAAAACCCATGTGCCGCCGCGACCATCTGTCATAGCACGTAAGTCAATTGTTTTGTCGGTGGCTTCGTAACGATAGTTGTTGTCCTGCCGATAAGTCAGTTCATCCAATGATAAGGTCTCCCACTCTTCAGGTGCAGTTTCTCCTTGTTTATATACGCGGTATGCCACACGGAACGAGTTGTCTTCATAATAGTCGTTCTCATTTGCCCATGCAGTCATTTGACCGCCACATAAAGTAAGGGTCTTAATTGTTCCCAAATCTACGCCTGATAATTCAGTACAACCGTTAAGAGATGCCGTTATGCCGTTGTTTCCCCAGTCCGTACTGGTCAAACGATAGTTTTGTGATGTTCCGTTAACGAGCAAATATACACCACAGGATCCCTCGCCATTGCCCGCAAACATGAGAAGGGACATGAATAAGAGTGTGGATAAAGTAAACGAACGTTTCATATATACAGATTTTTTGGTTAATATTAAACAATTTGTTGCTTTTAGTGATAATACTCCGACTAAAGGGAATTATCCTGTGCACTTATTAAACGTTGGTCAAAAATGAGCCAAAGACATCAATAACCATAAACTAATTTCATTGGGGTGCAGAGGCTGTGTGGGGGACTTCATGCAAAGTCCGATAAAACCTCGAAATGCCTTCGATTTGCTTCCGAATCAACCCCGATGAAGATTCGAACATACAGTAAATGAGCAACTTTCTGATGCCGGATTCAGCGTATAACCTTTTTGCCGTCCACAATCACCACTCCGCCGCGAAAGGACGGTGCGGCAGGCTGGCCGAGGACTGTAAAACCATTTACCATTTTGTCATTTACCCTTTTGTCCTCTATCTGCCCAATAGCGGTGCTTTCGTCGGTGATGAGGCTAATGGTGTTGGTTGATTGCGCGAGGTTAGTGACAGCGCCATCGTTGAGCGGGCAATATATTTCGAGCGATGAGCAGAGCATCCTGCCGGCGATGAAGGCTGCCACCTCGTCGGCGTTCATACCAGCCCGCCAGAAACTGAGGTCGCTGATGGTGCACAGGCCACTGACAGTCACTTTGCCGAGAACCATCTTGCCACTGAGCGCATCACCTTGCTGTACGCCATCAATATAGATGTATGTCTTGCCTGCAGCATAGTAGTGCGAAACGACCAGCGTGTGCCAGTTGTCGTCGGCAATAGTGCTTCCTACTTCAGGAGCAGTGCCTTCGCTGGCGGTCAGCGCGAGTTTCAACGCACTGATGTTCTTGACGCGGAACGCAAGTGTGAATGCGTGCACCTCGTCTTCGGGCACAAACTCAATCTTCTGCTTGGCAGTCAGGGTTACACCTTCGCCTGTCTGGCGTGCGGGTTTGGCTTTGCCAGCAGCCAGTGCGTCAAACAGTGACGGTACGATTGTGTGCATCATCTCGGTGTGCCCCGTGTGGTTGGGGTGGTAGATGTCGTCCCCGTTCTGGTAACCGTCCGCCCATTGACCGTTGCCCTTGCAGTTATCCACCGCGCCCAGAAGGTTGATGGTCGGTATATCCCACTCATGCATCTCAAGGTTCATCTGCTTGACATAGCCATAATCGGTAGCATTGTAGTCGCCACGCGTGTAGTTGTTGGAAGCGATGACCACTTTTCCCTCGTCCTCTCCGAGGTCGATGAGTTTGCCCATGTTCGTCTTCCACTGGTCGTATATAGCCTGCTGATTAGCGGCACCGTGGATACCCTCGTTACCCAGACCAAGGCCGATAACGACATACTTGCCGCAGTCGCCATACATGTGCCCTTGGTATCGTGCAAGGAGATTGAGGGTGTTGTTTCCGTTGATGGAACTGTTGGAGTACTCGTACTCGGGCAGGTTACTGTCCGCCTCATGGCGCGCCGCAAGCAGTTGCCCGAATTGCCAAGCATAGCCGTGCTTAACATAGTTGACCGTTTCCGCTCCCTGACCGTTGCAAACCGACGAGCCGAAGAAGGTTATCTTGTTGTCGGTAATCTCCATGCACTCTATGCTGTAGATGAAGTTCTGCATATCAAGCATCACATCCTTACGACCGTGACGCATAGGTATGTCCTCAACGCTGAAGCCGCAGTCCGACTGGTCGGGTGTAAAGCCGACTATACCCTCCTTGCCGTCGCGTGCCTTAACGGTATAGTCCCATGAGCTATTCATGCAGAACTGTCCGCGTTCTGCATCTTCACCTGTGGTATAAGCCGGTAGGTCAAGCGTGTCGCGCCATACGCCGTTTCCACGATAGGTCAGTGCCACGCCTGCCGCATTCCAGCCGGCAGTGGTGATGTTACCAACCAGACCAACACGATTGATGGCCAGCGAGCTGAAGGTCTTGGCTGTAGTATTGTAAACGATGCGATAGATGCCATCCGCCAGGGCGCAGGTTGTCTCGGATAGTTTCGTTCCTTCGGGTGTCTCGAACGACAATGTACCGCCGTTGGTCATGCGGCAGAAGGTCTCGAACGACGTGCCTTCGGTCTTGCCGTCAGCGGCACGCAGATACATTGCCACCTGTCCGCCTTCAACCGCCGTACCTTTCATCAGCAAGGCGGCATACTTGGTCTCCTCGGCAGGCGTTGGCTTGGCATAATCGCTATACTCCTCGATGCGCATGGCATTGATATGCTGGTAACTGCCACGCTCATCGCTCAGGGTGAGCATGATAGCTCCGTCGGCATCGGGGAAGACAGGCTCCATCACGGTGAAGGCATCCTCGTTCCAGCCGTTGGACGCGCCGGAGTAGCACATGCCGTTACCTCCTGTGTGGTGCGTGCCGGTAACGGTGGTCAGACCTTCCAGCTTGAGTTTGTCCACGGTCTGCCCGAACGAGGAGTTGTACGCGCGCGAACCGAAGATATAAAAGACATACGCCCTGTCAGGATTGAGCCCGTTGAACTTCATCTGTGCGACCTTCTTGTTAACGAAGAAGTAGTCGCCGGCAACAGATTTCTGCCCGAACACGCCCAGCAACGCCGAATAGGTCTCCGCCGTGTTACCGCCGTTGATATAGCCGTTGCGGGAGAACGCAGTGGCGATAGTCACATTCGCTCCGCCATTCACAGCTGATCCGTCCTTATAGGTCAGTGCAACCGGTGCGGCAGAGGTGCTGTTGTCATAGAGGTTCACCCAGTATATGCCGTTGGCATCCGGTGCAGCAGTCAGTTCGCCATTGCTGCCGTCGTTGTGACCACAGTCGATGTAAATCTCTTTCTGTGCCACATGCAGGTCGGTCATCTCCTGCATACGCATGCAGTTGATGGGGAAGTACGGCTGCGATGCGGCATAGTTGCGATGTACGGTCAGACTGATCTTGCCGTCAGCAGAAGGCTTCATTACCGGCGTGAGCCATACATTGCTTGTGTTCTGGTTCTCGCCGTTGGCACCAATGCCGCTTCCAGCAGCCTGCAGGATACCCTGTATAGCCCATGCGCCGCGGAACGTGTAATCACTGATGCGTACGTCGGTCGCCACACGGCTGCCAAAAACCTTGAATTGATAGCCTTTCGCCTCATCCAGACCGCTGATCTCTATTGTGCAATGCTCGCTGTTCGACGCAAACAGATAGTCGGATGTTGCTGTTGCTACAGCCAGGTCACCCAGCAGTTCGGCATCTGGCTCAAGCAGACCGCCACCGCCGGACATACCGTTAGCGGTGAACTTCGTGCCGGCTAACTGAACCTTGACATCCGTCGCCGTATTGGCTGCATCAACGATGGTATACACATAATCCTGCGAGGGTTTGTTGCTTGCAACCTCCTTGTCGCCGATATTGTTCCAGTAGTGCCCGTTGGCGTCAGGCGAGGTGGTAAGGGTGCCACGCGTACCACCATCCATACCGAAGTCGAAATAGAACGTGCGGGTAACAGTCTCCGCGTGGGCAAAACTCAGCATGCAGAGCACTGCCAGAAGAAGAGTAGAGCGTTTCATATAAGTTGTTTTTAATGGTTATCAATTTTTGTAGAAATCACGGGAGGTAATCGGCCTCCCGTGACTAAACCGGCATGCTTATTGGGCAATGCCGTTCACATGGTAACGAACGCCGTTATTCTCGATAACAACCTGTCCGTTCTCGATGCGCTTGATGCTCTTGGCGTTGAGCTTGACTGTCTCAACAGCCGAACCCTCGGTAGCAATAGTCAGGGTTGCTTCCACCTTCTCATAATCCACTACAAGAGTGAGCGTCACATCCTGATAAACAGCGTCAGGATCTTCGGGCTTCATGTTGTCGCAGGGGAAGGCAAGTTCTATAGGAGTGTTCACGTTCCAGTTTCCGTCTTCGCCCTTCGGTGCACCGAACTCGACTGCCCAGTCTCCATATACAACCTTGAACTCTCCGCCGAACTCAGCCAGCAGCAACTCGTAGGTGTTTGTCTGACCTTCCACAGCGTCGAACTTCGTCGTCGCATCGCAGTTCCAGCCGAGCTTGCTGCCGGGAATATACCAGTCGGCTTGCATCTGCTCGAACGTACCGCTAACGAGCGTAAGAACGAAATTCTCGCCACTGATGTCAAGCGTGAGCACAGCGTTCTTGTAGCCGCCGAACGGATTAGCCAATGAGAGGTTATCCGGTTCCTTCTCACCCTTCGCACCGAGTACGTACGGCTCACCCATAGCCAGACCGGCACCGGTCTCCCAGTTCGTCGCCCACTGATTGGTCCAAGCGTGATCCTCGATGATCTTGAACGTACCACTGAGGTTCTCAACCGTAACCGTAAGCACACCGTTCACATCCTCGAACGAAGGAGCACCGGCTGCATCCCAACTGTTGAATGCGCCTACAATCTGATAGGTCTTCGGTGCAGCACTGTGATCATACAGCGTACCTGATACCAGCGAGATAACCAGTGCGTCAGGATTAGCGGCGTTAAGCGTGAGCTTGGCGTTCTTGTAACGATAGTCAGCACCCTCTGTCTGATTCTCAGGGATAAGAATCGTGCAGTTCGCGGGAGCGTCTTTCTCGCCCTCGCTGTCGTCACATTTTACGAGGTTGTAGCTGCCGTTCAGCGCTACACCTTCACCTGATGCTGCAGCACCGTGCTGAGGATGCCATGATCCGTTCTCGGTAACCTTGAAGTCGCCGTACAGATCCTCTACTTCAAGGGTGAGAACACCTTCTACCTCAACAAACTTGTAACTGTCGTTGTTGTTGCTCCAACCATTCGCTGCGCCTGCGAAATAATAGTCGGTAGCGTTAATAGCCATTGCGGCCATCAATGCCATTGCAAAAGTAAATAACTTTTTCATGATGTTTTTGTTTTTAAATAGTTAACTATTATATAATGATTGCTCATTATATTCTTATTGGGGGATAACACAGGTTGTGACACTTCTGCCCGGAAGAGTCAGGCTGAAATACTTGCTGCCTGCCTCAATCTGCATCTTCACACCCTCGCTGTTCTCATTCATCAGTACCACACCATAGGTGCTATCAGGGTTCTCGGCAGCACATATCGTGACGTTTGAGGGCTGATAGCCTTTGACGCCAATGCGCGTCGAGCCGGTCTTGAACGCCTTACTCAGGTGACCAATGGCGTAGTAGTGGCTGCGCTTGGTGAGCGTGGTATAGTCCTTGCTGGACAGATCCACCGCGCCAAAGCATGTTGAGCATGCGCCTGCACCACCGTGAGGGCCGTTGTTGTCATCCAGCATGAAGTTCCACACGATGACCGCCTTGCACCAGCGCATAACCGTAGCCAGACAGGTGTTCTTCATCTCGCTCATGAGCGACACACTCATGTCATTGCCGCTGTTCCATGTGCCAATGGACGCCTCGGTGAAGTACAGATTCTTGTCGGGCGCAGCCTGGTGAATCTGCTCCAACTCTGTCGGACTGCCGCCATAGTTATGATAGGCTGCACCGTCAATGTACTTGGCAGCAGTGGCGTCGTTGTAAATCTTGAGCGGATAGTCGTTCTGGTCTTCCTTGCCATCGTAGTTGTAATTGTGGTCAAAGACGATGATTTTGGTTTGCAGGCCTGTTGCCTCGAAGGTCGGACCAAGAGCCGTCTTGACAAAATCACGCTCCTGCTGCCAGGGCATGTACAGCGACATTGAGTTGCCCCAGTTAAGCGGCTCGTTCTCCACGGTCACACTTTCGATAGGAACACCGGCACGCTCGAACGCCTGAATCCAATACACGAAGTACATGGCG
Organism: Paludibacteraceae bacterium; assembly: GCA_017444065.1. Taxonomy (GTDB): domain Bacteria; phylum Bacteroidota; class Bacteroidia; order Bacteroidales; family Paludibacteraceae; genus Colicola. The sequence goes on along the minus strand of JAFSXJ010000130.1, from coordinate 1,470 downwards.
TAATCCTGATAGTAGTCGGGATTGAGATAACCGCCTACCCACGAGTTGTACGCGCCTTTCTTATCCACATCATCCACCTTCATCCATTTCGGGCAACTCCAGGGCGTGCCCATAATCTTCAGGTCCGGATTGATAGCAAGAATCTCTTTCAGGATAGGGATGATATAATCCGTCTCGTCGGATGTGAGGGCGAAGTTCTCGATGCCGAACTGGTCGCAGCAAGTGTAGTCATAGTTGCTGTGCACGTTGAAGTCCGAACCGCCGATAGGTACACGTACATAACTGTACCCCATGCCTTCGCTTACGCTGAAAGTCTCCTTGAGGAGTTTGGCACGCGCATCAGCAGGCATCCGGCTGAGGTTATACGCACTTGCGCCCGTGATGGCGGCACCGAAACCGTCAAAGGTCTGGTAACGTGTCTTGGGGTCAAGCGTCAACGTTATCTCCGGACTCATATTCAGCCCCTCTGAGAAGTTCTTGCCCACCTTGTCGAAGTGCATCGTGTTGTCCGCCGTGGTGATATAGGTCATCAGGTCATGCTGCGTAGTCGGGGTGTCGGGTTTTTGGTTGTCCGGATTGGTGTTCGGATCCTTGCAGCCTGCCATGAGCAGGACTGCAAGGGATAGAATCAGCAGGTGTTTCATATTAGCGCACTTTCTCATATTTTGTTTCCATTTTATTCTTGTCCAGCGTAATGCGGTAGATGCCCTCGAACAACGGTTCAGAACTTGACCACCAGTTGCCGACATTGCTATCCTCGTTGGAGCTGACGATGTTCAGACCGTTCTGCGTGTAGTCCAACGACGTCTCCTCACCACCCCAGCCGTGCTGGTGGAAGAACTTGAAGTTCACACTGCCGAAGCCCGGGTGATCGGTGTTCTCCGTATCATTGAGCATATATACGGTGAACTGGTATGTCTTCGGAGCGATGAGTCGGCCTACGAGGTTCTGGTTCGGGCTGTCAAATCCCCAGCCGCTGGTAGCCTTAGGCGTCCATGAGGGCTGACCCATACCTACACCGCACAGGTACATCACGTCAGGCTCGGTCAGGTCGTACAGCGGTTCTACTACGAGGTAGTCCTCCGCCACTTTGTACGACAGGTAGTACATGCCCTTGTCACCGAGGAACTTAACCTTGTTGCCGCCCAGGTACTCCATCCAGTCGAGGTTGTATGCTTTCTCAAGGTCACCGACACCGTTAATCTCCACTTCGCTGTCCTTGTCGAAGAACACCTTTGCGCCGAGGTACTCCTTCCTGACGGACGACGAACTGATGTACGTCGGTTCCTCAGCAAGGTCGGAAAGAACGTCGATGGCTGTTACCGGTTGGGCTATCTTGCCTCCGATAGTCACCTCAAAGGTAACAGGATTGAAGATGATGGTGTCAATTGTCTCGAAGTTGTCGTTCTCAAGGATGATGGGGCTTGCCTCTTCGGCATCGAACTGCTCCTTTGTGATGAGTTGCAAGTC
>JAFSXJ010000129.1 GCA_017444065.1 Paludibacteraceae bacterium | reverse complement strand
GGATTTACAAGGATATATGAGCGGAGCCATCCGCCGTATCATGGAGAAAGCCTATCGTAATGTATTAGGCAATCCGCGCGAGGCGAAAACGGTCTTCCGCCTGCAACAGATTTTCCTCAAATCGGAAAGCCGGCGTAAGAGTGTGGCGAAAGAAACAGGTATTGATGTCCCGCCATTCCTCATTTGCAGCATCTCCACCGAATGCAACCTTTCCTGCAAAGGCTGTTACGCACGTGCCAACGGCATCGCCGACAACCCCGGCAAGAGCACACGTCCGACCCTCACACCAGAACAGTGGCGTACCATCTTCACCGAGGCTTCGTCGCTCGGCATCAACTTCGCCCTGCTCGCAGGCGGCGAACCGATGATGCGCAAGGACATACTCGAAGAGGTAGCGAAAGTTGAGGACATGATTTTCCCCATCTTCACCAACGGCACGCTCATAGGTCCGAGTTATATTGCCTTCCTAAAGGAGCACCTCAACCTCATCCCCGTCATCAGCATCGAAGGTGCGGAACACGGCACGGACACGCGTCGCGGCAAGGGTATCTACAAGCGTGCGATGCAATCGGTGGATGACTTGCACAAAGAGGACTTGTTCTTCGGCGTCAGTATCACCGTCACCACGGAGAACTTCGCGCTCGTCACGTCCGATGAGTACGTGGATCACTTGCGCGAACTGGGCTGCAAACTCATCATCTACGTCGAGTATGTGCCTACTGAGCCGGGTACAGAACATCTGGCTTTCGGCGATGCCGATTTGGAGCAGATGGAAGCCGTGCAAGCGCATCAGCGCGAGCGTTATACGGATATTATCATCATCTCTTTCCCGGGCGACGAGAAGCATATGGGCGGCTGTCTGGCAGCAGGACGCGGATTCTTCCATATCGGTCCTGATGGCAGTGCCGAGCCATGCCCGTTCTCGCCCTACAGCGACAGCAATGTCCTCACGCTCGGTGTCAAAGGTGCGCTCGCTTCACCGCTCTTCCAGAAATTACGTGCCGTTCATCTCGTTGGCGGCGAGCACTCCGGCGGCTGTGCCCTCTGGGAGCATAGGGAAGAAGTAGAACAAATGATGACCGCAGGCTCTGCCTGCTGACAGAATACAGATTGGCTACGCCTGACAGAATACAGACATATAATGCAATAGTGAATAAGTCTGTCAGTGCAACGGTCTGTCAGCAAAGCGGTCTGTCAGTGCAACGGTCTGTGTTCTGTCAGTGAGCGCAGCGAACGGTCTTTAATCTATAAATTTTATGAAAACAGCAATTCGTTATTACAGCAAGTTCGGTCACTCGGCGCAGATGGCTGAGGTGGTCGGCGAAGTAGCAGGCGTGAAGCCTGAAAGTGTATCAACCCCGTTAACCGACGAAGTGGACATCCTCTTCATCGGCGCAGGTGTGTTCCTCGGCAAAGTGAACGGCAGCATCCGCGATTTTGCCCGCACGCTCGACCCCAAGAAAGTGAAGAAAGTGGTCTTGTTCGGCTCGTCCGCTATCATCGACTCGCCCGTTCCGCAGATGCGCAAGACCTTCGAGGAACTCGGTTTCAACGTAGCTGCCGAGTCTTTCAACTGCCGCGGTGCCATGGGACCCGTTCATAGCGGTCACCCCGACGCCAACGACCTGCAAGCCCTCCGTGACTTCGCAAAGCAAATTTTAATCAAAAAATCATAAATCATTATGTTTGACAGACTTATTAAAGGCGCGCTGCTGTTCACGGCAGGCGCAGCAATAGGAGCCGCAGGAGCAATGTGGCTCATGTCCGACTCCGGAAAAGAAGTACGGGGCGAATTACGCGACATCGCATCACAGGCTAAGGACAAGCTCCGGGAGTGCTGCGAGAAGGTGAAGCAAGAAGTCGAGGCTGCCGCACAGGTAGCCGATGAACCGGAACAACAACCTGCCACAGAGGCATAAACATTTACAACAATGGAAAAAGACATGAAAGACTTGCAGGACAAGAAGGAGCAAATCCTGTCCGAAGTGGAGAATTATGCAAAGGCTGAATACGAACTGGCGCGCTTGCAGGTGATTGACAACACCAGCCGCGTGGTGGGTGCATTGTTGCTCACCATCTGCCTCATCTTGATTGCGTTCGCTGTACTGGCGTTCTGCGCGGCAGCAGCGGTTGTTGCTTTGGCGCAATACGTGCCGACTTGGGCGGCATGCCTGATTGTAGGTGCTGTGTATCTGTTGCTTATCCCGCTGCTCATCGCATGCAGCAAGCAGTTGTTTACCGACCCGATTGTCAGCAAGCTTAGCGGACTCAAGAACAGCGAAGAACTGAAATACGCGACGCTTCGTGCCGAAGGTCGTGCTGCCGTACAGCGCGAGCGGATGAATGGGCATGTGCGCTTTGCGCAGGCGATGTATGACCATTATGCACAACTGGCGCAGACTGCTTGGAGCACCATCCGCAGCCTGTTCCGCAAATAAGCACTTATGTTATCCCGTTTGTACGGCGTACTGCTGCCGTTCTTCGTCAGTTTCCTGTTTGCTTACCTGCTGGACCCGGTGGTGGACTTTGTGCAGAACAAGTGCAAGGTCAGGTTCCGCGGTCTGTCAGTTGCGATTGTGCTGCTGCTCTTCGTGGGCTTGCTCACGCTGTCACTCTACCTCATCGTCCCTGCCATCGGTAGGGAAGTGAGGTCTGCTGCCGTAGGGGTAGAGCAGTATTTCGCCAATTTCGATGCGGACAAATACTTCACGCCCGAGCAACAGGAGAAGATCCAAGAGGCGCTGGACGGACTGAACCTCGAGTCCGTACTCTCCTATCCCGAGGTGCGCGACGCACTGAAGAACCTCGTGCCGAAGGTTGCCGGATGGATTACCGGCGGACTGAGTTGGCTCGCCGAACTGGTGGTTATCTTCATCGGACTGATGTACCTAATCTTCCTCATGATTGATTTCCCGAACATACGTGCTAACTGGAGCAGTTATGTGCCGGAGAAATACCGCGACCAGGCGCGCGTGCTGCTACATGACGTGGACAGGAATATGAACGCCTATTTCCGCGGTCAGGGTTTAGTCGCGTTGATAGTCGGCATTCTGTTCGCTATCGGTTTCTGCATCATCGGCATGCCGATGGGCATTGCGATGGGACTCATCATCGGTGTGCTCAATCTCGTGCCGTACATGCAGGCGTTGGGTATTCCTCCGTGTATCCTGCTGTGCCTTGTGCAGTCGGCGCAGACGGGCAGACCGGTCTGGGTGACGCTGCTCTGCATGGCACTGGTGTTCGTCGTTGTGCAAACCTTGCAGGACATGGTCCTCACGCCCAAAATCATGGGCAAGGTGACGGGCATGGGACCCGCTGCCATCCTGCTCTCGCTCAGTATATGGGGCGCGCTCTTCGGCGTCATAGGTATGATTATCGCCCTGCCGCTTACAACCCTCGGCATCTCGTATTACAAACACTATATCGCTGCCAAGCCGGTCTTGGAAACCGACAACCCAAAAACCGCAACCCCGACTCTTAAAAAGAGGGCACAGAAAATCAAAGCATAAATCCTGAATATGACCACCACTATACTAATTGGTTTGCTCATCCCCTTGCTGGGCACGATGCTCGGCGCGTCGTTCGTGTTCTTTATGAAACGCGACATGCCCGACCGCCTGCAAAAAGCCCTGCTCGGATTTGCCTCAGGTGTGATGGTTGCGGCGTCTGTCTGGTCCCTCCTCATTCCTGCTATCGACATGCCGCAAACTTCCGGCTTCATGCAGGTGCTGCCTGCGGCTGTCGGTTTCCTCTTAGGTATCGGTTTTCTGTTGCTCATCGACGAACTGACGCCGCACTTGCACGTCGGCAGCAACAAACCCGAAGGTCTCAAAGCGCGTCTTTCTCGTACGGCGATGCTGGCATTGGCGGTCACCATCCACAATCTTCCCGAAGGCATGGCGGTCGGTGTGGTCTTTGCCGGTGCATCGGAAGGACAAGCGGATATATCCCTCATGGGCGCGCTGGCGATGTCTATCGGTATCGCCATCCAGAACATCCCCGAAGGAGCCATCATCTCCATGCCCATGCGCGCAGCCGGCAACAGCCGTTGGCGTTCCTTCC
>JAFSXJ010000128.1 GCA_017444065.1 Paludibacteraceae bacterium | reverse complement strand
TGCGCGAAGTTCCACGGCATGGACCGCTTCGACTGCCGCAAGGCGATGGCAGACGACCTGCAAGCCGCAGGACTGATGGATCATGTGGTGGATTACGACAACAAGGTCGGCTACTCAGAGCGCACGAATGTGCCCATCGAGCCGCGGCTCTCGCTGCAATGGTTCATACGCATGAAGCACTTTGCCGACATCGCCCTGCCGCCCGTAATGAACGACGAAATAGTGTTCTACCCCACCAAGTACAAGAACACTTACCGCAACTGGCTGGAGAACATCAAGGACTGGTGCATCTCGCGTCAGCTATGGTGGGGACACCGCATTCCGGCTTACTACGACGCCGACCTGCTCGCAGAAGTAGGCGCGGAGAACTATCCCGATGACAAAATCATCGTCTCGGAAACCAAGCCCGAAGGCAACTACGTCCAGGACGAAGGTGCGCTCGACACATGGTTCTCGTCATGGCTGTGGCCTATCAGTCTGTTCAACGGCATAGAAGAGCCTGACAACAAAGAGATTCAATACTATTACCCCACAGCCGACCTGGTGACCGGCCCGGATATCATCTTCTTCTGGGTGGCACGAATGATTATGGCGGGCTACGAGTACCAGGGCAAGATGCCGTTCAAGCACGTGTACTTCACCGGCATCGTGCGCGACAAGCTTGGCCGCAAAATGAGTAAGTCTCTCGGCAACAGCCCCGACCCGCTCGACCTGATTGCCCGTTTCGGCGCAGACGGCGTGCGTATGGGTATATTGCTCTGCGCGCCTGCTGGCAATGACATTTTGTACGATGACAGCCTGTGCGAACAGGGACGTAACTTCTGCAACAAGATTTGGAACTGTTTCCGTATGGTGAAAGGGTTAGAGGTAGAGCCTACCCCAACTCTCCCTAAAGGAAAGGAGACAAATGCCTATGCGATTGAGTGGTTTGACGCCAAGTTGCGTCAAACGGAGAAGGAAATCGATGATCTGTTCAGCAAGTACCGTCTGAGCGAGGCGCTGATGGAGATATACAAGCTCTATTGCGACGAGTTCAGCGGCTGGTACCTGGAGATGATCAAGCCGGGCTACCAGCAGCCTATCGACCGCGAGACCTACGAGGCAACGCTACGTTTCTTCGAGCGTCTGCTCGTTCTGCTCCACCCGTTCATGCCGTTCATCACCGAGGAGCTATGGCAGAACCTGTACGAGCGCAAAGAGGGCGAGTCAATCATGGTTTCTTCTCTCGAGAACTCGAAATCTCGAGATATCGAGAACTCGAATATCCTCACAGACGTCGAGAACCTCAAGGAAATAATCGCAGGAGTACGTAACGTTCGCGCCTCGAAGAACATCCCGCCGAAAGAGCAGCTGACGCTCATCAGTCCGGTAGAACTCAATGCGCTGGTTGCTAAGTTGGCGAATGTGGAAGTTGTCCTTTCCGGAGATTCCGGACAATCCGGGAATGCCGCCAAGTTCATCGTCGGCACGACGGAGTTCGCCATCCCGATGGACGCGTTCATCAATGTGGATGAGGAGATAAAGAAACTGGAAGCCGATTTGGCGCACCAGCAAGGCTTCCTGCGCGGCGTACAGGCGAAACTCGCCAACGAACGCTTCGTGCAGAACGCCAAACCCGAGATTGTCGAGCTGGAGCGCAAGAAGGAGCACGATGCACTCGCACGTATCGCCGCTATCGAAGAAAGCCTCGCCAAATTACGGATGTGATATATAATTGAGTACGGATTTCACGGAATAAACGGAAAGAATATGAAAAAGCACATTCCTAATATAATAACCTGCTGCAACCTGCTGAGTGGCGCGATAGCCGTGATGCTGGCGGCAGAAGGGTTGTTCCATTGCGCGTTCGGTATGATCCTGCTTGGGGCATTGTTCGACTTCTTTGACGGCATGAGTGCCCGCGCGCTGAAAGTGAACAACCCGATTGGCAAGGAGATTGACTCACTCGCCGACGTCATCACGTTCGGTCTTGCGCCGTCTGTGATGCTGATGCAGGCTATCCGCCTCGCGACAGAGAACAGCAACTACGCCTGGGGCTGGTGGTCAGCCGTGGCACTCGTGATGGCGGCGTTCTCAGCTTTGCGTCTTGCCAAGTTCAATATCGACGAACGTCAGACCGGTTCGTTCCTTGGTCTGGCGACACCTGCCAACGCTATTTTCTGGGCATCGCTCATTGCCGCGTTCCCCGAAATGGCTTCGTGGGCTGAGTGGTTGCCCTGGGCGATGCTTGCCGTAGCAACCGTAAGCTGTTGGCTGCTGGTGAGCGAACTGCCGATGTTCTCGCTCAAGTTCAAGAACCTGAGCTGGAAGGACAACGCTGTACGTTACATCTTCCTCATCGGCTGCGTGCTGGTCATTGCGCTGTGCACGACATACGCCGTCGTCAAAGGCAACTGGCACTACGCCCTGTTCAGCGGCGCAGGAGTGATCCTGTGGTACATCGTTGCGAACCTCTTCCCCGGAAAATAATACTTGCCACCATGAAAACCTCCCGTCTCATCCTTATCCTTTCGGCAGTCAGTCTGTTACCGCTCTGCCTGTGCGCCGAACCTATTCCCGCAAACTACTATGCCGACATCGAAGGCAAGAGTGATTCAGTCCTCAAATCGACGCTCAGCCTCATCTGCCGCGGCGGTCTGCGCTACGAATACGGCACCAACCAGTACCACTCAACCGACGACCGGAACGGGCAATGGAAGAAAGGCGACTTCAAGGCCTACGGCACATGGCAAGCGCTGCCTCTGACAGACATGCATCCGGATGGTATCGTGTGGGACATGTACTCGAACAGCGTCCGCTACTTCCCGAACAAACCGGGTGAGTCCGGCTGCTCGCTCAACATTGAGCATTGCCTGCCCAAATCATGGTGGGGCGGCGAGGAGAACGACGCATACAAAGACCTATACAACCTCAATCCGTCAGACCAGCGCGCAAACAGTCAGAAGAACAACTACGCGCCGGGGCACGTGGTGAAAGGTGACAAGTTCGACAACGGTTCGTTCCGCATGGACAGCAAGGGCAAGTCGCAATACGGATATATATGCTTCGAACCGGCGGAGGAATATCGCGGAGATTTTGCCCGCACCTATTTCTACATGGCGACAGCGTACGAAAACATGTCGTGGAAGGCATACACCGATTTTATCCGCGACACGCGATACCTCATGTTCTCTGACACCATCATCCAAGTGCTTCTCGACTGGCATCGCGCCGATCCTGTGAGCGACAAGGAGATTTGTCGTGCAGAGCAGATTTCCTCCATCCAGCACAACCGCAATCCATTCATCGACTATCCGGAACTCATCGAATATATATGGGGCAACAAGAAAGGTGAGGCGGTTACACTCGCCTCGCTCACCTGCACCTACGGCACAAGTGTCTGTGACGAATACAAACCTGTCGTTCTGCCGTGTGACTGCCCCGAATACGACACCATCATCAACCTGCCGACAATCACTGCAGCACTGGTCAAAGCCGTGACCGGCGGTACTGCCAACGACGGCATTCAGTCCAACGGCTCAGCCTCCATCACAATGGGTAAAAGCAGCACCGACGGCGAAATTTCGTTCAGTGGGTTGAGTCTGCCCGACACAGCTGTCCTGGCGTTCCGTGCATCGCCGTACAATAGCGCGACAAGCATGCAACTGGACATCTACGCCGACGATGAGCTCATTCGCACCATCGAAGTGACTGTAGAAAAAGAAACCCGCAACGAGGTGCGCTATCGCACAACCATTCTGCCCACCGTCACTAAGCTCCGAATAGTCTCAGTAGGAGGAAGCACGAGCAAACGCGCCTGCATGCAGGAACTTTACCTGCTCAGTCCGAAAGCCGAATCGCTGCACACCCAGCTCACCACTCCTTCCGCCAGGACGCCGTCACACAAGTTCATCCGCAACGGACATCTGTATATCACGGTCGGCGAACGAACGTACTCTATTCTCGGACAATAAAGACCACTCAAGATGAATCTGACCGACGGTATCAAACGCAACAGCGTTTTCATAGGCTTATGGTTCGTGTCCGTGCTGGCACTGACTGTTGCTGTATGCCTGACGGATAAAGCCTCGCTGCACCTTTTCTTCTGTGACCGTCACTCTGCATGGGCTGACGCGGTGATGCCTTTTCTGTCCGACACCTGCAACTGGCTTCCCTACCTGACGGCGGTTGTGCTGTTGGTCTGGCGCTGGCAGGCAGGCTTGTTCCTTACCGGCTCACTCGTCCTTTCCACATTGCTCACCCAGGTCATCAAACACATTGTCATGGCTCCCAGGCCGCTCACCTGGTTCGCCGAGCATCACCCCGACATCACCTTGCCCCTGACCGATGGCGTGCGGATGAACTACTGGCTCAGTTTTCCGTCGGGCCACACCACGACGTTCTTCTGCCTGTTCTTCGCGCTCTGCGTCATCTATACCTATTATACAGCAGCACCTTCCTGCGAGAGGAAGGTGCTACTTTCGGTCGGCAATATTGCCGTACAAGTTCTACTGTTCGCAATGGCTGCTTCCAGTGCATATTCACGCCTTTACCTGAGCCAGCACTTCGCCCTTGATGTGCTTGCCGGAATGATTATCGGCGTGCTGTCAGTAGTTATTGCGGCAGTTGTTGCGCGAAAAATATACGATAGCCGACGTCGCAATTCACACACTCGTGATGCTGGCAGTAGTTCTGATACAGATGCAGCAGCGCCTGACTGTCCGCAGCATTGCTGACCTGCTGACCTAACATCCGCCACTGGCGGATAATCGTATTATCCTCTGCCGCTATACGTTCCATCATCAGCAACGCAGCCTGCCCGTTGCCGGCAGAGCTGAGTCGCGCGTACGCATATTTATACGGTATAACGGTATTGATTAACAGGATATCTATCGACGAGCGCCCAAAGCCGTCTTGCGCAAACAATTCCGCCAAGTCATCTATATCGCTGATTTCAATAACCTTGCTGAACAGGAACTCCGACCTGTGCAACAGGCTGGCGAACTGCCTGATTCGCCGTTCGGGACTGTTCTGCGGACGAATACGTCCAAGTTTCCACAGGCTGCAGTCAATAGGCGTCAGGCTGAACTTCGTGCGCAGGAAGTCATATTCGCGCGCCATCAGCTCATCTTTTATCGGCAGCCCCGACTGCCCCAACAGCATTGCCGTTAGTTGGAACAGACTGTCGCGATGCTTGCGCAGGGCGGACAGCGGCGTGGCGATAGCCAGTTCTTCAAACGGCACGCTGTTCGTGTGGAAGCCGAAGTTCCGCGCCAGGGAGATATAGAACGCATGCTCCCAACTGCCCTGCGTGATGGTCAGCAGCCGCTCGATGGACGCACACTTGCAATCCAGCCGCTTGCGCAGCAGCAATCGACGCCAACCTTCAGTCAGCAGTTCGGGGTCTTCCAATAGTTGCTGCGCACAACCTATCCGCCCTTCAGCACTATCCATCCGCACGGCGTTGGCAAGCAGACCTGTCAGGTAATCTTGGTCACTCGGATACTGCAGCGCACACTGCGGGATTGCCTCGCCGCGCGAGTTAAACACCTGTTTGTCCGCGTCGCGCACTACGTGAAGAATGACGGTATCGTATGCTGCATCCTGATGATGCTTGTGGTGATACCAGTCACTGGCGTGAATATGTATCTCCACGTTTCCGACCCACTCGCGTCCGCCTATACGAATGCGCGCATGGCTGTAATCCGGTCCTGCGTCACGGTTATGCTCGCCGACAGAGATAATCTCTATCGGCTGCCCGTCAGTCGTCTGCTGCGGATAGCCAGCCCACAGGCAATGTTCCCAAATATAGTGTAACAGGATTTCCGGCATGCTACTTCTTCCAGAACACGTCGGTCATGTCGTGCAGGTCAAACCGCATATCGTAGCCTGCCTCAATGTGCTCCACGCGGTAGAAGCGCTGGTTGGTGGTCTTCGACCTCAATCCGCCCAAAGCTTCGATGTACGGGCCGACTTTGATGAAGTCGAAGTACTGGAGTCGCAGGTCGTCAGGAATCTTCTTGAAGCCGGTGTACCAGCATGATTTGAGTCCATGCTGCTTAATCCACCCGGCAACACGCTCCACTTCGTGGTAATCACGGTCACCGCCCTGAATGCTCACGCACGTCAGGTACGGATAGCGCCGGATAACGGTTTCCAGCCAGTCGTGCGTCAATGTATCGCCTACGGGCTGCCACAAGTAACTACTGTGACAGCCCGGGCAATGATGAGGACAATCGGAGATGTTCAACGCAAGCGTTGTCTCGTCAGGCACCTCCTGAAAAACGATATCGTAGTCGGCTACTAACATGCAGCGCCTAAGTTGCTCTTGTTAGCGTAGTAACGGCGTGCAGCTTCCTTCTGGCGAGGCTCGCTGAAATTGCTGATGCGCTTCAGATAACCGATGATTCGCGTCAGGTAGTCCAAGTCGGTACTGCCGCACTCCGGACACTCCTTCAGGTAACGCTTGTCGATATGTCCACACTTGTTGCAAACGGTGTTGGGGATGTTGAAGGTGAAGTAGTTCGTGCCTTCCGTAGCCGCTACACGAAGCAGGTTGCGATACTGCTCTTTGCTCAGGTGCTCCTCCAGGTTGCAGTGCAGCGCACTACCACCGGTCAGGTGCTCTACGTAACGACGGCCGTGAAGTTTGAACTTCTCCATCACGTTCAGCGTGTTGTCCTCTACCACGTAGAAATAACTGTTGTAGCAGTCACGCGGAACGACGTAGCCGTCCTCCTTGTCCCACTTGGCGTGCTTGACACCAACATTCTCGGCAGGAATCATCTCGCAGTTGAACATCACATCCTTCGTGCGGTACTCCTTGTTCTTTTTCTCAACGATGCCCAGCACCTCTTGTACATAGTTGGCGTAGTCGTCGTTGTCGTTGATCTTGATACCAAGGAACTCAGCGCCCTCAACCAGTCCGTTCACACCGATGGTCAGGTACTGACGGCCCAGATTAACGAAGCCGGAATCGAACAGCGGCAGCATGCCTTGCTTCTGCAGTTCGTGCAGGTTGGCGTCGTAAGCGAGTTGCACCTTGTGCATCAGGTCAACCACCTGCTCAATGTAGTCCTGATAGGCTATACCCTGACGCACGGCGTACTGGATAGCACGATTGAGGTTGATGGTCAGCACACTCTTCGACCCCGTGCTCACGCCACCTGCGCCCAACGTATAGGAGAAGCCGTTGTCGGTAATCTCGTTTCTGAGACGACAGCAGCTGGCAAGCGAATCAGCATTGTCGCTCAGGTAGGTGAAGAACGAGTGTCCCTCAGCGTACATCTCTGCAGTGAAGTCGGCATACTCCTTATCCTTCACGTCGCCGTTCTCGCTCAGCAGAGCCATGGTCTCAACGGGGAAGGTCAGCACGGCACGCGTGCGCTCCTGATTGAACCACTTCATAAAGCGCTTCTGCAGCCAGTTCAGGCTGTCCCAGTGAGGCTTCTCACCATCGGGGAAACGGAAGTCACCGAAGATGGACTCGAAGTAATAGCGGTCGTAGTACGAGATGTTCCAGAACACCGACTGGTAGTTACGTGCACCGGCAGGCTGGTTGATGGAGTAAACGACTTGCTGGAAGCAGTCCGTCAGGATCTTGTCAATCGTGCGGTTCTTCGTACTGAGCTCAACCACATCGTTCGCACGCTTGTAGTAATCCTCGCCGTACTCCTTCTCGCAGAAGTAATTCATATACATAAGGAACTCGGGCGTAGCGCACGCGCCTGAGAGCATCGAGCTGACCATGAACACCATGTTCACAAATCCGCCGCAGAACGCCTTCAGGTTAGTAGGCGCCACGGCATTGCCGCCGATGGCCTTTGTTCCCTCCAGCAGCCACGGGTACATGGTCACCGATGCGCAGTAGTTGGCGAGCGAGGTCTCGTCGTTCTTGTACAACACGTGCGTCTTGAGCAGGTGGATGTACTCGTCGGCTACCTCCTTGCCGAACATCTTTTCGATGCGGTTGGTCAGCAAGCGGCGGTTCAGACGGATGTAGTTGCTCTTCGGAAGTTCACCAATCAGCGTGGCGATGTTCTTCTTCTCCACGTTGGCGTTGGCGTCGTACTTACTGCCGGTGGCAGCGTTCGATGCCGAGCAGTAGTCGATCAGGAAGTTCAACTTCTCCAGCGTCTCACGGTCTTCCGAATGACGGTAGCGGTAGAGCATGTAGTTCTTGGCTACCTGAAAGTATCCCTCTGCCATCAGAGCCACTTCTACTTGGTTTTGGATATCCTCCACACCCATACCGTTACGCACGCGCAGGTGTGAGAGCACAGCGGTCAACGTCTCCTCGGTGGCAAACGATCCCGATGCAATGAATGCCTTACTGATGGCATCCTTGATTTTGTCGATGGAGAAGAGAACTTCTTTACCATCACGTTTCACAATTTTTGTTTCCATGTATTTTATATTTCTTTCCACAAACTGACAACTTTCGGCATCAACCCTTGGCGCAAAGTTTTCCATTTTGGACAACTTTCGCACCATCGCAAATCAGCCATCTCCCTCATTGTCAAGCTTGTAAGTTATTTTTTCGGGAAACTTTCGTGTTTTGAGGACGAAATCGATTGCAAAAGTACAACAATTTTCTCATATATGCAAATTTTATTTGAGAAAAATTTTTATAAAACATTTTTGCTATCTCGGGCACACAATTTGCAGTTTTTAGAAAAATTTTTTTTAGCAAAAATATCGTCTCAAAATTTGCATATATGGAAAAAATGTTGTAACTTTGTACGTTTTTTGCATACAATGAAATCCGAGTCACATATCATCGTCCCCGACGGACTGCATCAGGTGCTGCTTCACGCATGTTGTGCACCGTGCTCGTCAGCCATCGTCGAGTGGTTGTGTGCCGGGGACATTGTACCGACAATCTACTACTTCAACCCGAACATCTTTCCGCGCGAGGAATACGAGATTCGCAAGCAGGAAAGCAAGCGTCACGCCGACAGCCTCGGCATCCGCTGGATTGATGGTGATTACAACCACGACCATTGGCTGCAAGCCGTCTGCGGACTGGAGCAGGAGCCGGAGCGTGGCAAACGGTGCGAAGTATGTTTCTACCATCGGCTGCGAGCTACGGCACGCAAGGCGCAGGAACTGGGCATCCCATGGTTCGCCACTACCCTCGCCTCCTCGCGATGGAAGAACCTGGAGCAGGTCAACACCGCAGGACTGCGCGCCGCGGAAGATGCCAACAGCCAATGGCTAACGGCCAACGGCGAGAAGGTACAGTTCTGGGCGCAGAACTGGCGAAAGGACGGACTGCAGGACCGCAGAAATGCGCTACTGAAAGAATATAACTTCTATAACCAACAATATTGCGGATGCGAATTTAGTATTAACCACATATAACCTCCATCGGCAGGGGGAACCCTCCCTCGTGTCACAAAACAACGAAGCGTTTGTGACACGAAGAGTGGAGGCATAGGGCGTCTTTATGGCGCAAGCGCCATCTGATACGCCCCTATTGCCGAACACGACATGAGAGCGTTAGTCAAGCGATATGCAAAACCGGGCATATGGATGGAAGAGGTGTCTATGCCCGAAGTCGGCGTCAACGATGTACTGATCAAGGTCAAGAAAGCCGCCATCTGCGGCACCGACCTGCACATGTACAAGTGGGACGAATGGAGTCAGACCCACTGCAAGCCGCCGTACATCATGGGACACGAGTTTGTCGGCGAGGTAGCGTACATCGGTTCGGGGGTGCGGAACATCAAGATCGGCGAGCGTGTGACTGCCGAGGGACACATCGTCTGCGGCCAGTGCCGCAACTGCCGACGGGGCATGGGACACGTGTGCGAGCACTCACTCTCAGTCGGCATCTTCGGTAAGGACGGCGCGTTCGCCGAGTATGTCACTATCCCCGAGTCCAATGTCGTCAAGCTCCGTCCCGAGATTCCCGATGACTTTGCCGCCATCATGGACCCGTTCGGCAACGCCACCCATACTGCGCTGGCATTCCCCTTGCTGGGCGAGGATGTGCTTATCACGGGAGCCGGACTGATCGGTACCATGGCTGCCGGTATATGTCGGTACGCCGGTGCCAAGCATGTGGTGGTGACCGACATCAACCCGCTTCGACTGGAGATAGCCAGGAAGATGGGGGCCGATGTCACGGTGGACGGCAGCAAGGGCGAGACGGTCGAGCAGGCGATGAAGCAGCTCGGCATACGTGGATTTGACGTCGGACTGGAGATGTCCGGCGCACCTGCTGCGTTCAACGATATGATTGCGCACATGTACAAGGGCGCGAACATCGCACAGCTCGGTATTCTGCCTAAAGACACACAGGTCAACTGGTCGGACGTCATCTTCAACGCCCTGACAATCAAGGGCATCACAGGCCGCCGCATGTGGGAGACATGGTATCAGATGGAGCAGATGCTCCTCGGCGGACTGGACCTCAGTCCCGTCATCACACACCGGTTCAAGTTCGATGACTTCCCGAAGGGCTTCGACATCATGGTCAGCGGGCAGTGCGGAAAGGTTCTGCTCGAATGGTAGCCGTCACACATTATCACGAACATCAAAAACAATCAAGTATAATGAAAAAACTCATTCTTAGCATTCTGCTGCTGGCATGCGGCACAATGTTCACTTTTGCCCAACTGCCTGAAGGGCTCACCCGTTATCAACTCAGCAACGGTCTGACTGTTCTCCTATGGGAGGATCACGACCAGACGGATGTGTTCGGTGCTACCGTCACCCGTGCCGGTTCGATTGACGAGCCGTCAACTGCCACCGGCCTTGCGCACTATCTGGAGCACATGCTCTTCAAGGGCACTGACCGTATAGGCGCACTCGACTGGGAGAAGGAAAAACCCTATTACGAGCAGATTATCGCCCTGTACGACACCTTGGGCATGACTACCGACCCGAAGGAGCGCGAGCGTATTCAGCTCCGCATCAACGAGCAGAGCCTTCTGGCTGCGCCATACACTGCTACCGACGAGTTCTCCAACCTCATTCAGTCCATCGGTGGCGAGGGGCTCAATGCCGGAACAAGTTACGACATGACATACTTCCACAACCGCTTCCCCGCCTATCAGATGGAGCGCTGGCTCACGCTGTATGCCGACCGACTGACTAACCCTGTCTTCCGGTCGTTCCAGGCAGAGCTGGAGAACGTGTTTGAGGAGTATAACATGTACTCCGATGACAACGGCCAGCATGTCAACCGGTTCATCAACAGCGAGGCTTGCAAAGGCACACCCTACGAGCGTGACATCATCGGTTATCCAGAAGATCTGAAGAACCCGAAGTTGCGTCAGCTGATTGAGTTCTACAACACATGGTACGTGCCCAACAACATGGCGCTCATCCTCGTCGGAAACTTCCAGACCGAGGAGGTCAAGCCGCTGATTGAGAAGACCTTTGGTCCGATGCAGGCGAAAGAACTTCCGGCACGCCTGCAGTGGACAGACACGGAGTTTGCCAAGGACGAGCGTTTCCGCGCGCGGCTGGGGTACTACCCGATCTATGCGGAGGTGTACAAGGGCGTCAAACGCGGCGAGAAGGACGAGTTGCCCTTGCAGTTCGCATGCGAGCTGCTGTCCAACGAGATGGGTATAGGTCTGCTTGACGAACTGCAGACAGACAACGAGTTCCTCATGGCTAACGCTTCAATGAATGCGGGACGCGAGGTGGGACGTATCAACGTTATGGCTGTCCCGTTCCTGAACACCTCTTCGCGCGAGTACAACTCGATGAAGGTAACCGAGGAATCTGTACGCAAGGCGATGGACAAACTCATCAAGGGTGATGTGAGCGACGAACTGTTCGAGGCGGTTCGCCGTAACCTGCTGCAGAGCTACGACCGCGCTATGGAGTACTCGATGACCAAATCGATGATGCTGCTGGAGAGTTATGTCTGCCAGGTTCCGCTGGAGGAAGTGTTCGCCGAGAAAGAGGAACTCACCAAACTGACCAAGGACGAAGTGATTCGCGTTGCCGGCACCTACTTCTCCGCTCCGAAGAAAGTATTCGAGATTAGCGACGGCAACCCAAAGAAGGACAAACTTGCCAAGCCGAACATCAAGCCTTTGGAATCCGGAAAGGGACAGTCGCAGTACTATCAGGATTTCGCCAATATCCCTGCAGGCAAGCTCGTGCCAAGGTTTGTTGACCTCAAGGATATCGACCAGGACCGCTTTGCCGAGAACGTGTATGTATATGTCACACCTAACCCGAAGAACAACATCTTCACGCTGCGTCTGCAATACGGCATCGGTACGTATGAGAAGCCGTTGCTGAAGTTCTCCGCACAGATGATGAACGAGGCGGGTATGAAAGGCGCGCCGGGACTGACGGTCAACGAGTTCCGCGAGAAGCTCGCCCGACTGGGTGCCACATGTACCTACAGCGCTACGCAGAACTATGTTATCGTGGACATCGAGGGTGACGAGAATAACCTGAAGGAGATTATCTCCCTCGTCAACCTGCACATGCTCTTCCCGGAATTCTCGTCAGAGGCGCACAAGAAACTGAACGGTATTGTCGGCCGCGAACTCAGTTCGCGCTGGTACTACGAGCGCCAGAACTCCGATCTGCGCGCTGCTGCGGCATTGGAGTATGTGCTGTACGGCGATAACTCGAGTTACATCAAGCGTGTGCCCGAACGTAACATCTTCACGCCCGACATGGGTATCATTCTTGTAGAATCCGACCTTGAGTCAGAATGGCACGCTGCCTTGGGCTATGAGCTGGAGATTCACTATGCCGGTCAGTTACCGGCAGACTCAGTGAAGATGGCACTGTACGGACATATTCCTATGTCCAGCAACGCCACACCGACCACTTCGCCCATCGAGCGTCCGCGTACGCCGTTTAACAAGACCGAGCTTTACTTCCTGGCCGACCCTGACATGCAGCAGGCCAAGATTTACATCCTCATCGAAGGCACGCCGTACAGTGTGAACGAGGCGGTGCAGTACGATGCGTTCAACGAGTACTTCGGCGGCGGCTTCTCCGGCATCGTCATGAACGAGATTCGCGAGAAACGTTCGATGGCGTACACCGCCTATGGTGCGTTTGTCACACCGCCTATCCAGAACCGCAACACCCGGTTCATCGGCTACGTCGGCACACAGTCTGACAAGGTGATTGACGCACTGGACGTCTATCGTTCGCTGCTGGATTCGATGCCGCAGAACCCTGAGAATATTGAGAACATCCGCACTATCCTGCGCCAGTCGATGCTCAGCCACCATCCTACGTTCCGCACCAAGAGCCAGCGGATGACCGACTGGATGCGTCTCGGCTATCAGATTGACCCCGCTACGCTGCAGATTCGTCAGGTGCAGAAACTCAAGTTCGACGACATCGTCAACTTCTACAATGCGCATGTCAAAGGTCAGCCGATGAAGATACTGATTGTGGGTGACCCGAAGCTTATCGACCAGAAGGCGCTCAAGGCACGCTTCGGCAAAATCAACAAGCTCAATGCTGACAAACTGTTTAGTGAATAGTTATGCACCGTTCAGGCTTCGTAAATATCGTTGGTAACCCTAATGTAGGCAAATCCACGCTGATGAACGCCCTGGTGGGCGAGCGGCTGTCAATCATCACATCCAAGGCACAGACCACGCGTCACCGCATCATGGGCATCGTCAACGGGGAGGATTTTCAGATTGTCTATTCCGACACCCCGGGTGTGCTCAAGCCGAACTACAAACTGCAGGAGCAGATGCTTGAGTTCAGCCAGGGCGCACTCGTCGATGCCGATGTGCTGCTGTATGTGACGGATGTGCAGGATACGCCCGACAAGAACGCAGATTTCCTCAGCAAGGTTAAGAAGATGGCTAACAGCCAAAAGCCAATGGCTAATGGCCAAGGCACGAAGGTCTTTCTGCTTATCAACAAGATCGACCTCACCACGCCTGAGACCTTGGACAATCTGGTTGCGTACTGGCAGAAGGAACTGCCGGAGGCGGCAATCTTCCCTATCTCTGCCAAGGAGCGATTCGGCATCGACCAATTGTTCAAGGCTGTCAAGGATGCCCTGCCCGAGTGTCCGCCGTTCTTCCCCAAAGACCAACTGACCGACAAATCGTCGCGGTTCTTTGTCAACGAGATTATACGTGAGAAGATTCTGATCAGTTACGACAAGGAGATTCCCTACTCTACAGAAGTTGAAGTTGAGGCGTTTCACGATGAGCCGGAGAATCCGCAGCACCCCAAGGGACTGATACGCATCCAGGCGACCATCTATGTGGAGCGTGACAGCCAGAAGGGCATCATTATCGGTCACCAGGGCGCCGCATTGAAGAAGGTCGGCATGCTGGCGCGCAAGGATATCGAGGCGTTCTTTGGCAAGCCCGTCTTCCTCGAGCTCTTCGTCAAGGTGGACAGCGACTGGCGCTCCAGCACCTCCCGCCTACGCCACTACGGCTACGATTTGTCGTAAGCGAACTTGCTTTTCGTCAAATAGTATTCTTCTGCAATTTTCGATTAATTGTTGGTAATTGTTGACCACCCTTGCTCTCCTACAAGAAAATGGGACTCACCGAGCCCCATTTCTTTTATCCACTATTCCCGGAATCTCCGGAACCTCCAGATCAGCGTAGCGTCCGGTATATCCGGATTCTCCGGGTTATTGCGCCACCGCCTTCCGCCTGCGATACGCCATATACACGCCATAACCCGCAGCGAGCAGCATCATCACCCACACGCCATCGCCGATGGGGTTCTCCTGCGGGCCTTGCGGGTCGTTCGAGGGAGGTGTGTCACCCTCTTCCGGCGCACGGCGCGGACCAGCAATCGCAAGAGGAGTTCCGGTACTAACGCCGGTAGTGAACGCTCCGCCTTCTGCCAAACCGAGATTCTTGTCTTGAACAAGCATTGCAGATGTTGAGTTGAACTGGAACTCCCGTTCCTCCTGCCCGAATGTTGTACAGCCTTTCAGATGATTCACTTTCGTAAACTGCGCTTCGGCAGACAACGATGCGAACACCAGTACGATTGCAACCAATAAATATCTTAAAGTTTTCATAGCTTTATCTCCTTTCATTTGTCAATTATCAATTGTCATTTACTGGTTACATTCACCCGTTTGCCGGTTGCATCGTACAGCAAGCCGTTGCGCAGGATGTACAGTTTATCGTTGTGAATGAACTTCACCGCCTGCACCTCCGTCGTTCCGCCGTTGCCGATGTCTGTCACCACATCGGTCTGCTTCTTGAGTTTGACGCTTACGGTGAACCGTTCGTCGTTGCTCTCGGCCTGATTAACCGTAAAGGTGTAATCGTCGAGCAGCAGGTTCGTCGTCACTTCAGGACTCATTGCGTGGTCTGTCACGAACAACGCCTCAATATCCGTTTCCGGGAACTTCTCGCTCAGGCTCAGTGTGTAGTCACCTGCCGCGGGAACCTGATAACCGATTGCCATTGAGCCCTCGGCAATCTCTGGACTGACGGCAATCCAGCTGAGCTTGCCGGTCTCGTGCACGCCGTAGATGTTGAAGTTCGTCTGGTTAGGAGTCTTCGGATAGTCGGCATTGAACTCATACTCGGCTGTCTTGCCGTCCTTGATCCAGAAGTTCACCTCGTCCTTCATCGTCTCACTGCTCATCACAACACCGGTCTCGATGTCAGCGGTCTGCTCTGCCTGCTGCCATGCCGGTGCCAGTGCGGCTTTCTTGGCATAATCGAACTCTACCGCCGTGGCAGCATCAGCCAGCTGTACGAAGAACGCACGGCCTGCCGTCAGCGTCATGTCACTTACGGCTATCGCAACGGCCTCATACGTCTCAAAGTGGTTGTCCGGCACGGTGATGTAGCGGTTGGAATTGCTGCTGTTGAAGGTCCAGCGTCCTGTCCACTGACCGCTCACCATCTCCTTCTCCAGCGCGCCGGTTTTGATGCTTGTGCTTGTCAGGCCGGTCAGGTTCACCATGTACGGGTTACCGATGAGGTTCCATCCCTGGTCATTTACCTGTCCTGCACCGCTGTAGTAGGCACTCAGGTCGCTGACGGTCTTGTTCGCCGTCTCCGCTGTTACGGCTGCACTGGCAGAGGTCGGCATCGTCATACGCTGTATGCCCCATGCCTGACGCTCCGTCGTTGTGCCGACAGTCACTTTCTTCGGCGCACCCCAGTAGATGTAGCCCACACCTGCCGTTACCTCAGTCTTGGCAGGCGAGTCAGCCTCTATATCCTTCCATGCCGCATAATCGCCTGTGGCACGTGTCGCGCCGTCATAGCGCTTGATTTGCCAGCTGCCGTGGTTCTCCGCTGCTACATTATCACCGTAGTACTCCTGCGGATAGTGGATGGATGTCAGCGTCGCGTTGAACGGCAGACAGAGGTGATACCAGTGCGTATAATCGGTGATATACTCGTATTTGATATTTGCCACCGAACTCGTCAATGTTCCCGCCAGGAACACTTGCGGATAGACATAGTCGTATGCAGCCGACGGTGACGAGCCTATACCGCTGGTTGTGATTCCTCCCGCGCGTAATATAATATTGTTTACGCCGAGAGATGTGCCGGTAGGTATGTTCAGTTTGCCGCCGCCATATACATATACGTTACGGTAGTCGTACTTGGTAGCCGCAGCCGTCAGTTTGGCATCTTTCAGGATTATCAGGTCTTGCGACGCATGACCGGTTGCAGCCGTTGACGTGCCGCTGATGATGACCGGTATCTCCACTATCAGTTTCTCCGATGTGCCGAAAGTCAGCTCCAGTTTCTTGCCGTCGTTGGACGTCAGTGCCTGAGAGGTCGTCAGTTCGTAAATGCCGTGCGTCAGCTTATGTGTGGTCAGTGTCTGACTGCTGCTTGCGCTGTTTGTCCCCACTTTCGTTGTCGCACTTGTCTGCGAACCTGTGTACATCACAACCACGCTGTTGGCTTTCCACTCCACGATCTGCGCATCCGCTGTGGTATAGAACTCCGCCGGCAGCAGACGCACCTTTCCGTCGTATGCCTTGGCTTGCAGCAGTGTTCCGAATACGCCACTGGTGTTCATACTCAATGTACGGGCTCCGGCGTCACCGTCAAACGTCTTCGCACTGGTCAGCGTATAGTCCTTCAGGTCGGTTGTTGTCGGCACCCATTCGTACTGCTCGGGATTGGTTGATGCGTAGCCGCTCCACTTGGCATATGCCTGAACACCGGTGCCTGAACCGTTGTACAGGGTCTTCTGACTGTTCGCTGTTGCTGTCGTCAGGCGCTCGGTGAACGTCATGTGGTGTCCTAGCCCGTTCGTTGTCTGTCGTGCTGACTGAACATTCCGCAGTCCCCACTGCGTGTTCTCCGGTGCGGAGGTCACGCTTGTCGGGTCATCGTCATCATCCACCTCAATCAGCACGCCTGCTGTCGAACTGCTACTGCTGGTGATATCCGCAGGCAGGGCGTACCACTTGCCGCTGCTTGCCTGAGCGGCTATCACGAAGTTAGCCGGCAGGTGACGCGCATAGACGCTTGACGTGGTGCGCTTCACCTCCACACTGCTGCTTGTTGTAGCGGATGCTGTGACGATGATGTTCTCTGTCCCGTCAGAGGTGGCGGTTGGCGTGTAATAGACGTAGATGTTCGTCGCAGCCACCGATTCGCTCGTCACGCTTACCTCCAGCGATGCTACAGGTGTTGCCGTGGTTGAGGTCGCAAACTTCAGGTTGGTGCCGGTCAGTGTCACCTTGTTGGCATCGCCCAGATGAGAGCCGGTCAGCACGAACGGTGTGGCGGCACGAATGGTCTGCCCCGAACTGGAGGTGACGGTCGGCTCGCCGCTCAAATCCAATATAGGTGTTGCATTAGGCTCCGACGAGAAGATGCGTTCCTCGCAACTGCCGAGATATACTTGCTTATATAATGTCGGACTGGCAGTCACACTATAATTTGCAAACTTGCCCGCTGTAGTACTGAAGCTTATGTATCGTCCGCCACCTTGACAATAAGCATCAAACTGGTTACCGTTGCTGACTTCTATGGTCCAGTCATCGTAATCGCCGCTCAAGTCACTCCGATAAACCAGATCGTTATCTCCTGATACACCGGCAATATATTTCTCGGCAGTGTTGTCATAAATATGCCATACATCTCCATCTTTGGTGAAGGTAAACACGCGCGCCGATGCACAACTACTTGCCGTCTGGTATCGTTTGTTGTCTTCATATGCTCCGGCATACACACGCACCTCGGCACCATAACCGTCATCGCTGCCGGACTCCAGATAATACATAACGTAATCGCCGCCTTCATCTGTATCAAATGGCTCGTTGTTCGGTATGCGAGTAAATACAGGATACAGGTCAATGTTTCCGCCTAACACGGTGTAACTATTGGCATCATTACCATATAGTATATCTGTGCTCGGCTCAGATGTACTTCCGTTCTCGTCCTCATAATCGGTAGAATGCTTGCCGCTGTTGCTGTAGTCCTCCGGACTCCAGCCGAGGAAGTTCCAGCCCTCATAAGTTGCTGTCGGCCATTTGGTCACCTTGTCGCAGTCGCTCAAGCCCGACAGCATTTTCGTCGAACTGTTCCACGAACCGACAGGCACACTGGCGGGATTGTTAATCGTTCCGCCTCCATTATGGAATTTGATGGTGTGTGTTGCATCGCAGGACTGGATAGTATAGTAATAAGTAGTTGTCGCCTTGGTGAAGTTCAGGGCGGTATAGTCGCTACCATAAATCTTGAAATATGTACTGAGTGTCAGCCACTTGCTTGAAACTCCCTGTGGAGTAATCTTCCATCCCACGCCACTGGAGGTGATATTCCAGTAGTATGGTGTGCTGCTCCCCTTGTCTATGTCACCGGAGTTGTACACGATGTAACCCGTC
This sequence comes from Paludibacteraceae bacterium, assembly GCA_017444065.1. Classification (GTDB taxonomy): domain Bacteria; phylum Bacteroidota; class Bacteroidia; order Bacteroidales; family Paludibacteraceae; genus Colicola. Next base: position 4,459 of record JAFSXJ010000128.1, on the reverse strand, counting down.
GAGGTACTGATAGTGTAGGCTTTTTTGATGGATGAATAGGCTATTCGGAACTTTTCCGCTGTTTCGTCAGCACCACTCTCCGAACTCTTGTTGTACTGATGGTCACTACCCGTCGCTTGCACATAATTCGTCGTTCCACTTGATGTCTGCGAAATGATATATGTTCCGCTCACTCCTGCGGCAAAGTTATCGCAGGTCTCGTATGACTTCGAGAATACAGCATACAACTTTATATTTGCAGTCGGAGTATATGTCGAGGTGCCCGATGCAACCACAATGTTCGGTCTCATAGGGTCCGCGGCCAACTGGTTGGCGTTGTCTGTCCAGCCGACGAAGGTCCATGACCCGCTACATGCTGTCGGGTTATCCGGCACATCCACCGCTGCACCATACTCATCCTGCGTCTCGCTTGCCACAAGAGGCGTTCCTTCGTTCTTGTCGTAGTATTCGACAGTATAAACAGGCCGCCATATTGCATACAGCGTACTATCGCCACCAAAACGCGTCACTGTTGCCCCGGGTGTGTAGTCTCTGCCTGAACCGTCTGCGGATGTATTCCATTTCTGAAGAACGTAACCGCTACGGGTAGCAGACGAACAGATTGTTTGACTGCTCGCCAGTGTCGGAGCATCCGCGCCGCTACTCTTGTAGTCCCATGTTACGGTCTTCTGCTTGTTTCCGGAAGCATCATCGTCTGTCGCGTCACCGCATCCCGGTGTGCCACCATTACCATTATAAGTTATCGTCACATCCTCTTTCACCTCACAATGGGTCGAATAATATGCCGTTCCACTTCCCCAAGTGATGATGACAGTATCCAAAAATACAGCTCCGCCACTAACAGTAAATGCTAAAAATGGATATTGAGTGACAAAGTCATTTCCCGTAGATGGCAATTCGAAGGATTGATCATTGTTAACAGCAACAGATTTTGTAGCAGTTCCTATGCTTGTTCCTGCATTATCACCAGTGGGGAAATCTGTCGCTGATGAGAACGTGGAATATGCTGAAGCCTTTCCGTAGAAAGTAGTTACGCGATCTACTGCTGTCTTACTATTATAATGCAAGTAAATGTGCTCCACATTTCCTCCTGATGACGTCGTGACAACTCCATACGAAGCATTCAACTGAATACTCGAATTGCCATTACTAGAACTACCCGCATAAACAGCGTCAGAATGAATTCTCACTCCTGAAGTATTTTTATTTACACCGCTAAATGCCTCATAACCATTATGGTCGTGTATGGCTTTTGTCAATGTATCCTTCACCTGCGTATATCCGTCTATTCTCTTGTATATCGGATACAACGTAGTGTCTCTACTGGGCGTATAGCTTGCGCCGTTCTTGCCGATGAACGATGCTCCGGCAGGCTTGGTTGTCGTTTCGCTTGTTATCTTAACCGTGCTCCAGCCGAAGAACTCAAAGCCCACACAGGCATCTTGATTAGGTAGCGTCACGCTGCCGCCTGCCGTCACATCAGAGTGACTGATCTCGGTGCCATCTTCATTGGCGTAGGTTACTGTGTATCCCCACACGGCATACAGCGTCAGCGATGTGCCGTCGTACTTCCAGTTCTTGCTGGCATCCGTATAACCGCTCGCGCCTGCCACCCACGCGCCGTTGGCATCTATCAACTGGACACCTCCGCCACCGGTCTCCGTGTAATATCCCTTGAACGCGCTACCGGTCTTCGTCGGCTTGGTGATGCTGCTTGTTAGGTTCGTGTTCGCATCATACGTCGCCGTCACGCTCTCCGTTCCTGCGGTTGTGGCACTCTGGTTGTCCAAGGTGATGGTACATGTCTTGGCTGTCCACTTTGCATAAAGTGTCATGGTCTCGTTCACCACATCGGTTCCGAAGGTCCATGCATTGGTGCAACCTGCTTCCTTGTACCATCCGCCGAACGTATAACCGGATGCTGATGGCTCGCTCGGAGCGCTTATCTTGCTACCCGCCGTCACATTCGTCAAATCATCGATGGCACTGCCGTGACCTTGCATGTCAAAGCTTACTGTTCCCTTCACATACGTCTTGCTCATCACAAGCGAGTGATCGGTTATATCCAGTGTGGCGGTCACATTGTATGTCGAGCCGACCTTCATGCCGCTTAATGTGGCATTGTTGTTGCTGTTGGTGTTACCAATCCAGCCGTTGTAGTTGGTCTTTATCTTAAAATCAGCGGATGTCACACTTGGAGCGTAGTTGCTATATGTGGCAGTCCACACGCCGCTGCCCTGGTCTGACATGTCTGCTATCTTGGCAGCCCAGCTGTCTATGCTGCTCCACAACTCCAGTGTTACACCCGTAGCGTTCCAAGCTACCGCACTGTTTCCTGAACCGGTAGTCCGGAACGTATTGCTGCCGCTACTGGACGCTTTCGTCAATGTTCCGTTGTTGTTGTAGAAATTCTCAGGGTCACAATCTGATGCGAACCGCTGCAAGGTCACTTGGTTCAGTGTGCCTGAAGACGGAACAACTGTCGCGAACAGTTTCTTGCCGGTATCGGGTGATGACGCATCAAACAGCCAATAGGTCGTTTGTGCCGAGCCGCCTGAACCGCTGTTATTGAACCACGCCTTGACGCATGCGCTCGCGTCCCATGCGCTACTGCTCTCTGCCTGAATGAACACTGTCGAACTGTTGCTGAAGTTCGATACCACAGCACCCGTTATAGCAACGGCTATATTGCCGGTTATGTTCGCACTGGATATGCTCAATGCGCCGGTTGCTTTGTTCCATGTGTACGACGATGCGCCGGTGACTGTTATGGACGACGGCAACTCGTATGCTGCCGACGATGCCGCAAACGTTGCGCTGTAATCGCCGCACAGCACGCCCGTCCCGGCAGTCTGACCGCTTGACAATGTTACATTGCTCAATGTGTGCGTTACGTCCCATTTGCCGGAGTTCTTGCCTGTCAGAGTGGTGTCCTTGTCGCAGTAGTTGCTCGCGGCTGTAACTTCAATCTTGAAATCGTAACTGGTGTTGCAACTTAGTCCGGTAATAGTACAAGTCTTCTTACCTGCATCATTTGTGGTGATACTTCCCACATTACCATCTCCAAATGCAGCGCTACCAGTCCTGTATGTAACCGTATAAGGTGTGGTCGCATCCACATTGCTCATCGCATTCCACGTCAGTACCGCCGTATTCGGGTTCGAATAACTAACCGAAGCACCTATACCCCCAAGTTGCGTGCAGCAAGCAGTGGCGAAAGCCGGAGTGGAAGACACATAGGTGATAACTAATTGATTGATTTTGGTCTGTGTGCTGGATGTCGCAGGAATCAAATTAGTAGTAGTCTTTGAACTTCGAAAAACAATATATTGAGCAGTGCTATTAGTCGTTAATGTTCCGTTACTTACCGAAACTATTTTGTTTGTTGAATTAGATAGCGTTACATCCACATTAGCAATATATTTGCCAGACGGAACAGTAATTGTACCATAAGTTTCAGACGAACCATAACCAATAGTCCAAGTTGGAGAAGAATATGTACTATATGTTCCCGTCAATGAGAATTCTACACCGGAACTGGTGTGCGTCCATGTCATTGACGAATTTGTTATACCTGTTAATGAACTATTAAAAGTAACAGTGCCACCTGTAGCAAACACTGCATAAAAAGTAGTGTTTCCCGTAATTGCCGGTGCTGCCTCTTTGGATGTGAATAAGTCCGATGGGAAAGTATTCGTCGTTCCTACAATTTGTGTTGCACTCCAGCCCACGAATACCTTACTACCGTCACATGCGGCTGATGTGGGAGCTGTAGGAATAGTTGCCGGTTTGGTGTTATAGTTCGCATTTGTGCTCGGACTGCCATGACTAGAGCCTGTCCATGGCGTGCCGTTGGCTTCCCACGAAACGGTGTACGTGTCTATTTCCCATTGGGCATAGAGTTTTAATGAGGTATTATCATATGCCCAGTTGCCACTACTTGTATAGGGAACGGTACTGATGGTCAAATTGTCGTTTGCCCATGTTCCATCCGCATTTAGCACTTTCGTTCCGCTGCTTGATGCGGTGTAGTATCCCAGAAGGTGATAGCCGGTTTTGGTGGCATGGCTAATCTCCGTCAATGCAGAGTTGCCATAAGTGACATTTGCTGTACCATCTGCTGTTCCGCTTGTCCCCTTGTCTAAGGTGATGGATGTGACTTTGGGTTCCCATTTGATATACAGGTTAGCATCCGCACCTTTGGTGTATTTTTTGTCTCCGTCAGTCCATCCGGTAATGCTTGCAACAAAATTACGGCTTCCGTCGGCGACTTTCACCCCCGAATTGGCAGAAGTTGCTGTATAGAACCCTTCTATCTGATGACCGGTCTTACTTGGTGCCGTTGCGCCAAACGAGAACGAAGTTGCATTGGCTGTTACACTGCCAGTTGATGGACTCCCGGATGCCGCCGTTCCGTCACTGTGCTCCTTAAAAGTGAGCGTATAACTGGTGCCAGTGG
>JAFSXJ010000013.1 GCA_017444065.1 Paludibacteraceae bacterium | reverse complement strand
TGCGCTGCAATGTCCACTGCCTGCACTGCGGCAGCGACTGCGTGTCGTCGGTAGAGACACCTGACATGCCTGCGGAGGATTTTCTGCACGTCATTGACACCGAGATTACGCCGCACGTTGACCCGCACAAGGTGATGGTCATCATCTCCGGCGGCGAACCGCTGATGCGCAAAGACCTGCCTCAGATTGGTCGTGCGCTGTACGACCGCGGTTACCCGTGGGGCATGGTTACCAACGGTCTGGCACTGACCGAGGCGCGCTTCCGCGAGCTCAGGAAAGCCGGCCTGCGCTCCATAACCGTCTCGCTGGACGGATTGGAGGAAGACCATGTCTGGCTCCGGCAGCACCCGTTGGCGTTTGAAGGCGCGTGCCGGGCGATACGCCTCTGCGCTGCGGAGAAACGTCTGACATGGGATGTGGTGACTTGCGCCAACCAGCGCACCATCGACCATCTGCCTGCTATCCGCGACCTGCTGTGGAGCCTCGGTGTGCGCGACTGGCGGGTGTTCGGCATCGACCCGATGGGGCGAGCCGCCAGGAACCCCGAACTCATCCTGACAGACGAGCAGTTCAGGCAGCTGATGGATTTCATCGTAGCCGAACGCGAGGCAGGCAGGCACGTGTCGTACTCCTGCGAGGGCTATTTAGGCAGTTACGAAGGCAAAGTGCGCGACCATCTGTACCAGTGCGCAGCCGGACTAAGCGTGGCATCCATCCTCATCGACGGCAGTATATCCGCCTGCACAAGCATCCGCGGCAAATACTATCAGGGCAACATCTACAAAGACTCGTTCTGGCGCGTATGGGAAGAGGACTTCAAGCCTTACCGCGACCGCAGCTGGATGCGCAAACTCGAGCCGTGCAAGGACTGCAAGGCTTTCGACTTCTGCGAGGGTAACGGAATGCACCTCAGGCGCGAAGACGGCAGTCTGATGCTCTGTCACCTCGACCGTCTGGGACAAAAATAGTATATTTTTGCACTCTTTTGAAAAAAAAATGACAAATCACTTGCAAATGTCATTTTTTTTTTGTACCTTTGTACGCAAATTAGCAGAAACGGCTAAAACGGCCGTTTTGTGAATATGCACCACCCCGACAATATACCCCCACAGGTATAGGCTTGGCGATGGCTGTTAACCACGGAAAATATAACAGATACAAATAAAATAATGCAAGAACAAGAAATGCAAGGACAAACTGCTGAATTGCAAGCAGAAGAACAGTACGACGGCTCAAGTATCCAAGTGCTTGAGGGATTGGAAGCGGTGCGCAAGCGCCCGGCAATGTATATAGGTGACATCTCGCAGAAGGGTCTCCACCATCTCGTATATGAGGTGGTTGACAATTCGATTGACGAGGCTCTCGCAGGGTTCTGCGACGAGATAGCCGTTCATATCGAGCAAGACAACTCTATTACCGTACAGGACAACGGTCGTGGCATACCGGTTGACATGCACCCGAAGGAGCACAAGAGCGCCCTGGAGGTCGTTATGACCGTGCTGCATGCCGGAGGCAAGTTCAACAAGGACAGTTACAAGGTCAGCGGCGGTCTGCACGGTGTGGGCGTGAGCTGCGTGAACGCACTCTCCAGCAAGATGCACGTGGAGGTTTACCGTCAGGGTGCCATTCACAGTCAGGATTATGCCAAGGGCAAACCTCTGGCACCTGTGCATATCATCAGCGAGGCGGAAGCTACCGGCAACTGGGAGCAACGTAAGAACGGTACGTTCGTACAGTTCTGGCCGGACGATACAATCTTCACCGAAACCGTCTATCAGTGGGACATCCTTGCCAACCGTATGCGCGAGCTGGCATACCTGAACGCAGGTATCAAGATTGTGCTGAAGGACAAACGCGTGCAGGTTGAGACCGTTCATGAGGATGGCACGAAGGAGATTGGCTGCAAAAAGGAGGAGTTCTACTCGGAGAAAGGTCTGTCGGAGTTTGTCCGCTACATCGACAACAACCGCACGCCGCTCATCAGCGAGGTGATTCATCTGAACACCGACAAGTACGGCACGCCGGTTGAGGTGGCAATGATCTACAACACCGATTTCAACGAGAACGTACACTCGTACGTCAACAATATCAACACCATAGAGGGTGGTACGCACGTTGCCGGTTTCCGCGCTGCGCTGACCCGCGTCATGAAGAAGTACGCCGAGGACAGCAAGATGCTCGAGAAAGCCAAACTCAAGGACAAGGATGGCAACGCGACCATCGACCCGAACGATTTCCGCGAGGGTCTGACGGCTGTCATTTCTGTCAAGGTCGCTGAGCCGCAGTTCGAAGGTCAGACCAAAACCAAACTCGGGAACAGTGAGGTCGCCGGTATGGTCAACTCCGCCGTAGCCGAGGCACTGCAGAACTATCTGGAGGAGCATCCTGACGACGCCAAGCGCATTGTGGAGAAGGTTATCCTTGCCGCCCAGGCACGTATCGCCGCACGCAACGCCCGTCAGAGCGTGCTCAGAAAGTCACCGCTCAGCGGTGGCGGTCTGCCGGGCAAGTTGGCTGACTGCGCCTCGAAAGACCCCGCCGAGTGCGAGCTGTTCCTGGTCGAGGGTGACTCCGCAGGCGGTACAGCCAAGACCGGTCGCGACCGCGTTCATCAGGCTATCCTGCCGCTGCGCGGAAAGATCCTGAACGTGGAAAAAGCCATGGAGCACAAGGTGTTCGAGAGCGAAGAGGTAAGGAACATCTTCACGGCTCTGGGCATCACTTTCGGCACGGAGGACGACCCGAAAGCACTGAACCTGAGCAAGATCCGCTACCACAAGGTGATCATCATGGCGGATGCCGATGTCGATGGTGCGCATATCGCCACGCTGATCATGACCCTGTTCTTCCGCCACATGAAAGAAGTGATTGAGCAAGGACACCTCTATATCGCCATGGCTCCGCTGTACCTATGCTCGAAAGGCGCGACGAAGGAGTATTGCTGGAACGACCAGCAGCGTCACGACTTCATACAGCGCTACGGCAACGGCGATGAGAAGCAGATCAAGACCCAGCGCTACAAAGGTCTGGGTGAGATGAGTGACGAGCAGCTCTGGGAGACCACGATGGATCCCGAGCGCCGCATGCTCAAGCAGGTGACCATCGAGAACGCCGCCGAGGCTGACCGCATCATCTCCATGCTGATGGGTGACGAGGTAGGTCCGCGCCGCGAGTTTATTGAGCAGAATGCCACCTACGCAAAAATAGATGCATGATTTTGTATTTTTAATTCCATACAACTATGTCTGACCCGCAAATTGTTACTATCGTGATTGTAGCCGTTGTGCTATTAGTGTTCATTCTCTTGTCGTATGTCAAGACGTCCCCAAACCAGGCACTGGTCATCTCCGGCTGGCCGCGTCGCCGCCCGAAGTTCCTGATCGGTACTGGCGGTCTGCGCATCCCCGGCTTACAGAAGGTGGACAAGCTCTATCTGGGTCAGCTGAGTGTAGATATCAAGACGGACTCCGCTGTACCGACCTCTGACTTCATCAACGTGGATGTGGATGCAGTAGCCAAGGTGCGTATCAATCCCGAGCTGATTGAGACCGCCGCTGCGAACTTCCTCGGCAAGAGCCGTGAGGAGATTGCTGCCGAGATTCGCGACTCGCTGCAAGGTAACATGCGTGAGATCATCGGTACGCAGGATTTGCGTTCGCTGAACGTCGATCGTGACGGGTTCTCCAACCAGATTCAGGAGAAAGCCGCAGCCGACATGGCTAAACTCGGTATAGAGATTCTCTCCTGCAACATCCAGTCAATCACCGACGGCGAGGGACTGATCCACGCCTTAGGTGCAGACAACACGTGCAAGATTACCAAGGACGCCTCAATCAACAAGGCGAACGCCGAACGTGACGTGGCTATAGCGCGCGCCGAAGCTGCCAAGCAGGCGAATGATGCACGCGTGGCATCCGAGACGGAGATTGCCATCCGCAACACCGAACTTGCCGTCAAGCAGGCTGACCTGAAGAAGCAGGCTGACACGCAGTCCGCTATTGCCGATGCCGCCTACGAGATTCAGAAGCAGGAGCAGGCAAAGGAAATCAATATCAAGACCGTTGAGGCTGAAGCCGCACGTTCTATCCGTCAGCAGGAACGCCAGAAGGAGATCAATCGTCTGACCATCGAAGCCGAAGTGGAGAAAGCCAAGCAGGAGCAACTGCTGCGCGAGCAAGAAATAGCCATCCAACAAAAGACGCTGGAGGCACAGGTCAACAAGAAAGCCGATGCCGACAAGTACCAGAAGGAGATAGACGCAGCCGCCGAACTCGAGCAGCGCAAGCGCAAGGCTGAAGCCGAGCGTTACGAGGCAGAGCAGCAGGCAGCTGCAGTCAAGGCACAAGCCGAAGCAGCACTGTTCGCCAAGCAACAGGAAGCCGCAGGTATAAAAGCCGTGGGCGAAGCCGAAGCGGCTGCCATACGCGCCAAAGGTGAGGCGGAAGCTGCAGCCATGGACAAGAAAGCCGAGGCGTACAAGAAGTACAATGGTGCAGCCATTGCCGAGATGATGGTGAAGATTCTGCCGGAGATTGCAGGCAAGGTGGCTGAGCCGCTGACCTCGATCAACGACATCCACGTCTATGGCACGACTGGTGTGGAGGCTGCCGGTATAAGCGGCAACGTACCCGTAGTGATGCGCCAGACGATGGAGGTCATCAAGGAGGCGACAGGCGTAGATATGGCCGACATCATGCAGAACAACACCAAAGTCATTGCCGGCGAGGCAAAGATTAAGAAATGAGAATAGCCGTATATTGCAGTGCGAAAGATTCCATCCCCGAGGAGTACCTTCAGCTAGGTGACGAACTGGGCAGATGGATTGCGGCGAACGGTCACACGCTCGTTTATGGCGGAGCGACCGGTGGCCTGATGACCCGCACAAGCAATGCTGCCAGAGCCATAGGCGGTGAGGTGACAGGCGTAGTACCGCAACGGATTATCTCCGCCGGACGACTCGCAGACAACTGCACGATACTGCATATCGTCAGTTCGATGGCGGAACGCAAGCAGACGATGCGTGATGTAGCCGACTGCTTCGTATGCCTGCCGGGCTCCTACGGAACGCTGGACGAGATGTACGACGTCATTGCTTCAGGTACTGTGGGCGAACATCACAAACCGATATACATTCTCAATTACAAGGGTTTCTACGAAGGCATACGCCGCCAGGCTGAACAGATGAGGGAACTTCAATTCCTGCCACAGCAAGAGGCTTATTCGCCGGTATATGTGAACACACTGGACGAACTATACAACATCCTCTCGGAGGATAAAAATAAATAACCGTAAACACCTACGATTTATGAATCTATTCTTTAAAAGACTAACAGGCGGACTCCAGTCAACCGAAAAGATGGAGCGTCGTATTCTGGCGGACGAGCAGCGCATTGCCCGTTACCGTCAAGTGGAGCAATCCGAAGAGCTCAAGGAGTATCTTGAACTGAAAAAAGTGGTGGAGAGCAAAGAGTTCCAACAGAACAAGTACAACCTTATTCACACCAACTACAAGAACACTCCGACGCACAATACTATCAGCACATACAAGAAACTGTTGAACGACAAGCAGCTGCAGATGTTCCTTGAGATGGAAACCAGCAAGCGGCTCAAGGACTACCTTGAGTTCCGTAACTCCGAGAACTACATCAAGCTGCAGAGCGAGAAGGAAGTCCGCAACTCGCTTGAACTGAAGCAGATGGCTGACTTCGAGAAATCGGCCGAATACAAGTCCTATCTCAACTACCGCAACTCAAAACTGCCGGCACAGTTCAAAGAACTGAGTGCCGAAGTCGCTACCGATGAATTCAAGAAGCAGCATGCGTTCTGGAGCAACCCCAACCGCTGGAAAACCACCGACGAGTACCAACAGGAGGTTCGCTACAAGCAACTGGCAGCCAAGGCTGATATCATCTTCTACATGAAGCAGGATGGCGACGAGATTGCGCGCATGGAGAAACTTCACGCTACCTTCGTGGACGAGTGCGACTGGCTGAAACTGAGCGAGTCGAGCTGGAAGCCCGGCTTTGCCTACAATAACCCCAAGCTCATCAAGCAGCACTCCTTCGCCAACGAGAAACAGGCGAACAACGGCGGTCGTAACGCAGGCGCTATGGATGGCAAGATCCAACTGTTCACCAAGCAGGAGAAGGTGACTGCTACCGCTTGGGATGCCAAGAAAGGCTTCATCAGCAAGGATTTCGACTACACCTCCGATATTATTCAGACAGCTGACAGTTTCCGTCAGAAAGAGGGTGTATTCATGGCTAAGATTCGCATCGAAGGAAATATCCACCATGCTTTCTGGCTTGGCAGCGGTGAACGCCTGCCGATGGTCAGCATATTCCACTACAACGGCAAGAACATCACCGTGGGCAACTATACCAATGACGGATTTGACGGCACCGTGGTACGCGGCATCTCTCCACGCAAGTACTTCATCTACTCGCTGCGCTGGACAGACCGCGAACTGGTATGGCTGGTCAACAACGTGGAGGTCTATCGCACTACAAAGAATATTCCTAACGAGAAGCTGTTCCTCGCCCTCTCATCGTTCATCGACGAGAACCAACGCGGATCGGAAGGCCTGCTGAGCGTAGCGTGGATACGCGTGTACGAACAGGGTTAATTGACCGGTATGCCGACACCCTCAGACCATAAACGCCCGTTCTTCCTGATTGCAGGTCCCTGCGCAATAGAGAGCAGAGAGGTAGTCATGCAGACGGCAGAAACACTCCGGAACGTATGCGCCGAACTGGGAATTGAACTTTGGTTCAAGTCCTCGTTCGACAAAGCCAACCGTACATCCTCATCCTCCGAGCGAGGCGTGGGGATGCAGGAAGGCTTGCGCATTCTGGCTGAGGTCAAGCAGCAATACGGTTTGCCCATCGTGACCGATGTACATGAGAGTTGGCAGTGCGAACCTGTAGCCGAGGTAGCAGACGTATTACAGATTCCGGCATTCCTATGCCGCCAGACCGATCTGCTGCAAGCCGCAGCACGAACAGGCAGGATAGTGAACATCAAGAAAGGTCAGTTCATGGCTCCTTGGGACATGCGCGGTGCTATTGCCAAATGCCGCGAAGCGGCTCATGAAAGCAGCGTGTGGCTGACCGAACGCGGTTCGTCGTTCGGCTACGGCAATCTGGTGGTGGATATGACCTCACTGGTCAGAATGCGTGAGTTCGGCTGCCCTATAGTCTTCGACGCCACGCATTCTGTACAACAGCCTTCATCCGCAAAGGGAGTGACCGGAGGCAATCGAGAACTGGTACCGCCACTGATGCGTGCCGCTCTGGCGGTAGGAGTGGATGGTCTGTTCATGGAGGTGCATCCCGACCCCGACCATGCTATCAGCGATGCAGCCAATCAGGTGAAACTGGCAGATATTTATAACATCCTGCACCAAGCCAAAGCGTTTGATGCACTGGCAAAGAGTTGAGTTTTGACACAAGATACCATACATAGAGCCAAAGACATCTTCCGGCAGGAACTGACCGAACTTACGAAGGTGACCGAGCATATTGATGAGCATTTTGCATCGGTAGTGGATTTGTTGTACGCCTGCAAGGGCAAGGTTGTCGTGATGGGCATCGGCAAGACCGGTCTCATCGGTCGGAAGATTGCCTCATCATTCGCCTCAACGGGCACTCCCGCTATCTTCGTCAATGCTGCGGAAGCCGTACATGGTGACCTGGGCATGGTAGGTGCCGATGATGTGGCACTGCTCGTCAGCAATAGCGGCGCGACAAACGAGATACTGGCAGTCATCGACCCGCTGCATCAGATGGGCTGCAAGCTTATAGCCATGACAGGTGACCTGCAGTCACCTCTGGCGCAACGCTGCGACCTGGTACTCTCTGTGCATGTGGACAAAGAGGTCTGCCCACTGGGACTGGCTCCAACCACCTCGACCACAGCAACCCTTATGATGGGCGATGCGCTGATGGTCTGCCTGATGGAGAAGCGGCACTTCAGGGCGGAGAACTTCGCAGTCTATCATCCGGGCGGAGCATTAGGGCGTAAACTCTTGGGGCGCGTAGGCAACCACATGTACAATGCCGTGCCACGCGTATATACCGACACGCCGTTCCGCGAACTGGTTTGCGAGATGACGCGCCATCATCTGGGCATGACTATGGTGTATGACAAGGACCGGTGCGTAGGTATCATCACTGACGGAGACCTCCGCCGTGCGATTCAGAAATACGACGACCTGCATATCGTTGCTGCAGATATCATGACTCCGAGTTACAAGCACATATGCAAGGGCGCGCTGCTATCCGAAGCACTGGCTATAATGGACCGCTTCAACATAACGACCCTTGCCGTAACGGAAACGCCCGACACCGAAGCTATCATCGGTATCATCTCCATCCACCACATTATCGATTTTGCCTAACGCTGCATCATTGACGACATGAAACGCATACAAGTGGCCAAGATTGTCAGATGGCTGATGCATCTGCACTACGATATCCGCACCGAAGGCGGCGAGTTGCTGCGTGACGGCAAGGTGCATCTGCTGCTGCCCAACCATCCGGCTTATGTCGAGCCGCCAATGCTTTGCGCAGAGTTCTGGGATGTCATTCTTCGTCCGATGTGCGATGAGGCGTTTTTCCGCAAGCCTGTATCCGGTTGGGCATTGCGTCTGGCGGGTGCAATCATGGTGCCCGACCTACCGGCGACCTCTGCAGACAACCGCGAGGCGAGTGCCGCCAAGGCGCGCCAACTAACATCTACAGCCTTGCAGACTCTTGCCAACGGTGAAGACCTGCTCATCTATCCGTCAGGACATATCCGTTTCAAGCCTGTCGAATCTATCGGCAACCGGCGCCTGGCTTACGAGATATGCCAAGGATTGTTTGCACCGGAGAACAAGGATCTGTACGCCCATGTGCGCGTCATTATGCTTCGCACGACCGGTCTGGACGACAGCCTGACCAGCAAGCAGCCAACACATTTCAAACTCCGTCGCCACGTCACAATGCATTTCGAGGACATGACCGACAACCTGCGCAAGTGGATTAGCCTCGACCGCCGAGCCTTCAACGAACAACTTGAGCAGTGGTACAATACACCACAATAGGCTCTCATTTTTAAGGAACATCTTACAAAAAGTACGTTTTTGACTGCAAAAACGTGCTTTTTTTTAAGAATACAATTAAATTCAAAAAACTTTTCGTATATTTGCAGTCGCATTTATATATGCGCACACGAACTGAAACTATATGAACTATTATGCAAGATAACACTATTCCATTGTTAGACTGCCCGAAGGATTACCTGATTGGTGATGCGAGCGGCAGAGTAATGAACGAGTACGGTCGCTATCCGTGCAAGATAAAGTGCACGGTGTTTGCCATTCTGGCACGTGGCAGTGCCAAGGCGACCATCAACGTGACGCAATACGATTTCCACGCGAACGACGCCTTGCTGCTGGAGTCCGGTTCGTTCCTGCTGATACATGAGTTCTCCGAAGACGCACTGGTGTACTATGTACTGTTCAGTTCGTCGTTCATGGAGAAGAACACTTTCCAGACACGCCTGACGGCCAATGCCATGCACATGCATTCACCAATCGTCACGCTCACCGCGGAGCAATCAGGAATCATGGTCAGCACATGCAAACTGCTCATAGACGCATCCAACTGCATGCCTTCGCTGCTGAACACCGAGAAGATGGTGAACGTATATAACATCTTCCAGATGACGTTCAACGGCTTCTTCCGTCAGCAGTCGGAAACGACCCTCCGCCCGCAGGACCGCAAGAACGAAATCTACTATGAGTACTGCAATCTCGTGCTGAAGCATTACCACGAATGGCACCACGTGTCGAAATACGCAGAAATGATGCATATCACATTGCCGCACCTGTGCGCTACCATCAAACAGGTGAGTGACAAGACTGCCGGCGACCTCATCGTGGAAGCTATTATCACCGATGCCAAGGCGAAGCTCAAACTCACGAACCTGCAGGTGAAGGAGATTGCCCTCTCGTTGGGATTTGACAATGTGGCGTTCTTCAACCGATTCTTCAAGACTCACGCATCCGTTACACCCAAAGCCTACAGGCTGATGGTATAGATTATGGCTAAGACCTTCTACATCGAAACCTATGGCTGCCAGATGAATGTGGCGGACAGCGAGGTAGTGGCAGCCATCCTGCAGACCACTGATGCTGAATATACCGACAATCTGGCAAAGGCAGACATCGTACTGCTGAACACGTGCTCCATCCGTGACAACGCCGAGCAACGTGTACAACACCGATTGCAAGAACTTGCCGGAGGCAAGCACGCCAAGCGTCGCATGATTGGTGTGATAGGCTGCATGGCTGAGCGTATGGGTGAGGAACTGCTGCGCGACTACAAGGTGGATTTCGTTGCCGGTCCGGACGCTTATCTTGACCTGCCTAACCTGATCGCCCAATGCGAGCAAGGACACCAGGCCATTAATGTCCGGCTGAGCACTACCGAAACCTACGCCGACGTACTGCCGGCGCGTATAGGCAAGCAGATATCCGGCTTTGTGAGCATCATGCGCGGTTGTAACAACTTCTGCTCGTATTGCGTAGTACCTTATACCCGCGGTCGCGAGCGTTCGCGCGACGTTGAGAGCATCCTGAGCGAGGTTCGCGACTTGTGGCAACGCGGTTACAAAGAGGTGACGCTACTTGGGCAGAACGTCAACTCCTACCGTTGGGAGCAAAATAACAAAATGGTAAATGGTACATGTCAAAATGGTATATATATTGATTTTGCCGATTTGCTCCAGACCGTTGCTGACGCCGTGCCTCAGATGCGCATCCGATTTACCACTTCGCATCCGAAAGACATGTCTGACAAGACGCTGAACGTTATCGCAGCCAACAAGAACATCTGCAAGTTTATCCACCTGCCCGTACAGAGCGGCAGCAACAAGATACTCAAACTCATGAACCGCAAGTACACGCGCGAGTGGTACCTGGAGCGCATAGCGGCTATCCGTCGCATCGTACCGGACGCCACGATCGGAACCGACGTGTTCTGCGGCTTCCACGACGAGACACTCGAGGACCATGCACAGACGCTCTCCCTGATGCGCGAAGTCGGATTCGACACGGCATTCATGTTCAAGTACTCCGAGCGCCCTGGCACGTACGCTCAGAAACACCTGCCTGACAACATCAGCGAGGAGGAGAAAGTGCGCCGCCTCAACGAGATTATAGCCTTGCAGAACACCCTCTCACTCGAGAGCAACCTGCGCGAGGTAGGAAAGACAGTCGAAGTGCTGGTGGAAGGATACTCCAAGCGTAGCCGGGAGGACATGTACGGACGTACATCACAGTACAAAACCGTCGTCTTTCCGCGGCAAGGCAGACATATCGGCGAGCTGGTGAACGTACGGATCCTGTCCGCCACTGCTGCAACATTGAAAGGGGAAATAGCCGATTAGGAACCTGACTTTTCTTGCAAAAACGAAGGGACAAAACATTCGAAAATAGCCAATTTGGGTGAAAAACTCAAAAAAACAGCAAAAAAGTGCATTTTTTTGCAAAAATATTTGCATAATTAAAATAAATGTATTACCTTTGCACTCGAAAACAAATAAAATTTTCATAGTTAAGGTTTAGGTTTAATGGCAACAGGAGGCTGGGAAGTTTCCTGTTGTTTTTAGAACCTGAGAAAAAATGCCTTGCTGTGAAGACTTTTTTGTTTTGTGTTTTTGTATAGAATTTGACCAACGATGCAAGCACTTGCGTCGTTAAAATGTTGTGATTTATGGCAAAGAAAAAGGCAAAAAACAAGGCGCATGTCGAGCCGCATCAGGCAACCGTCAAGCCGCAGGCCCCACAGCCGCAGACTGCTCTCCCCGAGCAGGAGAACGAGTTGCTTGAACTAAGTGATCCGGATACCTTCCGGAAGGCCTTTATTGCCTCGGAAATTCTCAACAGAAAGTATTAGAAAAACAAACACATTATATATGGCAACAACTTACATGACTGCAGATGGACTGCAGAAACTGAAAGAAGAACTTTCATTCCTCGAGAGCGTGGAGCGTCCGCGTGTGATTGCGGCTATCGCTGAGGCGCGCGACAAAGGAGACTTGAGTGAGAATGCCGAGTACGACGCCGCCAAGGAGGAACAAGGACATTTGGAAACACGAATCGCTATCCTCAAAAGCAAAATCGTGGACGCAAGGATTATCGACGAATCAACCATCAACACCGACGAGGTGCAGATTCTTACACGCGTACGTGTACGTAATAAGAGGAATGGCGCGGAAAAAATCTATCAGATTGTGACCGAAGGTGAGGCGAACATCGCCGAGGGCAAGATTGCCTCCACCACACCCATCGCCAAAGGGCTGCTTGGCAAGAAGGTCGGCGAGGTGGCTCAGGTCACTGTACCTGCAGGCACGCTTGAACTGGAAGTGCTCGAGATTTCTCTGTAAGATCGGAAAACGAATTGTTGAAAGGAGTAATTTATGACAATTTTCACACGAATCATTAAGGGCGATATTCCCAGTTACAAGGTTGCGGAAAATGAGCAGTGCTATGCTTTTCTGGATATCAACCCACTGGTGAAAGGACATACTCTGGTTATCCCCAAGCTGCCTGAACCCGAGGCGGATTATATCTTTGACCTCGATGACGAACTGCTCGCCAATCTCATGATTTTTGCCAAAAAGGTAGCAGCCGGCATCAAGCAGGCCACGGGATGCGAACGCGTCGGCGTGGCGGTACTGGGCATGGAGGTCAACCACGTGCATATACATCTCGTTCCGATGAACTCGGAGAAGGATATGCTGTTCACCAATCCCAAACTTCAACTCTCTGCTGAGGAGATGGCTGAGATTGCCAACTCCATCGCACAGGCTATCGACCCCGTGTAGTTAACCCAAACGGGGACGTGTTTTGACATATTTATTTATCCTAAACAAACTGATAATTATGGCTTTTTTCTCATTTACCCAAGAGATTGCAATAGACCTTGGCACCGCCAACACCCTCATCATGTATGAGGATCAGATAGTGGTTAACGAGCCGAGCGTAGTGGCCATCTCGCAGGCGGACAACAAGTGCCTCGCCGTAGGCCGCAAGGCGCAGCAGATGATTGGCCGAGGCAGCCAGCAGATCCGTACGGTACGCCCGTTGAAGGAAGGCGTGATTGCCGACTTCCAAGCCTGCGAAATGATGATCCGCGGACTGATCAAGATGATTCCGCAAAAGCACCGCCTCTTTACGCCCGCTATACGCATGGTGGTCGGCATACCTTCGGGCTGTACCGAGGTGGAGATTCGTGCCGTACGCGACAGTTGCGAGCACGCCGGAGGCCGTGAGATCTACATGCTCTACGAACCGATGGCGGCGGCTATAGGCATCGGCATTGACGTGGAGGCGCCCGAAGGATGTATGGTGGTGGATATAGGTGGCGGTACTACCGAGATTGCAGTTATTTCGCTCGGAGGTATTGTTGCAAACAAATCCATCAAGACCGCCGGCGACGATTTCAACCGCGACATTATCGACTTTATGAGCCGTATGCATAACATGCGCATTGACGAGCCGACAGCCGAGCGCATCAAGATTGCCGTCGGAGCCGCGCTGCCTGAACTCGAAGATGCTCCCGAGGATTATCTGGTGACCGGACCTAACAAGGTTACAGCACTGCCGATGAAGGTGCAGGTAAGCTATCAGGAGATTGCGCATTGCCTCGAGAAATCCATCTCACGCATCGAGCAGGCAGTCCTTGCAGCGCTTGAGTCCACTCCTTCGGAGCTGTACGCCGACATCGTTGAGCGCGGTATCTACCTCGCAGGTGGTGGCGCGCAATTACACGGGCTGGCTAAACGCCTCGAGGACAAGATTACCATCCCGTTCCATGTGGCGGAAGCACCGCTGCTCTCCGTAGCACGCGGTACGGGCATCGCGCTGAAGAACTACGACCGATTCGGATTCCTCATTCGATAAGTGACAACTGTTATTGCCGTTACGACGTAACTGCCGACGCCGATGCGTAACTTGCTGCAACTGATAGTACGATACAGCAATTTCCTGCTCCTTTTGGGGCTGGAAATTGTTGCATTTATTTTCGTCGTTCGTGGCAACAGGTATCAGCAGGTCGCGGCCTCTGGGGCAGCAAATGTCATAACGGCCGGCGTACAGCAGATGACCGACGATGTCGCCTCATACTTCCGCTTGCGCGCCGAAAATGCGCAGCTGCTCGAGGAGAACGCACGACTGAATGCCGAGGTCTTGCGTTTGTACAATATCCAGGTGGCGGACTCGGATCGTTGTCGAGCCGTTGTCGAGCCGTTGTCGAGCCGTTATCGGAGCAATATCGGAAGTGATGCCCCGTATGTTTCTTCCGATCTTGACTACTCTTTCGTTCCCGCACGTGTCATTGCATTCAGCAACGACCGCCATCACAACTACCTCACGCTCAACAAAGGACGCCGCGACGGCATAACACCTGACATGGGGGTCATCGGCAAGGATGGCATTGTAGGTGTCGTGCAGTCTGTGAGCAACCACTTTGCCGTGGTCGCACCCGTCATTCACGAAGGAATTTTCATTTCCTCGATGATCAGCAAGAACGGATACATGGCTACGCTCCACTGGCACATGCCGGATATACGTACCGCCAGTCTGGAAGACGTAGCGCGCCACGTGGATGTCAAGGTGGGAGACACGATTGTCACAAGCGGCATGAGTGCCATCTTTCCTGCGGATATGCCTGTGGGTGTGGTCAGTGATGTGGAGTTGGGAGAAGGTGACTCGTACTACGATATTGACGTCCGCCTCGCTACGGACTTTAAGTCTCTGCATACGGTAAATATTCTGCAATTCGCACACCGCGCCGAACTGGATTCAATTCAATAGACTGCCCCCACATGACTGACTGGCTGAAGTTCATAGGATTATTCGCATTGCTCTTGTTCCTGCAAGTGTTATTGCTTGATAACCTGCATTGGTTGGGACTGGTTCACCCGTTCATCTACCTGTGGGCTATCCTGCTTATGCCGATTGAGTTGCCCCGTTGGGCACAGATGCTCATTGGTGCGGCCATCGGAGCTGTTATGGACCTGTCAACCCACGCACCGGGACTGCACATGGCAGGATGTGTCATGGTGGCGTATCTGCGCCCGCTGATTGTTGCCCGTTACGTGCAGGACATGGATCGGATGAAAGGTGCCATCACTATCCAGGACATCGGTACGGCCAATTACGTGCACCTGCTTGCCGTGCTTGTCATCGTTCACCACACGATAGTGTTTATGCTGGAGGCCTTTACTTTCCACCACTTCGGTTACACATTGTTGCAGATTCTGCTGAGCAGCGTCTTTAGTTTCGCGTTCATACTGATGCTGGAATATGTTCGCAAGAACACATAGGCCACGCCTCTTGACCTCTTATCTTCTTAAACTCTAACCTTTCATTTCTACATGATCAACGACCCGCACACACGAAGAGCAGGTATCATCACGGGAGCCGTAGTGCTCGTTGTGTTGATATTCATTATCCGTCTGTTCTGGCTGCAGATCATTGACCAGTCGCAGAAGCAGAAGGCGGACAGCAATGCCCTGCTTCGGCAGGTCATTTATCCTTCACGGGGACTGATATACGACCGCAATGGCGAGTTGCTGGTATTCAATCAGCCTATCTATGAGGTCACGCTCATCTTTCAGGAGATGCGTCACGGCTTTGACACGCTGGCGTTCTGCCGGTGTCTGGACATCGACCGACAGGAGTTTGACGAGCGTATAACTGCCATCCGCGACAAACGGCGCAACCGCGGTTTCTCAACCTACACGCCGCAAATCTTCATGTCGCAACTCACCAAGCAGGAGGTTGCCTCGCTGCGCGAGACTTCGTACAAGTTCAGCGGCGCAGGTATCCGCAAACGTACGCTGCGCGGTTATACCTATCCGTATGCCGCACATATACTTGGCTCGGTAGGCGAAGTGTCACAGGCGGACATCGACCGCGACGACTACTATCAGGCAGGCGACTATGCCGGACGCGACGGACTGGAACGCACCTACGAGCAGAGGCTGCGCGGCGAAAAAGGTGTAGAGGTAATCATGCGTGACTCGCGCGGAAGGATACAAGGTTCGTACCACGACGGCGCAGAGGATGTTGAGGCCATAACAGGTATCGACCTGCACCTCTCACTCGACATACAGTTACAGGCACTTGCCGAACAACTTTTGCAGGGCAAGGTAGGTAGCGTAGTGGCACTCGAGCCCGCTACGGGAGAGATACTTGCCCTCGCGTCATCCCCCACGTGGAATCCCGAGATTCTGGTGGGCAAGCAGCGGTCGACACAATATAACATGCTTCTGACAGACCCGGCCAAGCCGCTGTTCAACCGTGCCACGCAGGCTACCTACCCTCCAGGCTCGACGTTCAAGACCATCCAGTCAGTCGTCTGCCTGCAGGAGGGAGGGATAACGCCGCAAAGCAAATATCCTTGTTCCGGCCCCTCGTCCACACCTATCAAATGTACGCACCACCACGGCTCGCCGGTCAGCCTCCTGAACGCCATTGAGCAGAGTTGCAACCCGTACTTCTGGAACGCGTTCCGTGATATGCTGCAAAAAGACGGTTTCGGCGACAACAACGCTACGTTCCGTAAGCGTTACAACCTCTGGCGTGACGATGTCATGAAGTTCGGCCTGGGGCTGCGTTTCGAGGGAACGGACATCGGCGAGCAGTCGCCCGGAAAGATTCCTCTTGAGCGGGAGTTCAACCGCATCTATGGTGAGAAAGGCTGGAAAGCAATCACCATCCGATCACTCAGTATCGGCCAAGGCGAGGTGCTTGTCACGCCCTTGCAGCTCGCCAATCAGGCGGCTACACTCGCCAACCGCGGTTACTATATCACGCCGCACCTGAATACCGAACTGACTGATGCCCCTACCCTTCGCCATGAGACGGGCATGGACACAGCATGGTTCGCTCTGACCGCACAAGGCATGCACCAGGTTATGACCAACGGCACGGGACGATGGTACAACATCGACAGCCTGCAGATGTGCGGCAAGACCGGTACGGTGCAGAACCCGCACGGCAAGGACCATGCTATCTTCATAGGCTTTGCGCCTATGGACAACCCGAAGATTGCCGTGGCTGTAGTTGTCGAGAACGCAGGCTTCGGCGCGACATGGGCGGCACCTGTCGCCTCACTGGTCATGGAGCAGTACCTCACCGGCACTATCCGCCGTAAGCCGCTTTATAACAAAATTAGTAACGCCGTTTTGGCACACCCCTCAGCAGAACAATGACCCGCAACAGCATCATATCAGGTATCGACTGGTGGACTATCATCCTTTTTCTGACGATAGCCTTGTTCGGCTGGCTGAACATCTACGGTGCCAGTTACACGTTTGACCAGACATCGGTGTTCGACCTGAGCAACCGCGCCGGCAAGCAGTTCCTCTGGCTGGGCATAGCGTGCGTGCTGGGCATAGCCGTGCTGTTCATTGAGGGGCGGACGTATGAGGTGATTGCCTACCTGCTGTACGCGTTCTGGATTATAGTGCTGCTCATCACACCATTATTGGCGCACAACGTCAAGGGCTCGATGTCGTGGATAGATATCGGTCCTATCAAGTTCCAGCCTGCCGAGTTGGCGAAGATGATTACGGCACTGGCTCTGGCGAAGTACATGGGGCGTTATGAATACCGTGTGCGTTCGTGGCGTGACCTGCTTACACCCTCCCTGTTGCTCGCTTTGCCTGCTATAATCATTATGGTCTGGCAACGCGAGACTGGCTCGGCACTGGTATTCGCATCGTTCATGCTGATGTTCTACCGCTTCGGCATGTCGGGCTATGTCATCACAGGCGGTCTGTCGTTCGCACTGCTGTTCATTTGCTCCATCCGTTTCGGCGAGGTAGCACTGCCGTGGGGCGAAGGTAACGTAGGTATCCTGCTCTGTTATCTGGCACTGATGGCTGTACTTGTAGGCTTTGCATGGTTGCATGAGCAGGATTGGAAAAATGTTCTCGTACTCGTCGGCATTGTGGTGCTCACCTATGCTGCCGGACTGATTATTAACATCTGGTACACGGTCAACTTCAATATCGTCTCGCTCATTGCCTTGCTGCTTGCGATGACGTACTTCACGGCAATCGTTATCTACCGAAGGCACTTCTCCATGCTGCTTGTCACGGCGTATATTGCCATTGCATTGGTCTTCTGCGAAGGTTGTACGATGGTATTCAACAAGGTTCTCCAACCGCACCAGCGTACTCGTATTGAGGTGCTGCTCGGTCTGAAGGACGACCCGACAGGTGCGGGTTATAATGTCAACCAGTCGCTTATCGCTATCGGTTCGGGACAATTCAGCGGCAAGGGATTCCTGAAAGGCACACAAACCAAATTACGCTTCGTGCCTGAGCAGGACACGGACTTCATTTTCTGCACCGTAGGTGAGGAATGGGGTTTCCTCGGCTCGGCGGGACTGCTGATAGCCTATCTGTGTTTTATCATCAGGCTGATTGTGATAGCCGAACGCCAGCGCGACAACTTCTCGCGCATCTATGCGTATTGCGTGGCGGGCATCTTCTTCTTCCACCTGACAATCAACATCGGCATGGTGCTGGGTTTGCTGCCTGTCATCGGCATACCGCTGCCATTCTTCAGTTACGGCGGCTCCTCACTTATCAGTTTCACCATGCTGCTTGCCGTCCTTCTCCGCCTTGACGCCGAACGACTGAACAAGCTCCATTAATTATTGATAATTGTTGACTGACTTGACCTACAACAAAGACATATTCCAACGTACAGAACTCCTGTTAGGCGAGCCTTGCGTGGCTCGCATCGCGTCAGTCCGCGTCATCCTGTTCGGTGTAGGCGGTGTAGGCTCTTGGTGCGCCGAGACGCTTGTCCGGTCGGGTATCCACCACCTGACTATTGTTGACGGTGACGTTGTGGTGCCGTCGAACATCAACCGCCAGCTCATGGCTACCACTGCCACACTCGGCCTGCCGAAGGTCGAAGTGTTGCGTGAACGACTGCTCAGTATCAATCCCGATGCGCAGATTACGGCCATCAACGGACGATTCAACGCCGGGACTGCTGACTGCTTCCATTTGGACGAATACGACTTTATCATCGACGCTATCGACTCCCTGACCGACAAAGCACTGCTGATTAATACTGCCACACGCATGCCGAACGCTCAACTGTTCTCAAGCATGGGTGCGGCACGAAAACTTGACCCGACAAAGATACGTATAGCCGACTTCCGCAAGGTCACCGGCGACCCCTTGGCTCGAACCTTGCGGCAGAAGTTCAAGCACATGGAACTCTTCCCTGAACGCAAATTTCTCTGCGTCTATAGCGACGAAGCCTTGCCCAACGCACAACAGTCTGCCGATAGTACCGATGGCTCACCTCGACCCAATGGCACAGTGGCACATATTACCGCAATCTTCGGCCACATGCTCGCCTCGCTCGTGCTCAATAATTGTATCTCCTGACTTCCTCCTGTTTGATTATTTCCCCATTTCCCATCAATCTTTCACTTTTTCCAACATTTCTGTCTTTTCTATTTGCATTTGTCAGATTATTTTTGTAACTTTGTGGTCTCAATGCGTTGGACTAACACTTTTTTACCATGGAACAACAGACCATTCTCCAAGAGATAACCCCGCTGGGTGAACATGACCTGATGTACGTAGCTGACCGGCACAAGGTATGCTGCGATTTTCCGTTGCACCGCCACAACCTCTACGAACTGAACTTCGTGGAGCATGGCGCAGGCTGCGAGCGGTTTGTCGGCGACTCGGTGGAGCAGATTGGGGAGTACGAGCTTGTGCTTATCACCTCGCCCAACCTTGAGCACGCATGGACGCAAGGCACATGCACCAGTACAGATATTCACGAAATAACCATCCAGTTCTCTTTCGACTACAGCGAAGGTACGTTCTTCTCCACCAACCCGTTCCGCAGCATCCAACAGATGTTCATTCGTGCACAGCGCGGCTTGTGCTTCCCCATGGAGGCGATTATGCGCGTCTATCCTCGGCTGCACAGGTTGTCAAGTATCCGAAACGGCTTTGATGCGGCGATGGAGATGATGTATATATTGCACGCGTTGTCGCTGTTCGACAACGCGCGTGAGTTGTCCAGTTCATCGTTCGCACAGGTCAAGACCAGCAGCGAGAGCCGCCGTGTGGCGCGGGTGAAGGAGTACGTAGCAGCGCACTACATGGAGAACATAACGCTTGAGCAGATGAGCGGCTTGGCGAACATGGCACCTACGGCGTTCTCGCGCTACTTCAAGCTCCGCACCGGCAAGACGCTGTCGGAATATATCGTGGATGTGCGCCTTGGTGCGGCTGTGCGCAGACTGGTTGACACCGACGAGCCGGTGTCAAGTATCTGCTTCCAGTGCGGCTTCAACACCCTGAGCAACTTCAACCGTCTTTTCCGCAGCCGTAAAGGCTCCTCTCCCACCGAGTTCCGTGAGAAATATGCCAAAACCAAGGTCATAATCTGATGAAAACAGCCCTCGGCGTAGCATTTGTTAAAAAAGTGTCAGCATTTGTGGCATTTTTTTATTACTTTTGTGCCAAAATTTCGAAGCAACGCCATGAGACATCTTCTCTCTTTCAAATCATTCGTTTTGTTTGCGCTCTGCCTGAGTGCGTGCAGTTGTGTGCATGCCGAAGAGCCTGAGCCGCAACCGGCCGTCACCTACACCCTGTGCAACCCCAATGCCACTGCCGAGACGCAGCGGTTGTGGGCAGTGCTGACATCGCAGTTCGAGAAGAAAGCGATGTCGGGCGTTGTGGCGAACATCGACTGGAACACCCGTGAGGCGGAGAACGTCTATAAGTGGACAGGACGCTACCCTGCCCTCAACGTGTTTGACTTCATCAATATCCACGCCTCCAAGGATGTGAACAAACAAGGCTGGCTGGACTACAGCGACCTCACGCCCGTGACCGACTGGTATGATGCCGGCGGTGTGGTAGGCTGCATGTGGCACTGGCAGGTGCCTGCCAACAACGGCACCAACTACACATGCTCGCCGGGCACAGACCCCGGACAGACGAGCTTCGACCCGTCGAAAGTCAGCGACCCGTCCAGCGACGAGTACAAGCGAATGATTCATGACATCGACCAAGTCGCCGGTTACCTGAAGAAGATGCAGAAACGCGGCATCCCTGTCATCTGGCGTCCGCTGCACGAGGCGGCAGGCAACACCTACGACTTTGCCGGAGGCGGTGCATGGTTCTGGTGGGGAGCAAAAGGACCGGAGGTATACAAGCAGCTCTGGCGTTTCATGTACGACCGGTTGGTCAACTATCACAAGCTCAACAACCTCATCTGGGTGTGGAACTCGCAGATAGGCGACAATGTGTGGTACCCGGGCGATGATGTGGTGGATGTGGTCGGACGCGACAACTACTACGCCCTGCAGTACCCGCTCGCCAAGGAGTACAAACAACTCAAAAGCGAGTACCCGAACAAACTGATCACGCTGGCTGAGTGCGGCAACGGCGACGAGGTGGATATGTCCCTGTGGTCGAAGATCTGGGCGGAAGGCAGCCGCTGGAGCTGGTTCATGCCGTGGTATGACTACAACTACAACAACGGCACCAGTGACGAGCACCAGTTCGCCGGCGAAGCATGGTGGAAAGATGCGTTCGGCACAGGCTTGGTCATCGACCGCGAAGAAATGAAGGCGCTGATGAAATGAAAGCACAGATGAAATGAAAGCCCAGATGAAGTAGATGCTTTCATTTCTTCTTTCCGTCCATTCCGTGGTTTCCGTACTCAAACCCATCTCCTATTCAATATAACGGGCACTTCATGTGCTCGTTTTGCAGTTGCAGGTGCGCCATATTTGGTATTCCCGTTAAATTTCTCACATTCTTTCCTCCTTTTCGCAAAAATCTTCTTCTTCCTCTTGCAAATGTCAGATTTTTTTTGTACCTTTGCATCCGTATTTAGCTCACGCCGAGGGAATATGTCCTAAGGGGTGGGTAGATACGGACATATAAAGGCGTCTTACGCGCTTTGTTTTGGCTTGTTGGAATCTGGTAAATTCTTTGTTCCAAAACATCGCAGCACAAAGATGCCCATTGGTATGTATTCTTATGTACGCGTATGTGCGTGCACATATATACATGCGGCGTGGGCTTCAGTGTTGTTGTTTGGAACGAAAGGCAATACCAGAGCCTCAACAAGCGGAACAGCAATAGTGCAGTCCCGCTTTTATTGTACCTATTTGCAAAAAAATCACATGAGGGGGTTACTTTATGGTGAGTAAATGACATGTATATATACGGAGGATGCCGAAAATCCGATAAAACATAGATAAGGATAGCATGAGTAATGGGTTTGTGATAAATTAGAAAGGATCTTACTTGTCTAGTATGTTTAGTAAAAGATTATACCCACGAAATGGAATGTACGCGTGATATTCAATGTGCGTGGATGATTTTCAGTACAATGTTGTTGATAAGGATGATTTTTTTATAAGTCTCATGCAAATCACCTCAGATAGGAAATCCGAAAAAATATTGTAAAACTAAATCATATGTCAGAATTAAAAATTGGTGCGACCGTACACTTAACCAACGGAATGACTGCCACAGTGAAGAAACTTCTGGGCGAAGGAGGACAGGGATATGTTTATCTTGTCTCAGTTAATGGAAAAGATATGGCTTTGAAATGGTATAAGTCTGCGCCATCATCTTCCCCGGATAAGTTTTACAAGAACTTGCGCAAGAACGCCGATGACGGAGCTCCTGCTCCTATGTTTATATGGCCGGAGTACGTTACTCAATATGAGCAGGGGAGTTTTGGCTATATTATGAAATTGCGCCCGGAAGGTTATTATGAGTTTGGACAATTCCTAATTGCGAGGCAGCGTTTTGTGAATGTGGGAGCACTTCTAACGACTGCGATTGAAATCTGCGAGGCTTATAAAGCATTGCATGCGAAGGGGTTAAGTTATCAGGACTTGAATGACGGAAACTTCTTTATCAATCCCAAGACAGGACATGTGCTTATATGCGATAACGACAATGCTTTCCCAAATGGAGAGAAATCCGGCATCTTAGGTAAAGCTCGCTATATGGCTCCAGAAGTTGTAACCGGTCAACGTATGCCGGATGCCTATACAGACAAATTCTCAATGTCGCTGATTCTGTTCCTGGTTATTTACATGAATCACCCATTTGAAGGGGCAAAGGTGCTAGGACATCCGTGTATGACAGAAGAATGGGAGCGCAAATGCTATGGAAGTGAAATCTTATTTATAGCCAATCCACAGGACAAGTCTAATGGACCGGTTAAAGGCGTTCATAACAATGTAATTGCGCGCTGGCCTGCCTTCCCCGCCGCGCTTAGAGATGCCTTTGTGCGCGAGTTTACAGCTCCTATTCTTCAATCTCCTACGAAACGCCTAACAGAGCAGCAATGGTTGGATATCCTAACAGCTGTACGTGACGACCTTATTCGATGCCCTTATTGCGGAAAAGAAACATTTGTTAGCCAAACGAAGTGTATGGAATGCGGCAAAACAATTCAGGTTAATAATGTTCTAGTTATAGATAAGCGTAAATTAGCATTGACGGACGGCAATATGCTCTTTATCGACCGCGATGACACACCGGATATGCGTGTCGTTCATACGGCTCAAAATCCGAATATGCTTGTTATTCAGAACTTGATGTCAAATGAAATAGAGGTGCAAACTACGCAAGGTCAAATTCGCATTGTCAAGACGAATGAGTATTTGCCAGTTAAGTTAGGATTGCAATTAAAACTAAAAATCAGAGGATATCAATACATCGCAAAAATTCAATAACCATAAAATTTTACTACTATGAGTTTACTTGACGTAGAAGCCGTGCCACGTCGCACGATGACTCTTTTCCTATTGGCTGATGTGTCAGGCAGTATGAGAGGTTCGAAAATCGGAGCAGTTAACGATGCTATTCGTAACGTACTGCCCATAGTTAATGACATTAATGACTCCAATGCTGACGCAGAAATCAAAATTGCAGCGATGACTTTCTCAAGTGGCTGCAATTGGGTTTACAATGAGCCAAAAATAGCTGCAGATTTCGATTGGCCAGATCAGACTGCCGGAGGTGTTACCGATTTGGGCGAGGCGTGTGTCGAACTAGCGAACAAATTATCGAAATCACATGGCTTTATGACAAGTGGAAGTGGTTCATTTGCCCCAGTCTTGATACTACTTTCTGATGGAGGACCAACAGATGATTTCAATGGCGGTTTGGACAAATTGAAACAAAACAATTGGTACAAAGCAGCTATCAAAGTGGCTATCGCAATTGGTGACGATGCGGATCTCGAAGTTTTGGCTAAGTTTACAGGAAACATCGAAAGTGTTATCCAGGTACACGATGTCGAGTCTCTAAAAAAGGTGATTAGATGCGTTGTGGTAACATCGTCTCAAGTCGGCTCAAAAAGTTCCAGCACAACAGCCGGAGGTGCGGAACCTGCCACCAAACAAGATGAGACCAACAAGGCGATTGCACAGCAGCTTCAAGGCGCTGATAATGTGCAAATAGGCACTGAGGCGGCTAATGTTAGCATGGATGACAATTGGTAAATGTTAATGTCTATACGTATGTCGTTCTTTAGTTTATTTTCTTCTCGCAAAAAAGAAGAAACATCCGAACAACAATTCCCCCAATCAGAGGTTCGGCAGGATCCAATTCCTGCCGAGCCCTTCGTGGACATCGATAAAAACGATGATTCACATGACGATACGGAGCAATATCATGATAATACCGAAAGATTGCGAACAAGATGCTATAATTATTCCTGCCAAGGAGAAAGCCATAAAGGAACTGACAAAGAGTGTCAGGACTATTCTTGTACATTTGCAGATGATGAGCATGGTTTCTATATAGCCGTAGTTTGCGACGGACATGGTGGAGATACATATTTCCGAAGTGCTTTTGGCGCAAAGGCAGCAGCTGATATTACGGTTAAAACGGTTCAGGAATTTGTTCGCGAGTGTGATAAGTCGACGTTTGCTAACTTACATTTAACACAGGTCGGCACATTGGATACAATTGACAAACAAGATCAATTGGATATAGTCATGCGGCATTTGTTTGCCACTATATATGCTCAATGGCGACAAACTATTTCCGAAGACGCTTCGCGCCCTGTAACCGAATGGGAAACCAATAACGTCAAGCCGGAGCACCTGCAATTATTACAAGATCCAGAACGCATAGTAAAAGTGTATGGCTGTACGTTGATGACTTACGTTCAGACACCGGATTATTGGTTTGCGTTCCACTTGGGCGATGGCAAATGCGTCATGCTGGATGTGGATATGCAATTCTCTCAACCGATCCCATGGGATGAAAAATGTTTCCTGAATAAAACAACTTCATTGTGTGGCTCGAATCCTGTAAATGATTTTAGATATTGTGTTGAGAGTGACAACTATTTCCCAGCAGCTATTTTCTTGGGTTCAGATGGCTTAGATGATACATTTGGAGACGGTGATAGATTATATAATTTCTACGGCAACATTATCCGCTCAATCAAAAAAGAAGGATTAGAGGCTGTTATTCCTGAAATTCAATCTAACTTGCCTAAGTTGAGCAAGAGTGGTAGTCAAGACGATATGTCAGTTGCTTTTGTCTACAACGAGAAGTTGCTTGACACTATGTCTAAGGCAATTGAAGATAGACTTGTGGATTCGCTTGGCGTAGATATTCAAATGTATATAAAGGAAATGGCCGAGTGGCAACAAAAATTGACAGAAATAGAGCAAAAAATTGAGAAATCTCAAAAAGAGAGCAAAGATTTGGAGTCTCGTAAACTGGCTATCGAACGTGAATACCAACGTTGCAAGGCTAATTACGAAAAATCCGTTCAGTCGTTGCGCTATATCAAGGGTGACAATGTAAAAATAGACGATGCATCTGGAGATTAAAGTGCTATGGACCTGATTGGACTAAGTGCCCATTGTTGTAGCGTATGCGGCAAACGATTATTGGACGCAGCATACCGAGATTGGGACGGTAATTATGCCTGTGAGGAACATAAGAATTGCTTATGTTATTGCTGCGGGCGTACATACGGCAAGAATGCTATAGAAATAGAGCCTCATGTCTGGTTGTGTGAGTCTTGCTCCAAAACTATACCTGATAAGAATACTGTTAAGTCTGTTATATCCTATATTCGCACATTTTATAAGCAAAATAGATTAGAGGTAAAGTCGCATGTATTTCTAAAAGGAGTTTCTGTTTCACAAATGGAGCAACAGTATGCCCACAATGTGCGAGGTTATGTTATTTATCCTCCCGAACCAGCAGGATTTACAATGGTCGTACTCCGTCATTTGTCAAAAACTGCGCTCGCTTTAGTTCTATCTCATGAAATGTTGCATATATGGCAGTATGAAAATCAGATATTTCCACCCCAACCTATAACAGAGGGGTTTTGCAATCTTGGTGCCTATCTTATTCTACAATCTATTGGTACAAAAGTGGCAACAGGACAAATATTCCTGTTGACCAACAGTGCGGACCCTATTTATGGCGATGGATTCCGCAAAATGAAAAATATGTACGAACGTCAGGGATTACAAGCCGTGATAGCATACATGCAATCATTCAAGCGTTAAAAGGATGCACGTTATTATAAAAAAAATAATTAAGAATCGTGGAACAGATATCATCTGCTCCAACATTTTTGTCAATTGTATTGACGATGAAGGTGGGTTTGCTGATGTTGAAGCGCGCCCTTACAAGAAGATTCTAAAGAACGTTGTCCAAGATGGCTATACACGCAAATTGCTTGATATAGGTAAATGGAATGCCGAAGCAGAATTGCTCGCGCGGTCTTTTGCTCGAAAGAATAAACTGCAAGAAGAAGCAGCATTGTATGCGTTCTCTTGTTTGGCTTATGGTTTAGGATGGCTTCATACATATCCGGCGCTGTCATCCGCTCGACAAGTATTCGCGTCTTCTCAACAACCAAACATTTCGCAGGGCAGTGGTGAAAAGGACTCGCAAGATATAGTTAAGGATGCTGAAGAACGTGCAAAAGCTGCAGAGCAACGAGCTAAAGAAGCAGAAAGAGTTGCTAAAGAAGCTGAAGAGGCGCGTTTAAGGGCTGAAGAACAGATCCGTTTGCAAAACGAAAAAAAGAAGTTGATCATTTTCTTGTTAATTGCGGCCTGCATCGGACTGCTCATAGGTATACTAGTTGTGTTCTTGATACAACGCCAACCTCAAAACACAGCACCAAATCCGCAGCCGACCATTACAACTACCACAGAAAAGCCAAAGCAGGATAGGACTTCTACTCCTGTTACTCCTCCTATAGTTAAGGACAAGCCAAAAACTAAAACTAATCCCAAGCAGCTCAAACTTAGTTACGGAACATGGGAAAGTAAAAATGGTATGAGCCCTAATAGTATAAATGGTGAAGGAATATTAACATATAATAAATCAGTAGAAATTACTGGTTGGCCGGGCAAGATAACAGAAAAGGGGGACTATATAAAAGGGCGTTTTGTGAACGGAAAGCCTGAAAATGCGTATTGGTTCTCTAAAGATGTAAAATTAAAAGAATTTCTTCATGGTTCTTCTGAATGAAAAAGTGGTTCATAATATTATTATGTATATACTCGGTTGTTGGGTATTGCCAAGTGTATGAATCTTCTCGTCTTCAGCAGATGGGTTCTGCCTTGCGCCTTGCAGAAATCTGCGATTCAACATTTGCTGATACATGCTTGTTCCTGACGTATCAAAAATGCCAGGTGCGGGTAAATATTGATTCAGATCATGTAATTACACATATAGGATGTGCAATTTTCCCGGATTCGCTGTCGCTCTATCCTAAACAAATCGAAACATTTATTGAACGATACATGTTGGAATTAGTGCTCCCATCTTCACATGAAATACCGAACGTGCAAAAGATGCAGGATGATGGGGTGTGGTTTAGTGAAGGAACATTTGGAGATATAATAGGTCAAAACTTTCTAGACTCAACAGTTTCTACATCCCTAACTGAATCTGACAAAGGATATTGTTTTGCTGTGATATCGAATGAAGTTGTTAAGGCTCGATTCATGTTCCCAAAAGATGTGCAGTTGATAAGAGGAAAAGATAAGATAGAGTTGGATCACGAGTTGTTTGCTCAGCATTTGCGAAACGAAAAGCCTGCTTTAGTTATTGATACTACTCGACTAAAATCAATCCCTTTAGCTCCATTTATGATGGCGCAAGGAACTTGTTACCTATCAGACCAACTTACCAATACAATCTATTTGCATAAGAACCAAAATCTACGTATTCTTTCTTCGCCATATGTTTTTCCAAAACAGACACTACAAAACATAATGATTGCTGGGAGTGATAGTACAATAGTTGTGCGTATGGAGCATCATCGGTATGGGTACAATGTCATAGCTGATACAATCTCGCTGAATGCATGGCAGAATATTGCATATAATGATGGTTGTATTCCATATTGGGGAGTTGAGAACTTCAATACAGAAACAATTAACGGATCGTATATATGGGTAAATGAATCGTTAGGATATATACATGTGCTCTTTGTAGAGTTTCCTATAAAAACGCTTTTAGGAAAGAAGGATGTGGTTAGATGTTCGTTACATTCCTATGTTAGGATGTCTAATGTTACAGATTTGTTCTACGACACAAAACATACTCTTTATTAGTAAATTATCAAACTCATATACAATGAAAAAATTTATTTTAATAGTAATCGCTCTAAGTGTTTTTTGTACAAGCCAAGCGGTTGATGTAAAAATCACATCGGGTGTTTCCTCGCCGAGTATTGCTTCTACAATGGAGCAAAACGCATCTAAACTACTCACAGAAGTTAATTCGGCTTGCCTTGCAAATCGTTCGCTCATTCTATCTGGAATATCTTGCGAAAGTGATTTTGGAGATGATATCAATATGCTTTGGGAGAATCTTCATTTCTCATGTGATGCAGAACAAATATCTACGGCGGGTATAAAAACTCAAACGGGATATCAGATTCGAAACATAGTTATCCGAGTAATACCGACAGATGGAACAACGATAGACGAACAAGCATCTATAAAAGAAGGTATAATCAACTTTACATCCGATGGTAGAATTCGTTATTTTGTTATGGCTGATGATGCCCATGTGGGAGCAGATGTCTTGAAAAAAGGTGCAGAACTCAACGATCTTACGAGAAGATTGCAGATCCTTGATTTTGTTGAGCAATATCGGACAGCTTACAATAAGAAAGATTTACCGTTCATTAATGACATCTTTAGCGATGATGCATTGATTATCACAGGCAAAGTTATACGCCGCGTCCCAGGCTCGGAAGTTAATCCCAATAGCGATTTAGTTGTATATCGCAAAGAAACTAAGACGGAATATGTGAATAGACTTAGCATAGTATTTAAAAAGAATAATTACATCAATGTAAAGTTCGATGACGTGAAGATTTATCGGCATGTAAACGCACAAAAATATCCCAATGTATATGGTGTTCTTGTAACACAACATTGGAGCTCATCCACATATTCAGATGTAGGCTATGTATTCATGCTATGGGACTTCACAAATGAAAATGAGCCCAAAATCAGGGTGCGCACATGGCAACCAAAGTATTTAGATGATAGTCGAACTCAAACACTGGATGAAGATGAAATCTTTGATCCCTCATTCTTTGACTTAAATACGAAATAAATAATATATTGCGATGAAAAGGATAATAATATTTTTATTGATTATTGCATCGTTTGCTATGCGTTTGCATGCAGAAGAGTTTGTTATCGAACAAGACTTTTATGAAGCCTTGAACGATGCAAGTGGATCTGATGTTAATAATCCCAAAGACGCAAATGGTGTAGAAACGGCCATTATAAAAGTTCAATGTACTTTGAATGATTTGGTATTTGTGTCAGACTATATTATAGGAGAGCAACAATACAATCAAGGGCAGTATGTCTTCTTTATGGCAGAAGGCGCACGTTTTCTGGAGATTCGCAAAAAAGATGGTACATATTTGCCTATAACAATTAAATTTGCTGATTATGGCATAAAAAAAGTTAAGCGGAAATGTTGCTATAAAATGGTCATTTCCGGTAAAGATGTCAAGTATTATGGTCGACTAATAATAAACTATGGTCCTCAAGGAGCCGTGTTGAAAATCAACAATGAGCCTTTTTATGGAGGAAGTACATATGATAAGTTGTTAGAAGTCAATCAATATTCTATTTCGGTCGAAAAAAATGGATTTGGAACATACAATGAGATTATAAATCTTAATCGAGACGATACAATAAAACGCGCCATAGTATTAAGTCAATCATCTGCTTTCCTTACTATTGAAACAGATGAGTTGTCCGATATATACGTTGACGGGATATCTGCAGGGAAGCACAAGTATGTTGCATCTGTATCCATTGGGAATCATCGTGTAAAAGTAAAACATGGCGAAATTGAAGAAGAGCATGAAATCAATGTTCCCAGTTCAGGTGCAACTTTCAAGAAGGAAATCTTAGGATGCCTTAGAGAATCCTATGCCAAGTCAAATCAAACATTTAATGCTGGATATGATTACTTGAAGCCGCGAAAAAAGAATAACATGGAGAAACGTACCATATACAGTGAAACAACGAATAGTTTGCTTGGAGATTATAAGGTGGTGTTTACCCGTCCCGGATACTGGTCACGTTCTAAAAATGTTCATGTCGAACAGGTACAAACGACAGAAGTAAATGCTCCAAATTTATACAAAAAGAAACCATGGACATTCCTCTCGTTCCAATACTCACCGAAAGCAGATGCTGGACTTATGTTGGGCATATGTGGGATAGCAGGAGGATACATATCTGGCAGATACAATATAGGTATGCCGTTGTTTTCTGGCAACATGCAGCCTGCGGCTTCTGAAAACACTTTCGGAGTGAATAGTTGGTCTGTCAACGGAGGTTTAATGTTCCGTTTATGTCAGGAATTATATTTATATGCTGGAGCTGGATATGGTACATTTGAAAGCGATGGCTCGAAGTTTAAATATTCGCCGAAAGTTAGCGGGGCAAATGTCGAAGGTGGTATTATTGCAAATATTCATGGTAAATCTGGAAAGGGCTTTACCATTACAGCAGGATATAATACTTTAGTAACAAAAGAATATCTCGAGGTTATGGATGCTTTATCCAATTTAGTAGTTGGTATAGGCTTCGCGTTGTAAATAATTTTTTTCCAAAAATATATACGATGAAAATCCCAGGTCTAACATTCTCATGGAAGAGAGCTTTAGGTGTAACAAAGGCAAAGCAACAGTTTGCAAAGGCAACGGGTATTCCAACGTCCAAACAAGGACTTGAACGCAAGGTTGGCAAGATAGTAATCAGCGAATTAACCAAAGCGTTCAAATAAAATGAATCTGAATCTGTTATGGAATAATCTTGGTGGTTTCGCCAGACGTGTAGGGCGTTCAATGGCTCGAACGCCGCTGTTGCTATACTATGTCCTGAAAGATGACAAGACGGCAGCAAAAGATAAGGCTATCATCTATGCTGCTCTGGCATATTTGATTCTACCGGTTGACTTGATCTCTGCTCGCAAGAATCCTATTCTTGGTTGGGCGGATGAGATCCTTTCCATCGAAATAGTATATGACCGCATGCGCAAGTACATTACTCCCGACATGTACCGCCGCGCTGAGGCTCAACTGGATAAGTGGATACCTGCATAAAAAACGACAGTACATGAAGATTGATTCCAAGCCCAAGAGAATCCTTGCTATGATAGAGATAGGTGTGCTGTTGGTGCTCGTATTCCATCTGATAGGCGTACCGCAAAAATCTATCGGCCCGCTCATCGGTGGCATCCTCTTCTTCGTCTGGATGTGGCTTGGCGGCAAATGGTGGTAATACGATATAACCTTTCACAAGTAAACTGCTATCATTATTATGTCCAGTCAGAGAAATCATACCATCCAATGCCCGCAATGCGGAGCGCGTGGGGAATTTACTGTTTGGGAGAGTGTTAATACGTCTCTCTCGCCTGAGTTGAAAGAGAAGATCATTTCGGGCGAGTTGTTCCAATGGAGATGTCCTCAATGCGGACGAGTATGGGACATCAATTATCCCATGCTGTATCACGACATGCCTAATCGTCAGCTCATCGAGTTCCGTCCCACGCCGGAAGAACAGCCTCGCGACACCCGACCTAATCCCCTATATGCCGCCTTCATCCGCAATGGCTACACCATCCGCTACGCCTATACCCTTGAGGAACTGATCGCAATGGTGAAGGGATAGGAGGACTTACCATAAAAAACATGGTGCAAGTGGTTACTTTTGTGCTCATAAATGTCATTAGTATATAACCCAACAAAAATCTACATTTATGAAGACAGAACAACAAGAACTTTTAAGCAAGACGAACGAAATCCCACTGAATACCTTTAAGCGGAGCATTCAAAGCAAAAGCAGTGTTTTCGGGGATTATTACTATGTGTTCAATGACACCTTATTTCATCTGGATTTGCGGGTGACATATCATTCTAATATAGGTAAATACCACATATGGGGTAAAGTGTTTCATTACGACGAGAATAATGAATGCTACCGCTTTGATATGGAATCGAAGATCAGAACATATCTAAAGGAGCGCAGTTTTGAGGGCTTTGTTCAGGCAGGTATTGATGTCGTCAATTATGAAGGCGAATACTTCTATGATGAGCTCATGAAAATCAAGAGTCGCCGGAAGATCATGAGCCTGGAAGAATGGAAGAGCCTTCATGTTGAGAGCTATTTGCTTAAACAAGAAAGAGATCTTTCCGGATTTCCTGCTTGGAAATGGAACGATGTTGCGCAATGCGGCTGCAGCACCAACAGACGAAGGATAATCTCCGAGACATGTCCCACATGCGGAACTTCGCTCGTCGAGGTTTTTGTTTCAACATCGTCAGAGACATGGGAGAACTTGTGCGGCAGAGAAGGTGTGCTTACTTTCTGCCCTAAATGCCAGAAACAAATCCGTTTCCATTTGGAATGCATGAACTAATGTTAGGATGAGAGTTCGGAAATGTATCGGTAAGAACTAATGCGAACGACTCGTGATTGGCTGCGTAACAGGACGAGATACATGCCGCTCCCGCCAGGACTACAAAGACCTCATCGCCAAATATCAAAAAGAGAAAATCACCAATCTGTTCAATAAACTATAGCAGACATGCAGATGCTCATCTATAATCAAATGGGCATAAACTAACAACAACGACTCGCGTTTTGCGAGTCGTTGCTAATTTATCAGTGTGCCACCTCTATCAGCGGAGCGCCTAATGCTTGCTGGATAAGTCCAATGGTCTTGCATGTGAAGTTATGACCGCCGGCTAACCATTTGGTTATCTCTGATGGCCTCTTGTGAGTCTTTTCAGCGAGTTGCTTTTTGCTCACATTCTTTTCCTTCATGACATACTCAATCCTGCTTGCTATTTTATCGGCAAGCATATAGGACTCGCGTGTTGCTGCCGGTATGGCATTCAACTCTTGTTCCAATTCTTTGTCGTAGAAAGTTGTCATAATGTAAAGGATGTTTCTTCAATACCGATTATTACATTCTTCTCTATAGTTATAGAGCCGTTTTGTTGTGCTTCTTTCAGGAGCTCGTCAAACTTCTGCAGATCTATAACGTAACCATTGAGTTCTTTGTCTTCTTCGTAGGTGCGGGTTGTTTTGTTTCCGCCATTACCAGCAATTAGGATATGATCTGATATTCGCAAACAGTATAGTCTTAATGTCTTGGAATAAACAGATAATGCTGCAACTCTGTCTTTGGATTTACCTTCGCGTCTAAAGTGTCGTTCAAAAGCGCCATTTGCAATGATTCGGTCTATAGCGAATAGGATTTCCTGATAGTCTTTGTTGAGCTTGGCGTTTTCTTTGAATTTGGCTCTGAATTTTTGATATTCGGTTTCGCCGCCATTAAAACTAATCTAGTAGAGGCCGACGTTGTCCGATTGAGCAACAGATACAATTTTAGCAGTTCTTTCCATAATTCTTGAATTTGAGTACAAAGATAATAAAAAAAATGAAATATTACACTTTTAAGTGAAATGACATGCGTTTTTTGTTGATTTCTTTACAATTTGACAAGTATATATTTAATTTCAAGAGGGTTCATCGTCTGCCAACTTTTTTACTTCGGACTTTTCTGGAATCTTATTGAAGCTACTCGGAGCAGTGGCCCTTTACCTTGATTTTGAATTTTTCCTACGGCAAAAACACAAATTCGCCGTCGCTAAAATTCATTTTTGCTGTAATGGGGACAAAGAATGAGGTCTTCAATTTTTTTTCCAGAAAAATCGAGCCAAGAGGTTACTTTTGGCTCTTTTTGCGCATTTATATATAGAAAGGACGGAAAAACTCTGCAATATAAATTTAATAGTTGCGCACGACACGGACCAGTGTTAAAGATTATGAAAAAGTTTTTATCTATTGCACTATTATGCCTCATAAGCATCGGATGCTTTGCTCAGAGCATGGGCATCCGTTTCAATGACCGACAAGGACGGGAGTTCGTGGTGTATGCGCCAAGTGGCGAGTTCGCCTATTCAATGTTCGAGGGCGACCACATCAGCCGCGATTATGAAGGCCGTGTGACCTGTGTAGGCAGCACCTATATCTCCTACAACTACTACGGACAAGTGACCTGCATTGGGGATATTTATATCTCGTATGACTCCTTCGGTCGCGTCAACCGAGTCGGCGGCTTATACCTGACCTACGACTACAACGGCAACATCTCCCAAACCACCGGAAAAGTAAGAAGCACCAACTACAAACAACGAACTTATACTCCTGCCCATTTATGATAATTCCAAACATCCTTTTCGCCCTCACTGTTGCAGGGAAGACAATCACTTTTCTATGAGAATAATCCGCAATGCACCAGTCTGCTCATCTTCCAAGCCCCACAGAACTTCCCGTGCGACATTGCCGACTATGATCGCTGCTCCACCGTCCGTCGCATCGCCGAACGCATAACGACCTTCAAATAGCCACTTCATCGCCAGTTCCTCATCCTCCGTTACGGCAATACCTACCCTCTCCAGGGGCAAGAGGTGAAATAAAGCATGAATTGACGACGACGGAACAAGGAGTTATCCTAGGGTTTACTCAATTCATGACGACCTTGAATTGTTGATAATTTTGGTAATTGTTGACCACCTCGGAAAAGGAAAGGTTTAACAGCATAACATAAGCATAACATAAGCATAACATAAACCCAAGGACGATTCAAGATCAGTTTCAGCACATAGGCGAAATCGTTAAATGCAGAATAGTTGTCAATAGTCGAGCCGTAGTCGGTCCGTCCTGCGGTCATTGTGCGTCCGTTTTCGAAGCAACATCGAGTCATTATTCGCGACCATTTCGGGATCATCGTGGACGTCACCGTAGGATAAGTGTATTGGTTTTTACGAAAATTATGACGCTATGGGCGTAAGCATCCAATGGGGACAACACATACTCCATCTTCGCGACAATATGCATATTGCCCTACCGCTGTAATAATCATCTTGAAAGATGGTGCATACATTTTGGATGTATCAATTTTATCAGCAAGAGAATTCAGATTAGCAGCCCCCTCTTCAATAAGCATCTCACCTCCTAATTTAATCTCAACCAGACCATAGTGCCCGTTCCGCAAATGAATGACGCTGTCGCACTCCAGACCATTGCTGTCACGATAATGGAATACCTGTCCGTCATTGGCTTCGGCATACACACGCAAATCCCGTACCACAAGCGTCTCAAATAACAAACCTAATGTATTAAGGTCTTTCATCAAATCTGCTGGTCCGATGCCGAGTGCAGCCGTTGCAATACTTGGGTCCACAAAATATCGCGTGTCAGAAGTGCGGATTGCGGCTTTACTGCGGAGATTAGGATTCCATGCTTCCATATCCTCTATTACGAAAATCTTCTTTAGGGCCTTTAGATAGGATGCTATGGTGTTATCATCCATGCCTTGTCCATCAGAACTTAGCATATCTGCTGCGATAGTGCCTTTGCTGGCTTGTGTCCCTTGATGCCGCGCATAACTGCGCAGCAGACGGCGCGTGTTGGATTCGCTGCGGTTCACTTCATCAACTTCAATGATCTCGCGCTTGGCAACAGCATCTACATAGTTATAAGCCTGACGCAAAGCTACTCGTTCGGTTTTGCCGATGGCTTTAGGCCAACCGCCCCGGCATATAAGGTAGCATATCTCACGCAGAGTGAACTCCTTTGCTGCCGATGCCTTGAACCCGTCTTCAAATAGTTGGGCAATAGATATCTTACCGCTTGATTCCCCCGACTCCCAAAGCGTCATCGGACGCATCTTCACCCATCCTACGCGCCCTGTGCCGGTGTGTGACAATTGAGACGAATCGACTGGCTCGGCGCTACCGGTAAGGATGAACTGTCCGTCCTCGCTGCGTGAATCCACTATGTAGCGACAAGCATCCCATACTTGCGGCGTCTTTTGCCACTCATCAATCAGACGTGGGGTATCACCGACCAGCAACTCTTCCACATCTGTTTGTGCCAATTGTAAATACTCTTTCTTGCGCTTAGGATCATCCATGCGTATCATACTGGCTGCCTGTCGTTCGGCAGTAGTCGATTTACCACACCATTTGGCGCCTTCTACTACCACCACTCCGGCAGCTTCTAACTGCAACGCCAACAAATCATCCGCAATGCGTTTTATGTAGTCCTTTTTATCAACCATAAAATAGCTCTATTAAATTCCGTTGCAAAGATAGTAAAAATAAATGACATATGCAAATATTTTTGCAAAAAAATTCAGTAATTTACGGAAAATCCATTCAGCGATTTGTAGATATTTCATTCCGCAAGTTGAGAAATGAACTTCTTGGCCAAGGAAATTGTCTCTCCCACGGCGAAGTCGAGCCATTGTCGCTTCGTTCAGCGGTCATTATGCGGCCGTTTTCGAAGCAACATCAAGGGTAATTCCCTTTAATATGGCCAAAGTTGTCAGTCATTCTGCTCCAAAATTGTCAGTAAAATCATGCCAAAATTGTCAATAAAACTTAAAAAACATTGACATTTTTATCAGTTAAACATCATTTTCTTTGTGGAAAATTTGCATAATTCATTTATTTTTTGTATCTTTGCAACGCAAACCAGAAAAACATTTGTACTATGGAAGTAAAAAACTACAAATCGCGCATTTGTGACATAGAATTACAAGAGCAATTAGAGGCATCAGGTGCGGTGCTGATAGAGGGCGCAAAATGGTGCGGTAAGACTTATACGGCACGTAAAGCTGCGCAAAGTGCCTTGTTTATGCAGGATAGGGACAATTCCAAGCGCTACAAACAGATTGCAGCCTCCAAACCTTCCCTGCTGCTGGATGGCGCTGTTCCCCGGTTGATTGACGAGTGGGAAGAGGCTCCTGTCCTGTGGGATGCTGTGCGTTTTGCTGTTGACATGCGTGGGGAGACAGGGCAGTTTATTTTGACAGGTTCAGCCGTTCCGAGAGAGGATGAGGGTGCTCCGGATGACGAACGACGACTGCATACGGGTGTAGGGCGTATAGCTCCGTTACGGATGCGTCCGATGTCGCTATGGGAGTCCGAAGAGTCAAACGGCAAGGTGAGCCTGCGCTCGTTGTTCGACGAGCAGCCGGATATCGCAGAAACATCTGACTTGAGTATTGAACGTCTCGCGTATGCCATTTGCCGGGGCGGATGGCCGGCAAGCATAAGTCTTTCTGAGCGGGTGGCACTGCGGACAGCGCGAAACTATGTAGAGGAAGTCATAAACTTTGATATTCACCGTGTAGATGGAGTTGAGAAAAATCCTCTGCGGGTAAGACGGCTATTGGAGTCATACGCGCGGAACATCTCCACCATGGCTTCCAATGAAACAATCATGGCGGATGTTCGCGCAACTGACCAAACCATCGCAGCCAATACGTTTGCAGCATATATGTCAGCACTCCGGCGGATATTTATGGTGGATGATGTTCTGGCATGGTCACCGGCATTGCGCTCCAGGACGGCAATCAGAACATCTGCCAAACGGCATTTTGTAGATCCCAGTATCGCTGCCGCGTTAATGCGTGTCAGCCCCGTAGGACTACTAAAAGATTTCAATACGTTTGGCTTCCTGTTCGAAGATTTGTGTGCTCGCGACCTGCGAGTATATGCACAGGCAAATGATGGCGAGATATTCCATTATCATGACAAAAACGGATTGGAATGTGATTTGGTGGTTGCCTTGCATGATAAGCGTTGGGCAGCTGTGGAGGTGAAATTGGGAATGGTTGAAGAGGAAGCTGCAGCTAAAAACCTGCTGGCTTTAGCCCATGACATAGACCTGCAGAGAATGCAGGCCCCTACGTTCCTTATGATTCTGACTGGAGGGCAATATGCATATCGCCGTGAAGACGGTATATACGTCGTGCCCATAGGCTGCCTGAAACCATGACAAACCAATTAGACATATTCATGGAACAGAAAGATCTATAATTATGCCGGATGGTATAGCATTTGCTAAAATTGTGTCAGCAAAAGTGGCACATTTTTTGTAATTTTGCACTCGAATACAAAACTGAAAGCCATGACACATCTCCGCTACATATCCGTTCTTGTTCTCTGCTCCCTGTTCCTTGTTCCCGCTCACGCCATTGAGCGCACCATCCTCATCGGGCCGAAGACGATAGGCAAGGCGTGGAAGGACAATATCGTGCTGGAGGCGCGGCACTTTGCAGATACCAAGGCAGGCGACATCCTCACCGTGTATAACGACAACGCCAAGCGGACGGCGCAAGGAGCGTTCCAGCACCCGAAGACATGGCAGGGCGTGGCACCCGAGTACGGCTACTTCGGCATCAGCGGACCGTTCCGTATGACGCTCACCGAGGATATCATCGCCATTGCCCGCGAGCACGGCATAGCCATCGGCGGACATGACTACCGCATCCTGCAGGTCACGCTCAGTAGCGCCGA
Source organism: Paludibacteraceae bacterium (assembly GCA_017444065.1). Lineage (GTDB taxonomy): Bacteria > Bacteroidota > Bacteroidia > Bacteroidales > Paludibacteraceae > Colicola. The sequence goes on along the minus strand of JAFSXJ010000013.1, from coordinate 1,235 downwards.
GGACTACCGTGAGACGATGGTCTGGAACGGACCGGCGGTTGTGATGAAAGATGACTGGAGTGCCAATGCCGAGATTCCCGGGCAATGCTTCGCCACGTTGCGCGAAGGTGACGGTCTCAGGCTGCATATCAGCAAGGTGAAAGACGGCGCGAGTGCCAAACTGATGGACTTCACATGGAACGCTATTGACCCGTCGGTGGATGGCGTACCCGTCGGCGGCGACAACTACACGTGGTACATCAACGAAAAGGCTCCCCTGCTCAAGCTTGCCCTCGCCGGTACAGGCGGCAACGTCGCCATGCGCGTCGGTGGCAAGGGGTACATGCTCACGGGCATAGGTATCGTGCAGTTCGTGGGCGAGGTGAGCGAAGACTATTCTGCTGCGCAGCGTGCTCCGCGTGAGTACGTGCTGCAGCCCGGCGAGATCTTCCACGGCGAACGGGCGTTCCCCAACGACTGGAGCGGCAACCTGAAGATCAACGCTGCACCGTTTCAGGAGTGTACTGCCAATGACGTGCTGATCATCTCCTACAAGATTGACCCGACCGCCAAAGCAGCAGGCATCTCGCCGCAGCTCTCCCTGCGCAACGCCAAGACCTGGGGCGAGTTGACCGGCGCACCCGAACCTGTCTGGTATCCGCTGGACGGCACGGATGTCGTTTACATGTTCGACGACACCGCCCTCGACGAGGTCAAGACACGCGGCTTCGTCCTTAGCGGCGTAGGCTTCACGCTGACGAAGATTGAGTTGATTTCTGCGGAGTAATTACATACAAAAGACTGCGTAGAAAGGAATTGAGCGAATTCCTTCTTCCAATCCGAAATTCTTTTGAGAGATTTTGATTGCAATCTCCGGATGGTATGTCAAACGGAACTGATTCATGCTTTTTGCGCGCGTATGCATACCTTTCTTTACTTCAACAGGAATAATTCTGGCGTCCTGTTGCCATAGGAAATCCAGTTCGGCTGTATTACTGTTCCGCCAATAATATAGCGGAATCTGCCTCGCAGCCAAAGCTTGAGCCACGCCACGTAGTTCTCGGCTATTGCTCCCATGAATGTGTTATCCACAGGCACTGTGGAGAGCAGCAATGATGTCGGCACACCAGCCTCCACATCAAACAATGTATGCACCTTGATGCCACCTTTCTTTCTTCTGAAATGTGCCCATTCAAAGAGCGATAGACAAAGGTCAATTGTTGTGCTATCAAACGCATAGATGTTACCTTCCAGAT
>JAFSXJ010000127.1 GCA_017444065.1 Paludibacteraceae bacterium | reverse complement strand
CTGCGACGACAATGACGCAGTCAGCAGTACGCCGAGAAAAGGAATCAGAAGTCGTTTCATTTCGTTCGCGGATTAAGGGTTAGTTATCATTCGTCACAATTGGTACAGATCGGAATCTGTTTGCGTTCGCGCAGCACATGCCGCCGGAAGCGTTCCGCTGCTTCACTGTGCCAAATATCGCGCAAGGGCTGATGGAGTATATTACCGAAGACATATTGCTTGTTTTTGTCGTAGCAACAGGGCAGAATATTACCCTGTACATCAATCACGCATCCGCTCCAAAGGCGGAAACAACGGTTGCGGAACTTGCGCTTTGGGACGAACTCGCCAAGCTTGGCGTCGTACCGATAGCGTGCATAACGGGTGTCAGCCGGCATAAGTGGCGAATCGTGCTTGTAGTCGTATAGTTGGGCGGTCTTCATCGTCAGGCGGTCGGCGCCTAAGGATTTATATTCCTTACGAAAGACACCCCACTCCGCTTCGTTGGTTTTCAGGTAGAGACATTGCAGTTCGATTGTTACGCATGAACCTGATTGGTTCTTCGCTTTGCGCAAGCAACGTACAGCCGCTTTGACTTTCTCCACATCGCCGCCTTGGCGGTACTGCTCATAGGTCTGCTGCGTCCAACCGTCCATACTGACGATGATGCGGTTCAGTCCGGCCCGGACTATGGCTTCCGCCATTGATTGATCCAGGCGCTGGGCGTTGGTAGAAACAATCGTATACAAGCCGGCTTCGCGAGCGATGTGAATCATCTCGGGCAGCGCGTCGTTGAGTAGCGGCTCGCCTTGCCAGAATAGCTGGACGGTATGGGCGTATGGAGCGATTTGGGCTACTATACGCCGAAAGTTGTCCACCGTCAGCAAACCTTGATTGACTGGAGTAAACCCTAGGATTGGCTCTACTCTGCCCGTCATTGAGTCCGACTTTGACCGCCTCATGCCCACAGGGCATTCGGGGCAAGAGAGTTGGCAGAAATTAGCCGGTTCAACCGAGACAAACGTTGGCATGTGACGGACAATGTGGATGCCACATATGCCGAGAGCATAACTGCCCCGGCAACGAAGGCTGTTCCACGCGCGCGTACAATACCTATATACGTTCATCTTGGCGACCGGTAACGTTTTTCTTAGCGCAGGACAGGATTACTTACACGCTATCTTATTCACGCGGCGCTCATGACGTCCGCCCTCAAAGTCGGTTGCAAAGAAAGTCTCAACCATCTCCAGAGCTTTCTCCTTGGTAACGAAATTTACCGGCATGCCGAGCACATTGGCATTGTTATGCTGGCGCGCCAACACCACGAGCGGCGTATCCCAGCACAGTGCGGCACGAACGCCCTGATGCTTGTTGGCAGTCATGCAGATGCCGTTGCCGGTCGAGCAGATAACGATGCCACGCTCGAACTCGCCTTTGTCGATCGCCTCTGCCAGCGGATGGGCATAATCAGGATAGTCGCAGCTCTCGGTCGAGTAGCAGCCGTAGTCCTTTACTTGCGCCCCTTGGCTTTCGAGCCACGCACGCACATCTTGCTTCAGGTTATAGCCGGCATGATCGCTTGCCAAGGCTATGGTCTTTCCTTTCAGTTCCATATTAGATTTAAAGATTTATAGCAGTTTTTTAAGGTCTTTCTCCAGTTGCTCGAAATCATCGTAACGGCCTTGCACCTGACCTTTCCTGTCCAGCAGGAACATGGTCGGCACGGAACCGACGTTGTATGTCACGAGCGACTCGGTCGTCTCGGTACGCACGCATGTCCAAGGCAGGTTACGCACCCAGTCCTCCCAATACAGTTTGACCGGATCGACGCTGACGGAATAGATATCCAGTCCGCGGCGGTTGTACTTGTTGTCCAGTTCGCGCAACGCGAGCACGTACGCGTTACCTTTCTCCATCTGGGATGTCGAGAACTCCAGCAGGATGACCTTGCCCAGATGTTCGCTCAGCCGGCAAGTGTCGCCGTAGATGTTCGGCTGAGCGATATCGAGGAACGATGATTCACTCTCATCGATATACTGCCGCATCAGCAGTTCGTTTATCGCCTTACGCTCCGCGTTCATCGCCCCTACAACCTGGCTGTACATGGTCTTTGTGCGCACATATTCGGGCATCCAGACATTCATCGATGTAGCCACCGCCTGGTAGAACCGGCGCTGCTGCGAGTCGTACATGTCAAACACCGGCACTCCCTGCTTGCTCTGAAACACGGCATAATATGCCGCCATCGAACGGGGATCCTGCATGATTACCTCCTGTGCGAACTGCCGATGTTCGTCCAACGGTTTCTCGCGAAGTGACTTGCGGAGTTGAGCAACCGTGACGCTCTGCTCCGAACCGTCGAAGGCCTCGGTCAGCGGCAGGCTGTCGCGTGTGGTTGACATGCGGATGGTCTCAATCGAATCCACGACAAGCACAGCGAACTTCTGACCAATACGCAAGCGGTAAAAATCCGGATACTCTGGCGCCTTGCCTTGCAGCACAAACGCGCCGTCAGCCTTCAGCTGACAGGAGTCCTCCACCTCGGTGCTCACCAGCCCCGTGTGCTCCAGATACAGCACTTCGCCTTCGGCGCCGGACACATGACCACGCACCTCGAACTGAGGAGTGCGATTACATCCGACGAGTAGCAGAAGAGCAGATATACAGCAAATAGAAAGATTTGTTCTCATATTTAGAAGATAATAGCCAAGTTACCGAACATCAACTGGCAGGCAATCGCCAGCACAATGATTCCGAAAAACTTACGGATGATATACAGGGTGTTCTTGCCGAGGTACTTCATCAGCCAGTGCGTGCCCGCCAAAACAGCGAACAGGATAACGATGCACACCAGCACAGCCATAACCAGATTGATGACGGCATACTCGGCAGTCATGGCGATGAGTGCTGTGAACGCACCGGGGCCGGCATACATCGGGAACGCCAACGGCACGATATTGCCGTCGCCATCAACGTCAGCCTTGAAGATGGTGATATCCAGAATCATCTCCAGCGCCATCAGGAAGATAATAAATCCGCCTGCTACGGCAAAATACTCGACCCTGATGCCGAAAATTTTCATCAACGTCTCACCCAGCATGAGGAACGCCAGCAGAATCAACGCCGAAACGACAGATACCACCCACGGGTTAATCTTCGTGCCTTGTTTCTCCATGTTAATCGTCACCGGTACGTTTCCGAACGGGTCAATAATAGCAATCAGGAAGAATGTCGCCGCCATGATTTGCATCAAGTCCAACGATTGAAATGCAGATTGAATATATGTCAACATAGTGTGTTAAATTTGATTATTCGTATTTTGGCTTACAAAGATACAATTTTTTTAGCACATTTGCAAGCCAAACGCACAAAATGTGCATTTTTTCTACAAAAATTTGCAAATGTGAGTTTTTTTTTGTAACTTTGCAGTCGCGTAAGATAACTGACGCCAGACACAAACCGATTATTCATTATAAACAATAACAATTTTATGATTAACTCACAAGACATCAAGAACGGCGTTTGCATCCGTATGGACGGCCGTTTGTATTTTGTAATCGAATTTCTGCATGTTAAGCCCGGCAAGGGCAACACGATTATGCGTGTCAAGTTCAAAGACGTTGTTGACGGCCGCGTACTGGAGCGCCGCTTCAATATCGGCGAGAAGCTTGAGGATGTACGCGTAGAGCGCCGTCCGTACCAGTTCCTCTACAAGGAGGGTGAGGATTACATCTTCATGAACAACGAGACCTACGAGCAAGTGCCTATCGCTCACGACCTTATCACGGGTGTTGACTACCTGAAGGAAGGCTTTGTTGTGGACGTTGTTTCCGACGCATCGACCGACACCATCCTCTTCGCTGAGCTGCCCGCCAAGGTCGAACTGGCCATCGCATACACCGAGCCCGGCCTGCGTGGTGATACCGCTACCAACACGCTCAAGCCCGCCAAACTTGAGACCGGCGCTGAGATCCGCGTGCCGCTGTTCATCAACGAGGGTGAGATTATCCGCGTGGACACCCGCGACGGCAGCTATTGCGAGCGCGTAAAATAATAGTGAAAAACCTGTTCTTTTCCCTGCTGATTCTTTGCACCACGGCAGTTTTTGCCGATGGTGTGAAGATTGGTGAGTTATACTACAACCTTGACGCCGACAATCGGACGGCCGAGGTGACGTATCAGGGAAAGGGACTACTCAACTACTCCGAACTGCCGAACGGCAGTCTGGATATTCCCGCATCCGTTACCTACGACCGTGTCACGTACGACGTAACCGCCATTGGCGATCAGGCGTTTGTCTATTGCACGGTATTGACGTCTGTCACCGTACCTCACAGCGTCAAGACAATAGGTAGCGATGCGTTTTTTCTTTGCAGCAACCTTGCCAAGGTTAATCTTCCCTCCGACCTGTCGGGCATCGGACCGATGGCTTTCTACCGTTGCACGTCACTGAAGTCGTTCACCGTACCGGACAGCGTGAAGGTACTGCGCGGCAGTACGTTCGAGCAATGCACTGCCTTGACCGGCGTAACACTGCCCGACAGCCTGAAGGCTATCCTTGACGGCGCGTTCATAAGCTGCACCGCACTCAAGCGGATTGTTCTGCCCAAAGGGCTGACCGCCATCGGAAAGAATGTCTTCAGCGGAGATTCGACGCTGAATGAGATTTACAACAACGTGGATAGTCCGCTGGTCGTGACATCCTCCAGTTTTTCCGGCGTGGACACTTTGAATTGTATCCTGTACGTGCCCGAAGGCTCGATGGAGGCGTACCGGAGCACGAGTGTTTGGAAAGACTTTCGCGACATCCGTCCCATGCCAGAGACAATACCTGACGCAGTAGAAATGCTGCGCAACGATTCGCTCGTTGAGCCCAAAAAGATTCTGGATAACGGGCAACTCGTCATCCTTCTGCCTGACGGAACGGTCTATTCCGTCACGGGACAAAAACTCCTGTAATCATTTACCTATACAGAAACGGCTGAAGATGGTGTTCAGCACCTCTTGCGACGACACCTGGCCTGTAATCTCGCCCAGGGCATCCAATGCGTCGTGCAGATCCATCGCTATCAGTTCGCCGCTCAACCCGTCCTTCAATCCCTGCTCTACCTGCTCAAGTGCCTTGCGTGCACGGCATAACGCCTCGTAATGACGGATATTGCTGACCAGCGCGCTGTCGCCGTGCTGCGTCAGACGCGCCACCTCTGCTGCCAGTCGCTCCGTCAATGGGGCTATATCCTTGTTCTTGGCGCTGATACAGATGGCTGACTCCTGATTGCGGATTGCGGATTGCTGATTGCTGATATCATTCTTATTGTACACGCGCAGGAGCACCTGCCGTTCGCTCAGTTCGCCGTCTTGCACGACAGGTTGCGGAGCTGTCATGTCCAGCAGTTCAATCACTATGTGCGCGCGGCGTATAGCCTGACGGCTGCGCTCGATGCCCAGCTGCTCAATCGTATCGCCGGTCTGCTGAATACCTGCGGTATCTGTCAGCCGCACCAGCACGCCGCCTATGGTCAATGTATCTTCAATCGTATCGCGTGTTGTGCCGCGTACATCGCTCACTATCGCCCGCTCGTCGCCGAGCAGGGCGTTCAGCAGGGTCGATTTGCCGGCATTCGGTGCACCGACGATGGCGACGTGCACGCCCTGGCGGATTGCATTGCCCGCCTCAAACGAATCAATCAGTCCGCCAATCATCGCTATCGCGCCATGCAACACATCTTGCAGTTGTGTGCGGTCGGCAAACTCCAGCTCTTCATGGTCGGCAAAGTCCAGTTCGAGTTCCAGCAGCGAGGTGAACGTCAGCAGTTGTTCGCGCAGTTCGGCAATCTTGCCGGATATGCCGCCGCGCAACTGGTTTAGCGCAATATCTTTCTCCGCCGACGATTGTGCGGCAATCAGGTCTGCCACCGCCTCGGCTTGCGCCAAATCCATCCTGCCGTTCATGAAAGCGCGTTTGGTGAACTCGCCACGGTCAGCCATTCTTGCTCCGGCATCGGTCAGCCAGCGCAAAAGCTCCTGCTGGATGAACAGACTGCCGTGGCACGCAATCTCTACCGTATTCTCGCCCGTGAACGAGTGTGGTGCACGGAACACCGTACAAACAACCTCGTCCAAGGTCGTCTCCCCGCGAACGATCGTGCCGAAATGTGCGCTGTGACCGGCTGCTTCGCTGAGCTTGTGCCGGCCGCGGAACAGCTTGTCAACAATCGCTATCGCCTCGCTGCCGCTCACGCGGACAACGGCTATACCCGCCGCACCAAATGGTGTTGCGATGGCACAAATCGTAGTATTCTGTATCGCTGAGTTTGTCGTCATTCGTAAAGTGCAAGCATACAAATTATACCAATTTTGATGCAAAGTTACAAATTTTGCATGAAAAATGCAAATACTACAGCCGGAAATTTGCAAATTTGGTAAAAATATCGTACCTTTGCATATTCGTTTATCCATAATACGCCTGACATGAAAACCCGAGTCCTGTTAATCGTACTACTCTTCAGCAGTATCATCCAGCTGCAAGCTGCGCCTGCTCGTCGCTCCCATCAACGTCGTGCACAATATGCAGCAGGCACGCCAAACTTGCCGCAACGCGGACTTATTCTTCTGGTGGATTTCAGCGACTTATCTTTCAAAGCAACCAATACTCAAGCTGCATTTGACTCGCTGTTCAACGGCGACATGTATTTATACGACAACGCACGCGGCTCTGTCAAACAGTACTTCTCCGACCAATCGAATGGCAGTTTCAAGCCGGATTTTGATGTGTACGGCCCGCTTACTTTGAGTCACGACATGGCGTATTACGGTGCCAACAACTCCAATACCGGCGAAGATGTTCGTGCCGCCGAGATGGTTGTTGAAGCGTGCCATATAGCCGACAGTTTGTACGCCATTGATTTTTCGATCTACGATACGGACAACGATGGGAAAGTCAATGTCTTGCACATTCTTTACGCCGGCAAAGGCGAAGCGGATGGAGGCAGTGAAAATACCATTTGGCCGCACAATTGGACTCTGCTGGACGCCGGCATCAGTAGCACGCAACTGCTCTTCGACGGCGTTTATATCGACCGTTATTCATGTTATCCGGAACTCACGGCAAAAGGACAAAGTTCGGCCAACGGCAGCACAAGCGTCACATACGGGCGAACTGCCATAGGCTCTTTCTGCCACGAAATGAGTTCGGTTATGGGGCTGCCGGCTTTATATGATGTCAATTATGGCAACAACTACCAAAACGAACTCACGCCCGGTATGTGGGACATAATGGACTACGGGGCATATTGCGACAACGGCAATTGCCCGCCCAACTACTCTGTGTGGGAAAAGGCGTTCTTCGGATGGTGCACACCGGTCAACTTAGGCAACACGCCTCAATCGCTCACGCTTTATGCCAACGGCACGAGTAACTATCAGGCATTTTACATCAATAGCTCAGGTTCTGACCAGACTGTTACAACTTCCGGCGTCTGCTATTACATTGAGAACCGGCAGCAATCGGGCTGGGACGCTTACCTGCCCGGTCACGGCTTGATTATCTGGCGTATCAATTACGATCAGTCGGCATGGGAGAACAACCAAGTCAACAGTACAACCAACAATGTGCGCTACACTGTCGTGTCGGCTTCAGGCATCACGAAGAATATCGGTTCGGCAGCAGACCCGTTTCCCGGGACGAAGAACGTGACTTCATGGAGCGGATTAAGCGACAAGCCCCTCACAGGCATTTCAGAAACGGATGGAGTTATTTCCTGCACATATATCAGCGAGGTGCAGACTGTTGATGAGTATCTTGAAGTCTCTGTTCCTCTCACAGCCGGACAATGGTCGTTTGTCATGTTCCCCGAGCAGGTGTGCGAAATGAAACTGGGAACAGACAGTTTTGGATTGGGAAACAATACGTATTGGGCAACCTATGACGGCGAGGCGCGCGCCGTCGGCAAATCAGGATGGAAACTATACACCAAACCGACTGTTTACTGCTCGCAGGCGTATATCGTATATTCAGACGACGCCACCCTACTCACGCTCAAGTTGCCGGCAAGCGTACAGAAACCTGCTGATATCACTATCCCGCTTCGCACCAACCCGTCCATTGCTCCGTATAATGACAGTTGGAACTTCATCGGAAACCCATTCATCTTCGGCTATGACATCCGCGGGTTGGCGGCAGCAGGCGTAACGGCTCCGATTGCGGTATGGGACGGCACGTCTTACGTGCTCTACACACCTGGGATTGACGATTTCACTCTACAGCCCTTACAGCCGTTCTTCGTACAGATGCCTTCGCAACAATCGATAACCTTCCGCGCGGATTACATCGTCAATCCCTAACGCAGCTTATGAAGACAACCTTGCTTGTAGTAGGCAAAACGACCGGCAATGAACTGCCGCAGATGATTGAGACGTACGTCGGGCGCCTCAAGCACTACATACCCTTTGATATTCTGGTCATTCCCGACCTCAAGAACACGAAGAGCCTGACCGAGGCACAGCAGAAGCAGCAGGAAGGTGAAGCCATTCTGCGGGCTGTGGAAGGCAGTTTCGTTGTCCTGCTGGACGAACATGGTCGTGAGTACCGCAGCCTGACGTTTGCCGACCAGTTGCAGACCTGGCTCAACACATCCACACGCGGACTGACGTTCGTCATCGGCGGGCCGTATGGGTTCAGTCAGGCGGTCTATCAGCGCGCAGACGCGAAGATAAGTCTCAGCCAGATGACGTTCAGTCACCAGATGATCCGCCTCTTGTTCGTCGAGCAACTCTACCGCGCCATGACCATCCTCCGCGGCGAACCCTACCACCACGAGTAAGCGGAATTATGTCTGAATGACATATCTGGATAACAAAATTTGCGTATTTTATGCTCTAAAACATGTTTTTTGCACAAATATTTGCATATTTGCTCTAAAAGCAGTAATTTTGCATCGTGTTTTTCATGGTATTAGATTTAAGGTTAATGAAGATTGGGTTGTCGTGAGACAATCCTTCTTTTTTTTGCGCATTCTTTTCCATGTCATATGCTAATTGCTGCACATTCGCGTAAAAAACGCACACAGACGCACGCAAAAAGCAAAAAAAATCGTCAAACATTTGCATGTTTGCTTTTTTTTTTGTAATTTTGTAGCCAAATTGCTGAATATGGCATAATATTTGGCAAAGTGTAGTATGGATAAACAAAAAAACAGCAATACAATGAGAAAGTTATTTATCATTCTTCCTGCGCTCATGATGAGTCTGGCGCTGATGGCTGAGCCCAAGCCATTGCGCGTGCTCGTGTTAGGTGACGACCCGATGATGGTTACTGACGAATTGACCGGTGCGGTCGGTTACGCCAATCAGCTTCAGCCGCTGTTTGACGACGCCGTGACGGTGGACGTTCAGGCCTCACCCACCCTCTTGCCTACGGACCCGGCTTCGCTGCTCAGTGCCGCGCACAAAGGTGACGTCGCACTTGTCTGCAAGCGCCCTGTCGAGGAAAAAGACGAGGACAAGACCATGGCCGACATCTATCTGAACCAGTTGCTGGCTATCCAGCAGGCTGCGCAGAAGAAAGGCGTTAAGCTGATATGGCTCACACCGGCTTGCCCACGTTACTTCACAGCCGACACCACGCAAGTGCATCGTATGGGTATCTATCCCGAGGTTGTACGCCGCATGTGCCAGCGTGACGCCTTGCCGATTATCGATGTCGAGAACCTGACGTTCGACTGGCTGACCGAAGCCGGTATGGACAGCACAGCCAAGGCGTTCGTGCCTGTTCAGCCGTCTATCCCCGCTGCTGAAAACAAGACTGCACGTGAAGGAAACATCCTGAACGAAACCGGCGCACAGCAGGTGGCAGCGCTCATCGCGAATGCCATACGCTCCGACAAGAAGAATATCCTTAACAAACGTCTGCGTCAATGAAACGAATACTGACAATCGCCTCTACCCTGCTACTATGTACGACGTTGAGCCAAGCCCAGTGTCTCGAACCCGTGCCATACGGCGACATGGAGCAATGGGTCGTCAGGCTCATCAAGGAAAGCGGTATGATCGGCGGGCAGACCCGCACGTTATACTGCCTGGGCAAGTCTGACACGCTCCGCGTGAACAAAGCCTATGATTACAAGCGTTCGGGCAGTCCGTGGTCGAGCAGCAACGCCTACGCCCGTGTTGCCGGCATCGACAAAGGGGCATGCACCATGCGACCGGAGAAACGCGAGGACGGTGGCACATGCTGCCGGCTGGATGTTGAACTGCAGTCAGTCAAGGCCATTGGCATAATCAATGTTTCCGTGATTGCCGGAGGCACATTATTCACCGGACGGACCATCGAGCCCATCAAGTCCACCGACAACCCGAACAAGAATATTGAGTGCGGCGTGCCATTCACCAAACGCCCCAAAGCGTTGGTTTTCGACTACAAATGCCGTATATCGCCCGAGCAGACCATGACCAGCGCCAAAGGTAATGGCAAGCCCAAGACCATCGCCGGTCATGACAGGGCGAAAGCGTTCATCCTGCTCATGCACCGCTGGGAGGACGAAGAAGGAAACATCCATTCGGTACGTGTCGGCACAGGCATGGAGCTCTTCGACAAAACCGTCAGCACTTGGCAGAACGGCCATCGCATTGAGATTAACTACGGTGATATAACAGGCGAGCCGTTCTACATTCCGGAGATGACACTCAAGAGCGACATGTACGCCATGAACAGCAAGGGCAAGATGGTGAACTTCATCGAGGAAGGCTGGGACGCCACGAAGACGCCTACGCACATGCTCATCAATATCGCCGCCGGCTCGCAGGAGCCGTTCGTCGGACGGGAGGGCAACACGATGTGGGTGGATAATGTGATGCTGGAGTACTGATGGCGGAACAGATAGTGCTATATATCTTCGCTGCGGCATGGCTATACCAGTTGTACTTCTATCTGCGGTACATACTGGCGGCTGTGCGGAGGACGCGAAGGGGAAACGGCACGAACCAGATGGATGCACCCGGCGTGAGTGTCATCGTCTGCGCCAAGAACGAGGAGCGGAACCTACGCGATTACCTGCAGGCGTTGTTCACGCAGGATTACCCTGAGTACGAGGTGATTGTGGTCAACGACGGCAGCGTGGACAACACGCGTACCTTCCTGGAGTACTGGCAGAAACGGTACCAGAACCTGAAGGTGACGTTCGTGCCCGAAGGCGCAAAGGTGACCTCGACGAAGAAACTGGCTATCACCCTTGGCGCCAAGGCCGCGCAATACGAATACCTGTTGCTCACCGATGCCGACTGCCGGCCGCAGTCCACGCATTGGATTAGTGAGATGATGAGCGGGTTCGCCAGCAACGGAGAGGGGCAAACGGATATCGTGCTCGGTTTCGGAGCGTACTTCGTCAAGCCAACCCTGCTGAACCGGATGATTCAGTTCGACACGCTGCTGAACGGTTTGCAGTATCTGGGCATGGCTGCGGCAGGCCATCCGTACATGGGCGTAGGTCGCAACCTCGCCTACCGCAAAGACCTGTTCTTCGCACACGGCGGGTTCTACGGACTGATGGACAACAAAGCGGGCGACGACGACCTGTTCGTCAACCGCGAAGCCACAGCCTCCAACACAGCCGTGGTCTGCACGCCGGACAGCCTGACTTGGTCGGTGCCGAAGACGAGTCTGTCCGACTGGTTGCGTCAGAAACGCCGTCACCTGAGTGTGGCACCCAAGTACAAGTTCTCCACGCAGTTACGACTGGCATTCGAGCCGTTCACCCGCGGAGTGCTTTACGCATCACTCATTGCGCTGATTGTGCTGAACGGACAATGGCCGATAACCATTGGGCAATGGCCGATGCTCGCCGCCATAGGGGCAATGCTGCTGCGCTGGCTCGGACAATGTATCCTGCTCAACACAGCCGCACGTCGCTGGGGTGTGACAAGAACAGTTTTGCTCATGCCTGTTTGGGAGATACTGCTGCCGCTAATCACACTGACAATGATGCTCATCGAGCCGTTCAGGCCGAAGCAGAAACGCTGGTAAATGACCCAATGGCCAAATGGCTAAATAAATGAATAAATGCTAAATGATTAAATAGTAAATGACATTATGGAAGAGAAGAAGATGAACATAAGCATCGCTCCGGACAAAGCTGCCGGGACGTACTCCAACCTCGCCGTCATCGCGCACTCGCAGAACGAGTTTGTTGTGGATTTTGCCAGCGTGCTGCCGGGGATGCAGCAAGCCAACGTGCTGAGCCGTATCATCATGACGCCGGAAAACACCAAACGCCTGCTGTTTGCGTTGCAGGACAATCTGGCGAAGTACGAGAAGCAGTTCGGGCAGATTAACCTGAGCAACGGACAGAAGCCTGTTCCGGGCTCGACATTCCCGTTGTCATTCGGAAGCGGCGAAGCATAAGCCTCTCGAGATATCAACATCTCGAAATCACGACATATCGAATAAATAAAATTAAAAATACTGAAATCATGAAAACATTTCCTGCCAGTCAGTTGATTATCAATGCAGACGGTTCTGCCTTCCATCTGCATCTCAAGCCTGAGTTCCTTGCTGACAAGATTATCTTGGTCGGCGATCAGGACCGCGTGAATATGGTAGCCTCGTTCTTTGACGAGGGCAGCATCGAGTGCGACGTCCAGAGCCGCGAGTTCCACACCATAACCGGCATGTTCCGGGGCAAACGTATATCCTGTATCTCCACGGGTATCGGTACCGACAACTGCGACATTGTCATGAATGAGATTGACGCGCTGGCTAACATCGATTTTGCGACCCGTCAGGAGAAGGAGCACAAGCGTGTGCTGGACATCGTGCGCATCGGCACGTGCGGCGGCATGCAGGAGGACATACCTCTGGGTACGTTCCTCGTCAGCCAGAAGTCCATCGGCTTCGATGGCGTGCTGGCGTTCTACAAGGACCGCGACAAGATTGCGGACCTCGGCTTCGAAAAAGCCTTTGTGGACTTCATCGGCTACCCCAAGAAAGCCGCTGTGCCTTATGTCGTTTCCGCCAACCCTGAGCTCGTTGACCGCATCGCCAAAGATGATATGATGCGCGGCTGCACCATCGCCGCCAACGGCTTCTACGGTCCGCAGGGCCGCGTGCTGCGCGTTGACCTGGCTGTACCCGACATCAATGAGAAGATCACCGCTTTCCGCTACGAGGGTCAGCGTATCACGAACTACGAGATGGAAGGTTCCTGCATCGCCGGTCTGGCTCTGCACATGGGTCACCGCGCGATGACGGTGTGCTGCGTCATTGCACAGCGGAAGATCGAAGCCGCTAACACCGACTACAAGCCCCGCATCAAAGAGCTCGTCCGCACCGTGCTGGAGCGCATCTGATTGATATTAATCTTTCGTCGCCACTATCTGTGGTGTTGTATGCGGCATATTTTTATGCCGCTTTTTTTGTCCGTTTCACAGGGATGCTATCCATGCAAAGGTTCCCCGAATAGCTTCTCGACAATGCTTCCGACCGATGACCGACCGACGACCGGGAGATGACCGGGAGATGACCGACTGACTAAACCTTGACTGAAAAAGGTTACTATGGGCAAATGGATGACATGAATATTTCGATAATTCAAGTCACATAGTAATAGAATCAAATAAACTTCCGACCGCATAGTCGGGAGTTTTTGCGTATCTCCTTTCTGTCGCAATTTTTCGGCAGTATTGCTTTTCCGTCTATTGTGCCATCTGATAGACGGCTGTTCTTTGTCCTGTGCGCTCCGCGTCAGCGCAGCGGTGTCCCGCCGAGAAAAGTGCAGCGATGTTCAGTTCCCGGCGGTATTCCGCCGCCCTTTCTTCGTCCCTTGCGCCCGAATAATATTCTGGCACGGCTCTCTGGAGCCGCCGTCCATCGACCATGCTGGTCGATTTCTTATCCGCTCTCATCTTCCTTTTTCTCTGCATGCCCTGCGGTTGTTCCTTTCTGTCGCATTTTTGCGGCAGTTTCCCTCCTTTATTACGCTTTCCGTTAAATTTTAAACATTTCCGTTTATATTTCGTACATTTTTAACATTTTCATTTGCATAACTCAAAATATTTTTGTAACTTTGTAGCGTCTTTCCCGAAAGGGACTGACAAAAGACATAATAACAGCGTTTATTGACGCTTTGTTCTTGGCATCTCTGAATTCGGAAAATTCTCTAAATACTGTCAAGGCAATGCAACAATGAATGCCTGCTTGTATATTCGTACACACATCTTAGGGTGTGCTGTATCTAATATACGGTGTGGCTTCTGTGTTGCTTGACCTACAGTATGCGGCACTTTCCGAAGCCAAGAGATGCGGGACAAGTAACATTGAAGCCCGCTTTTTTTATATAAATAAATGTATTGTAGGTATGAAAGCAACAATTCAAGAGACCGCAAAAGAATTGGTTTCACGCAAGGAGTATCCTGAGGTTATTAAAGCTGCCCTCCAACTGATTGTGGAGGGGCAGATGAATTCTCTGGCTTTGAATGAAATTTTGTCAAAGAATGGAATTCGCCGAATTACAGACATCAAGGACAAAACACTTGACGTTATACTTGATTATGCAGATATTATTTTGGAGGATGACACCATTAGTCAAGAAGAGTTAACCAATCTTCAAATGCTTAAAATATTCTTTCATGTCGAAGAAGGTGATTTTCAGAAAAACTACAAGTTCAAGCGTGTAGAGAACATAATAATACGTCAACTTGAAGAATTATATGCTGATAATGTGCTCGAATATTATGAGGAACTGCATCAAAGTGAACTGCAGGGGGTATTCGGCATGGGACATGATGAATATATGTCAATTGTAAAAAAAGTAGCAAAATGAATTCATGGCGCTGTAAAATATACGACATGACGGAAACAGGAAACTCCTCAATCATTAGCAAAATATATGATTGGGCGATGTTGTTTTTTATTATCCTTAGTATTATACCTCTTGCTTTTCGTGAGCAAAATATATGGTTTGAATGGTTCGACAAGGTGTCCGTATCTATATTCATTATAGATTACATGTTACGATGGATAACGGCCGATATGCGAATGCCGAACCGACCTAAACTTGCGGCATTTCTCACTTATCCGTTTACAACTTTTGCGATAATAGATTTGTTGTCAATTTTGCCGTCAATCATTGTAGTAAACAAGGCATTCAAGTTATTCCGTATTACGCGTCTGTTCAAGATTTTGCGCGTGTTCAAATTCATTCGTTATTCAAAGAATGTGCAGATTTTGTTTAAGGTACTACGTAAAGAACGTCATATATTGTTTACCGTATTCTGGATAGCCCTATTCTATATCATCATAACAGCACTGATCATGTTCAATGTAGAAGAATCAGCAATGTTTGAAGATTTCTTTGATGCTCTTTATTGGGCAACAACGACATTGACTACAGTAGGCTATGGTGATATATACCCCGCAACTGATATGGGGCGAATAATAAGTATGCTTTCTGCTATTCTTGGAGTAGCTGTAATTGCTTTGCCGTCAGGTGTAAT
>JAFSXJ010000126.1 GCA_017444065.1 Paludibacteraceae bacterium | reverse complement strand
GAGTAATCTTAAAAAGTAAAAATTATGCGTCATAATAAGAAATTCAATCACCTTGGCCGCAAAGCTAACCACCGAGCCGCTATGCTCAGCAACATGGCTTGCTCGCTGATTACGCACAAGCGTATTCACACCACGTTGGCTAAAGCTAAGGCCCTGCGCATCTATGTTGAGCCGCTGCTCACACGCGCTAAAGAGGATACACAGGCTAACCGCCGTCTCGTGTTCTCTGAACTCAAACAAAAAGCTGTTATCACCGAGCTCTTCCAGAACGTTGCTGAGAAGATAGCTAACCGTCCCGGTGGTTATACACGTATTCTCCGTACAGGTTTCCGTCAGGGAGACGCTGCCGAGATGTGTATCATCGAGCTCGTTGATTACAACGATAATATGCTTAAGGAGACAAAGAAAGCTGCGAAGAAATCTACTCGTCGTGCCGGCAAGAAAGCCGCACCTAAGGCTGAGGACGCACCTGCAGCGCCTGCTGAGACGCCTGCCGAAGAGGCAAAGGCAGAGTAATCATTCGCCTTCTTCCATCACAACAGCCGTAGCATCCGCTGCGGCTGTTGTTTTTTGTTCATAGACAAAAAAGTATAGTTTTTTGAAACTTTCTTTGTCTATGACTTGCAAATGTCGTTTTTTTTTTGTATCTTTGTGCCGGATTAGTGTGACCCGATAGTTGCACGGATGAATAATAACAAAATTCTGTGTTATGTTTGTGGAAGTTTTGAAATATTGTCTGCCCTCGCTGATTGTCTTGGCGGCGACGTGGATAGTTATGTACAAACTGTTCAATAATGAGCAGCAGAAGCGTGAATGGGAACTGCGTAAGGCTTCTCAGAAAGAGATTTCTCCTATCCGTTTGCGCGCATATGAACGTCTGGCTTTGATGCTGGAACGTACACAGCCAGAGCACATGCTGATGGATCTTGATGTGTCGCAGATGACTGTTCAGCAGTTGCAGCAACGACTCTTGCAGACTATCCGTTTGGAGTTTGACCACAACATGAGTCAGCAGATTTATGTCTCTGAGCCGATATGGGAACAGATTATGGCAGCACGCGGCCAGATGCTTTCGTTTGTGACGGCTATGGCTATCCAGTTGCCACCGGAGAGCACATCGCTTGACTATGCCAAGCTGCTGTTGACCGCTTACAATACGAACGGTGAAACGGCCAATGAGACGGCTCTGCATGCCCTTAAAGCCGAAGCGGCGACGCTGATTTGATATATGAGAATCAAAAATTCGAAGTTTTGAAGATTGCTGGACGGATAGTGTTGTCGGGAATGCTGCTCTGCATGGGTTTGTTGCCTGCATTTGCTCAGCAGGCAACGGATACGGTTAGTGCGCCACCTGTCGATTCGCTCGGCATGCAGCCGGCGGATACACTGCAGTTGCCTGACACCATTCAACCGGTACAGAAGAGCCCGAGAGACCGTGCTGCAGAGATGCAGGAGAAAGCCTTGGCGCAAGCTGCTGCAGCTGCCGATACGGCTGTCTATCAAGGAACGACCGTCCGTGTGGATATACTCAATCCTGTATTTGAGATGATTCGCAGCGGTTGGCACACCTACAGCATTGAGGCTGCGGTGAATGTGCGCCTGAAGAATCGTTTCTTCCCGACGCTTGAGGGCGGTTATGCAGGCCGGTTCCTCCAAGAGAAAGATGCAGCAACGCCGCTCTACGACGGCAGTGGTGAATTCGTGAGGATTGGTCTTGATATCAATCCACTGAAGAAACATCCCGAGCAGAGATCGTGCCTTCTCATAGGTGTCCGTGGCGGTACAGCATGGCAACGCTTACGCACGCCGGCACTGACAGCTGTTACTCCACAGGGCAAATGCATTGCTGACGCATGGGGAGAGATTGTTGCAGGCGTTCAGGTCGATATAGCCAAAGGCTTCAATATGGGATGGGCGGTTCGAATGAAGTTCCTTTTCACTACCAACGCACACGACGAACTGACCACACCGTACTACATTCCCGGTTTTGGATACAGAAACACTATGAATTGGGGATTTGATTATTATTTAGGATATACATTTTAAACTATAATATCATGAATGCGACAAAATTAATGAACAAAGCTGCCGACAATATCCGCATCCTTGCGGCGGCGGCAGTCGAAAAAGCCAAAAGCGGTCACCCGGGCGGCGCTATGGGTGGCGCGGATTTTATCAATGTCCTCTTCTCCGAGTTCCTCGAGTACGATTCCGAGAACCCCGCATGGGAGGCGCGTGACCGTTTCTTCTTGGACCCGGGGCACATGGCCCCGATGCTCTATGCACAACTCTGCCTTGCCGGCAAGTTCTCTCTCGAAGATCTGCAGAACCTCCGCCAGTGGGGTTCGGTAACGCCCGGACATCCGGAACGTGAGATAGAGCGCATGATTGAGAACACCTCCGGTCCGCTCGGACAGGGACATACCTTCGCCATCGGTGCTGCGATTGCTGCCAAATGGTTCAACCAGCGCTACGGCGAGATTCATAACCCCACTATCTACGCTTTCATCTCCGACGGCGGTGTGCAGGAGGAGATCTCGCAAGGCGCAGGTCGTCTGGCAGGACACCTCGGGCTGGATAACCTTGTCATGTTCTACGACAGCAACACCATCCAGCTCTCCACAGGCTGCGAGGAAGTGACCTCGGAAGATGTCGCCGCCAAGTACAAGGCATGGAACTGGTTCGTGCAGGAGATCCCCGGCAACGACCCCGAAGCCATCCGCCAAGCTATCATCAAAGCCAAAGCGGAGAAAGGTCGTCCGTCCATCATCATCGGTCATACCACGATGGGCAAGGGTTGCGTGACAGCCGAAGGCGCTAATTGGGAAGGCAAGTGCTCTACGCACGGCGCGCCGCTCAGCAAGGCAGGTGCATCGTTTGAGAAGACCATCGAGAACCTCGGCGGAGACCCGACGAACCCGTTCCAGATATTCCCCGAAGTGCAGAAACTGTACGAAGACCGCGCTATTGAGTTGCGCGAGATAGCCAACCAACGCTATGCTGCCTACCACGACTGGAAAGAGAAGAACCCGCTCGCAGCTAACGAATACGAGACTTTCATGTCTGGCGAGACGCCCTGCATCGATTGGAGTCTCATCCAGCAGAAAGCCGGTGCAGCTACGCGTAACGCCAGTGGTGTGGTGCTGTCCTTCCTGGCGGAGAATGTTGGCAATATGATTGTCTCCTCAGCCGACTTGAGCAACTCTGACAAGACCGACGGCTTCCTCAAGAAGACCCACGCTCTCAAGAAGGGCGACTTCTCCGGTCAGTTCCTGCAGGCGGGTGTAAGCGAACTTACCATGGCGTGTGTGATGATCGGTATGGCACTCCACGGCGGTATCATCCCGGCATGCGGCACGTTCTTCGTGTTCAGCGATTATATGAAACCCGCTGTCCGTATGGCGGCACTCATGGAACTGCCCGTCAAGTTCATCTGGTCTCATGACGCTTTCCGCGTAGGCGAGGACGGTCCGACCCATGAGCCTGTGGAGCAGGAGGCACAGATTCGTCTGATGGAGAAACTGCACAACCACCACGGTGCACCGTCCATGCTCGTGCTCCGTCCCGCCGATGCCGAGGAGACGACCCTCGCTTGGCGCATGGCTATTGAGAATACCGCTACGCCGACCGCTCTTATCCTCAGCCGTCAGGACATCGCTCCGGTGCCCAACGTCAACCTCGAGGGCTTCCGCCGCGGTGCCTACATCGTCAGCAAGGACGAGAACCCGCAAGTTGTTCTCTTGGCATCGGGTAGCGAGGTTTCTACTCTTCTTGCCGGTGCCGAACTGCTCCGCGCAGAAGGTATCCGCCTGCAGATTGTCAGCGTACCGTCGGAAGGCGTGTTCCGCGAGCAACCCAAGGAGTATCAGGAGCAAGTATTGCCCAAAGGTATCAAGCGCTTCGGTATGACCGCCGGTCTGCCCTGCACATTGGAATCCCTCGTCGGCGAGAACGGTGCAGTCTGGGGACTCAACTCCTTCGGCTTCTCCGCTCCGTACAAAGTCCTCGACGAGAAGCTTGGCTTCACTGCACAGAACGTCTATGAGCAGGTAAAGAAACTGCTGTAGGAGAATGTATTTGCCACTGATGGCATAGCTTTCGTGCCATCTGTGGCAAAACCTATATTGTATGAGCACCCTTAGCAACATAGATAATCCCTACATTCCTGAGTTTGAGAAGTACCTCCGAACTCCCGAGCCCTCTGTGCGCGAACGTGCGGACTATTGGCGTACGGCTATCGGTCTGCAAGCGGTGGACCAACTGACGGTTTCCGACTTCCTCAAGCAGACGGCGCAAGAGCATATTGAAGGGCAAATCAGTGCTGACGAGGCAGAGAAACGGATTAAAGCATATTACCAAGCCAAAGAGGTGCGTCTGCCCGATGACGATGAGAAAGAGGAGGCGGACAATGTCGCAATGAATATCACTAAATTGCTTGGTGAACAATCGTTTACGTTCAGCGTAGCGGGCTTTGCAGCTATTCATCGGCAAATATTCAAAGGTG
Organism: Paludibacteraceae bacterium; assembly: GCA_017444065.1. Classification (GTDB taxonomy): domain Bacteria; phylum Bacteroidota; class Bacteroidia; order Bacteroidales; family Paludibacteraceae; genus Colicola. The sequence continues at coordinate 4,895 of JAFSXJ010000126.1, read as the reverse complement.
TCTTCAAGCATGCCGGGCAGTTCCGTGATTATGATATTACCAAGAAAGAGTGGGTGTTGGATGGCGATACCGCGCTGTATAGTCGCTGGCAGGATTTGCGGATGACGCTTGAATACGATTTGGATCGGGAGAAACAGTTTGACTACTCAAATCTTGCGCTACCCGATGCCATCCGTCACATTGCGGATTTTGTAGCCGGGATATGGCAGATTCACCCTTTCCGAGAAGGCAATACACGTACAACCGCTATTTTTACCATCAAATATCTGCGTTCCATTGGCTTTAGGCAAATCAACAACAGTTTGTTCGAACAGCATTCTTGGTATTTCCGCAACGCGCTTGTGCGCGCTAATTACAGGAATGTAACAAAGTCTGTCAATCCAGATAGTTCATTCCTTGTTGCTTTCTTCCGCAATCTGCTGTTAAGCGAACAAACACCGCTTCATAATAGGGATTTGCATATCTCGCTAATAAATACACAAAGTGCAATTCAAAGTGCAAATTCTGCACTTTCAAAGAGCAATAATTGCACTTTGGAGGAAACAGCAGTGTTGCAGATCATTCAACGTGATCCCCGTGTTACACAAAAACAGATAGCTGCAGGAATCGGAAAATCCGAACGAACCGTCAAGAGCATCACAGTCAACTTGACGCAAAAAGGCGTAATCATTCGCCGTAACGGCAAGCGCGACGGCTACTGGGAGATACAGAATTAGCCTCTGCCTGCAGCTCAGCCACCCCGTCCCTCCATGACGCTAAATCGGAGAAAGACAAGACATATAAATAGCGCAAAGCGTTGCGCAATAACATATTAAAATAACAAGCATTACTATTATTTCGCGTTTACCGAAAACCCGGCAAAGTTTAAGGAGATAAACAGCAAATAAGAGTAAAGGTTTCCGTGTATAGGATACCTTATCATCTTCAATAATGATGCTTCACACTAAGTGTGAGTTTCTTAGAAGATGAGAGGTCTCCTTGCCGGGTTGCCTTGGTACGCGATAAGAAACTCGCACTTTTTTATCGCCACGATTGATAGTATGCACTAAACACGTAAGTACTATCAATCGATGCTATTCAATAGTATAGAATTTGCATTCTTTCTGCCTATCGTCTTTCTGATTTACTGGGCGATAGGCTATGCCAAAATCGGTGACACGCTGAAACTGCGTCTGCAAAACGCGTTTGTCGTCATCGCCAGTTACGTGTTCTACGGCTGGTGGGACTGGCGTTTTCTCCTGCTTATCGCTTTTACCTCTTTCTGCTCATGGGGCAGCGGCTTGCTTATCGGTAAAGCTGCCACCCAAAGCAGAGCAAAAGCATGGATGATAGCCAATATCGTCATCAATCTTGCTATCCTTGCTATCTTCAAGTACTACGACTTCTTTGTCTCTGAGTTCGGGCAACTGTTTGGCATCAATACTGACAGCCTTTTATTGCGCATCATTCTGCCGGTAGGTATTTCATTCTATACTTTCCAAGCCCTTTCGTATTCTATCGACGTTTACCGCAAGAAAATAGAGCCGACCAAAGACATCATTGCCTTCTTTGCCTTCATAGCATTCTTCCCGCAACTCGTTGCCGGACCGATTGAGCGTGCCACCAATCTCTTGCCTCAGTTCCTCACAAACCGCAAATTCTCCTATGACCAAGCCACCGACGGTATGCGCCAAATCTTATGGGGCTTGTTCAAGAAGATCGTTGTGGCCGATAACTGTGCCACATACGTCGACCAAATTTGGGCGACTTACCCGACCCAAACAGGCAGCACTTTGCTCCTCGCCGCAATGCTTTTTACGTTCCAGATATACGGTGACTTCTCCGGTTACTCGGACATCGCCATCGGTACCGCCAAACTATTTGACATCAAACTAATGCGCAACTTCAACAATCCGTATTTCTCACGTGATATAGCAGAGTTCTGGCGTCGCTGGCATATATCGCTAACTACTTGGTTCCGCGATTATGTCTATATCCCGTTAGGCGGCAGCCGTCCCGAAATACCTGCACACATCCAACACCCCGATCGTTACAAGAAAGCAATCATCATCCGTAATACCTTCGTCATCTTCCTTGTGTCGGGCATTTGGCATGGAGCCAACTGGACCTTCCTTGCTTGGGGAGCATACCACGCGCTTCTTTTCCTGCCGCTCATCCTCCTCGGCGCAAACCGCAAATACACCAACCAAGTCGCCGCTTATACCGATGCAAACGGCTCCGAACACCTCCGCATCCTCCCGACTTGGTACGAAGCAATCCAAATGCTCTGTACTTTCTTCCTCGTCGTCCTCGGCTGGATCATCTTTCGCGCCGAAACAATTACTCAAGCATGGGAATATATCTGTGGAATGATGCAATTCGGTACACTACGTGCATGTTATCGCTTCTTCTTGCCGAATAATCTGTTAGTATATCCTGTAAACATTTTAATTGTGTTGATGCTGTTGGTTGAATGGCTACAGCGTAATAGGCAGCATGGGTTGGTGATGGGGAACGCAAAATGGTATGTTCGCTATCCGATATATGGGATTATTTGCGTTTTGCTGATGTATTTCAGTAATAATACTGCGACATTTATATACTTCCAATTCTAATGAAACGTTTTTTGTTAAAATTCTGCATATTATTTACCCTGATATGGGGACTGATTGGCTATTTCGCTTTTATTGTTCGTCCGCAGATTTCTGGAGATATGGGAACACTTGGGAAAATCCCTTTTGGACATGAATATAACAGGCGAATAGAAACTAAGCACGCATCACACGGAACGCCAATACAAACGATAGGCGTCGAAGATTCTATTACATCTTCTGTAATTACCATCGGTGATTCGTTTAGCCAATTAGGCGCATGTGGCTATAATCAATTCCTGGCAGATGCTATAGGCGGCGATGTGATTAACATTCAACAGCATCCATACGAACCTGAGCAAACATTCGTTCGTCTTGTTAATAACCATAAGATTCCTTCAGGAGCAATCGTGATTGTAGAAACAGTAGAACGTGCTCTTTGGGGAAGACTGATTAATCTGGATTTGCAAGATTCTGTTTTGATAAGGAGAGAAAAATCAGATAAAGGGGAATCAATATCTTTATTGGATGAGACACTCATTTGGTTAAAAGAAATACTCGGTATCAAACAGCCGATTGTAAAATTTCATACTCGTCTGGATTTGTTTTCGCATCAGACAAGACACAACGAATTATATATTTATAATTCAAAATGGGTTGGTGATGGAGACCTTTTATTTCTTGAAGATGTGGCGAATAAAGGTTTAGTGGAGCAGGCATGTTGCAATTTGTACAATTTACATGAATTTGCCGAAAATCACGGAATACAATTATTATATCTTATAGCGGCGGATAAATATGATGTGTATTCCCCATTTATAATCTCAGACCATCCTTATAATCCTACTTTGGATATGCTTCCTGATGAAACATGGATTATCAACCCAAAACCATTTTTGCAAAAGAAGGTATTTGAGGAAGTCAAAGATGTGTATTACATTAACGACACACATTGGTCGCCTATTGGTGCAAAAATTGTGGCGGATGAGATTGCCAACCGTCTTATAGAGGAAATCTTGAAATAAGCAATGTCCCATACAGGCAAATATCATTTGCCTCCCATTCTTCTTGGTAGTCGCCTCTCCACATCCCCCACAAACTCCTGTGCAAAAATAAGCCCCGCATCATATTGTCACAAGACCTGCGTCGAATTATCGTAAGAGTATTCTCGACCTTTTGTCGAGCCTCGAGTGGGTGATTAGTGTGCAGTTAGTGTGTTGATTGGCTGACGTTAGGCTTAAAAAAGCATAATTCCAAGCCCGAAAACAACAAAAAATGTACCGACAAATACTATATTATATATTTATATATAATATACAATTGAACCATATAAATCATCAGAAATGCTCGCTCAAACTTGTGTCTTTTTGTGCTTTTTACACGTTACACCCTGCATCTTGAACAAAAAAACTGCATTTAATGCAGTTTTTTTTGCATATGTCATTTTTTTTTACTAATTTTGTAGGCGCAATTGTGATTGCGAAAAAACTAAAGCATATTTGTTGTATGAATCCGTTCTGCAAGCAATATACATGCGATTACGCCCTCGAGCGTTACGCCTCGGAGCGTAATTAGTAAAATGACGAAATAAATGGTACATGGTAAATGATTAAATCGTAAATGATTATATGGAATACAACTTTAGTGACATCGAGCAAAAGTGGCAACAGGCGTGGGAAGACGCCAACGCCTACAAGGTGAGCAACGACAGCGACAAGCCGCACTACTACGTGCTGGATATGTTCCCGTACCCGTCTGGCGCGGGCTTGCACGTCGGACATCCGCTCGGCTATATTGCCTCGGACATCTACAGCCGCTACAAACGCCTGAAGGGCTTCAACGTCCTGCACCCCATGGGTTTTGACGCTTACGGTCTGCCGGCGGAGCAGTACGCTATCCAGACCGGTCAGCACCCCGAGGTGACCACCAACGCGAACATCAAACGTTACATCAGCCAGCTCCGCAAGATCGGCTTCTGCTACGACTGGAGCCGCGAGGTCAAGACCTGCGATCCGAAGTTCTACCATTGGACGCAGTGGGCGTTCGTCCAGATGTTCAACCACTATTACGACACCGTTGCCCAGAAAGCCAAACCCATCAGCGAACTCGTTGCCCGCTTTGAGCGCGAGGACCCGAAATGGGCGGCCATGACCGAGAAAGAGCAGCAGGAGCGACTGATGCAGTACCGTATCGCCTACCTCGCCGACACCAAGGTCAATTGGTGTCCTGCCTTGGGCACAGTGCTTGCCAACGACGAGGTCAGCGAAGGACTCTCGGTCCGCGGCGGCTTCCCCGTGGAGCAGCGCGTTATGCGCCAGTGGTGTC
>JAFSXJ010000125.1 GCA_017444065.1 Paludibacteraceae bacterium | reverse complement strand
GGTCAGGCCGTCCAGATAATAAGCATAGACGTAGGCTGCCAGCTTGAAGTTCTCGTAGCACTCATAAGTCGAGTTTTTGGGCGGATCTTCCGCCGGTTCCTCCGATTCGATTTCATGGTGATAACTGGTGTCGTGCTGCTTCTCGCGGTCGGCGGGCCAAATGGAGAGAGTGCCCATGTTGGACAAACTGTAAAAGTGCGTATCTCTGCCGCTGGAATCCAGCAAGTCATCGAGGTGGTTTTTCAGCAAATCCGTGGTCAGCGTCGCATCGTAGTGGTAGTTCGAAGTGACCGTCCAACTGTACTTGTAAGACATGACCTTTCCCCTTTTTTTCGCTGCTATATCAATATGTTACTAAAATTGCATTCAGCCGTGAAATCGTCGGCTAACCCCTACCGGATAGAGAGTCCGCACCGACGATCAAAACAGTGTTTCTCCCGTAATATAGCACATGGGATCGGCGTTGGCAAGGGCGCACGCAAAAAGGTTCTGTGAAAAATCACCTGATTTTGCCCTGTTGCGCTACCGACTCCGGCTTCCGCTTTCTCGAACACTCTGATGGACAAGCCGTCCAACCTGCGAAGCTCAATAAGAAATAGAGTTATGGTATGATGCGGTATCTATTAGCGTCTGTCGGTTAAGTTGCAAAAAGGATGCAGAGACTCCGGACGGAAAAATATTCAACGTCACTGTTGAAAAATTGGGCAGTGATGGTATATTACTCACTGGAAGCAGTGTTATGGCAGAACAAGGTGAATCCGTATGAGTGCATTGTCATTTCAGACATTCTGCATTGAATTCTACAGTCGGCATATCCAGAAACCCAGCCCGGAAGTCTACGCCATGTTCAAGGACAGTGGACTGCTTGAGATGCTGAAGACCGATTACGAGGATCTGCATGGTATGGGCATGGAGGCACTGATGCAGTTCTTCGATGAATATTTGGCGAAGGAGTTGGCGCAATGAAGTTGTATCACGGCAGTACCGTTGCTGTGGAAGCACCGCGAATTATCCGCAGCGACTTCGGGCGTGACTTCGGTTTCGGGTTTTATACGACCGATATCAAAGAACAAGCGGAACGCTGGGCATTAAGGCGCAGACGTACTGCACAGCGCAACGGTATTGCCAATGCTCGGGCTGTCGTTTCGGTGTATGAGTTCGACCTTGAAGCGGCAAGAAACAGTTTAATGTTCAAGGATTATCCCAGTGCTTCGATGGATGGGCTTGAACTGGTTGTGGCCTGCCGTTCCGACAAGGATTTCACCCATCCTTACGACGTGGTTACCGGCAAGATCGCCAATGACAGCGTCGGCGAAACCGTTTCTTACGTTCTGGCCGGAGTCATGCGCAAGGAAGACGCCATTGAGCGGCTGAAGTTTCAGCAGATCAACGATCAGTTGGCGTTCTGCTCGGAACATGCGCTGACCTTCCTCAAGTACATCTCCAACTATGTTGTAGAGGCGTGAAGGCGATGATCGAGCACAATCTGGTTCGAGCAACGGTGATACCGGAGATCGTCAGGATACTCTGCCATTATTACGGCATTGACGAGGACGAGGCTCTGAGGCGGTTCTACGAATCTGCCACCGGAGCCAACTTCGCCGATGACGAAACCGGCTTGTACGGTCAGAGTGCATTGCATGTTGCCGGACTCTTCATAGAAGAGCAAGATGGTGACAT
>JAFSXJ010000124.1 GCA_017444065.1 Paludibacteraceae bacterium | reverse complement strand
GACTGAACGTTTTTGACTGTGTGTGGCACAACCTAAATATCGGTCTTTATCCATACTTAGATGTTAAATCGGCTACAAAGATACAACAAAAATTTTGAACATACAAATAATATACAACCGAAATAAACCACGCCGTTATCAGCAGCCCGCAGGGCTGACATGCCTTATCCCGTCAGGTTCACTTCCATGCGAGCACGAAGTGCCCCTAACGGACTAAGTCACACCTCTTTGAGGTACTGTCAACGGCGGAAATAAACAACAATAACAGTTGTATGTTTGGGCGGATTTGGTGACAAAAAGTATATAATACTATGTATTATATAGTATAAGCATACTTTAGCAAAAATAGGGGTGTTATCCTACGGTTATCCTATGGGTATGCTGCGTTTTTCCTATGGGTATCTTACGGTTATGCTGCGTTTACCTATGGGTATCTTACGGTTATGCTGCGTTTACCTATGGGTCTCTTACGGTTATGCTGCGTTTTTCCTATGGGTATCTTACGGTTATGCTGCGTTTACCTGCGTTTTCCTATGGTATGGACTCTTCTTCCGCCGACTCCCGTCCATCATGTATGGCACGATTTTTGTAGTCCTTTTCTTGATATCAACTCGATGTTATAGTAGGTGATTAGTATATTATTAGTCTGTCATTAGTAGGTAATCTGTATATAATCAGTAGATAATTAGTAGATAATTATTGACACGAAAAGCATAGCATCCCGACACGTTGCTGTACGGTTCATGACTAATTACTGCATCGTGCAAGAACTCACATAACTTCGCAAAACCCACAAAACCAACCACATATGGCTAAAATCAAATTCCAAACTCCCGTCGAGAACATGACCGGAGCCTTGGACAGCAACCACAAGTTCATCCAGCGGCAGAAACATCTCCGTGACACCTATGGCATCGTCACCTACACTTGTGCCACTGAGGCGTATGTCGTCGCCAATCCGCGTGATTACAAGCGCACACCGCCGCAAGGCGCCGAACTTGCTCATCTGCAACATTTTGGCGAGGCGGCACGGCGCACCACAGCCTTGCTCAGCGCACTCAAACCCGATGCATCGCCCACCGACGAGCAGCTCAACCTCATTGCCGACTACCGTCGTCGCTTTCAGGCTCAGCTCCGCAAACACGCCGACCCGCACGCTCCGCTCGACAAAGACGGCAAGCCCAGACGCTACCACCGTTTCGACAACTTCGTTCGCGCAATGATTTACGAGGACATCAAAGCCGTTTAGCGCGACATAAAAAATCAGGCATCGGTTCTGAAAGGCACTTAACCAATAACAAAGATACGAAGAAATTCTGACTTTTGCAAGTGTTTTGGAGGAAAAGTGAAAAATTATTGCACTTTCTTGGGGGATTATTTGGAAATATGGAATATTTTTCGTATCTTTGTATGCGTAAGTTAATATAAAACCTATGCAGAAATCCACCAAACATAAACTGAACATTGTGATAGGGGCGGTGATAGCGCTGATATATGTGTTGATACCCATAGACGCCTCGCCGGATGCCGTGCCGGTGATAGGCTGGATTGATGACGCAGTGGCCGTGCTGCTGGCAATTGCCAACGGAATAATCTGGGGCACGAAACTGCGGAAGAGAAAGAGTAAGAGTGCGGAAACCACCGAATAGACGGAAAGAGAGAGTGTTGCAGCTAAATTTAATACCATGAAAATACAATTCCTCGGTGCTGCCGAAGAGGTGACCGGCAGCAAACACCTTATCACCACGAACAACGGGCATACAATCCTTCTGGATTGCGGAATGTACCAAGGTAAAGGCATGGAGACCGATGCCGCGAACCGTGACCTGGGTTTTGACCCGAAGACGCTTGATTGTGTTGTGCTCAGCCACGCGCACATCGACCATTCGGGGCTGTTGCCGTACATCTACAAGCTCGGTTTCCGCGGAGACATCTATTCTACGCCCGCGACACGCGACCTGTGCTCCATCGTGCTGGCAGATACCGCCTACATTCAGGCGCAGGATGTGCGCTGGTACAACAAGAAGATGGACAAACAGCATCTGCCGAAGATTGAACCGCTGTACGACCTGAAGCAGGTTGACGGTGTGATGAAGCACTTTGTGACCGTCAGCTATGACCGTCCGATACGGCTGTTCGACGACACGATGCTGACATTCACGAACTCCGGCCATATGCTCGGTTCGGCGATATGCAATTTGGAGATAACCGAACAGGAAGGCTATGTGGAGAAGCCGTCGAAGAAGGACAAATGGTACATGGAGAACATGTCGGCGTTTGCTCCGGCACCGAAGAATGTGGTGAAGAAACGTATTGCGTTTACGGGTGATATAGGTCGTCCGCACAGCCATATACTTTGTGCTCCCATGGCGTTTCCTCAATGCGACTACCTGATAACCGAATCGACCTACGGCGACCGGCTGCATGAAGGCGAAGAGACGACTGAGGAAGAACTGCTTGAGGTAGTGGAGAACACCTGCATACGAAAGAAAGGCAAGCTGCTGATACCGTCGTTCTCGGTAGGCAGGACGCAGGAGATAGTGTACGTGCTGAACAACCTGTACAACGACGGCCGGTTGCCGCATATACCGGTCTATGTCGATTCGCCGTTAGCGGTGAATGCAACGGAGATCTTCCGGATGTACATGTCCGACCTGAACGAGGACGTTCAAGACGTGTTGCGCTACGATGACGACCCGTTCGGCTTCAATACGCTGAAGTATATCAAGGACATCAACGAGTCGAAGCAACTCAACCATACCGACGAGCCGAGTATCATCATTGCGGCGTCGGGCATGTTGGAGGCGGGACGCATCAAGCACCACGTTGCCAACCACATTGCCGACCCGAGCACGACAATCCTGATAGTCGGCTACTGTACGCCTACATCGTTGGGCGCGCGAATACAAGACCCGTCGAAGCGCTGGATAAGTATCTTTGGTATGGACCGCAAGATTAACGCGGAGATAATCAAGATTGAGGCGTTCTCCGGCCACGGCGACTATCAGGAGATGACCGATTACCTGAGCAAGAGCATCGACCCGAAACAGGTGAAACAGACGTTCATCGTTCATGGCGAACCGCTTGCACAAGCTGCGTTCAAGGACCATCTGCACGATGCCGGATTCCGCAATCTGAGTATACCAAAGAAACGTGATATTGTGGAATTATAATAAATTTTTTACGTTTTTCTCCGAAAAATTTGCATATTCAAGATTTTTTTCGTAACTTTGCGCTCGCGAAATTTTGGCGATATGAAAAAAGTTATTACAATCATTTGTGCAGTACTGTTATTGGTACTGGGTGGATTCCTGTTTGTCAAGTTCTGGTATGTGTATAGCGACGGCCTGAACGAAGGTGATATCAACTATTTCCAGCGTGAGGGATATATCTTCAAGACCTACGAGGGGAAGATGATTCAGTCGGGCTACAACTCCAAGAACACTCAATCGGGTGTCCAGTCGAACGAGTTCAAGTTCTCGGTCGATGATGAGCGTATAGCTCAGCAGATAAATAACGCCTCCGGCCGTCAGATCAAACTGCACTGGAAGCGTTACCTCGGCACGTTGCCTTGGCGCGGAAACAGCCAGTATGTGGTGGATTCCATTTGGAGCGTCGGGAGCAATCAGCCCCAGCAGAATGACCCGTTTGAGCCGACGCTGCCACCGATGCCGATGGAATAATTGAAAGGTGAAAAGTGAAAGGATAGCTTATGCTAACGGATGAACATAACAATTTAGTCAAGCGATTCGAGAGGTCGTTTCGCGACAATTGGGATTATCCCGCAGTGACGGATTGGGGAACAACCAAAACGCTGACCTACGGTGAACTGGCAACCGTGATTGCGCATCTGCATTTGATGTTCGAGGAGAACGGATTGAAGAAAGATGACAAAGTCGCCCTGATGGGCAGGAACAACTCGTGCTGGGTGGCTACATTCCTTGCCACGATTACCTATGGCGCGATAGTCGTACCCATCCTGCAGGACTTCAAGGCGGCGGATGCCATACATATCATCAACCACTCGGATGCGAAGTTGCTGTTCATCAGCGACAACATCTGGGAAGGCATCGACCTGGAGCAGATACCGAACGTGAAAGTCGTGGTGTCGCTCAACGACTGGCATGCTATCTCCCAGCAGATGGAAGTGTCGCATATCACGCTGTTCTATATCCAGAAGCAGTTCGTGCGTAAGTTCGGCGGTCGTCTGACCCGTGAGTTGGTTCACTATGACGAGCGCCCGAACGATGCCATAGCGTCAATCAACTACACATCGGGCACCACGGGCTTCTCCAAAGGTGTTGTCACCCCGTGTAACGCCTTGGCCGGCAACATCAAGTTCGGCGTTGACGACCTGAAGATTGTCTATCGCGGTAGCCGGCACGTGGCGTTCTTGCCGCTGGCACATGCCTACGGTTGCGCGTTCGACTTCCTGTGCTGTCTGGCAGCCGGCGGTCACACGTTCCTGATTGGACGAACGCCTGCGCCGAAGATACTGCTTAAGGCTTTTGCAGATGTCAAGCCGACGCTGATTCTGTCCGTGCCGCTTATTCTGGAGAAGATTTACAAGAAGATGATTGTTCCTCAGATAAGCAAGGCTCCGGTGAGCTGGGTGCTGAAGATTCCTTATCTGGACGAGATTGTGCTGAGCAAGATTCGCGAGACGCTCATCAATGCCTTTGGCGGCGAGTTCCAGCAGATCATCATCGGCGGCGCTCCGCTGAACGCTGAGGTTGAGGCGTTCCTCAAGCGGATAAAGTTCCCCGTATCGGTCGGCTATGGCATGACAGAGTGCGCTCCGCTCATCTCATTCACGCCGTGGGAGAACTACAAGACCTTCAGTTGCGGCCAGCCTTTGCCCGAACTGATGGAAGCCCGTATTGCCAACCCTGATGCTGACGGCATAGGCGAGATTGAGGTGCGCGGCGAGAATGTGATGTACGGCTACTACAAAAACGACGAGGCTACACGTCTGACGTTCTCTGACGACGGCTGGCTGAAGACCGGTGACCTCGGACTGATTGACGAGGACGGATTCATCTTCATCAAGGGCAGAAACAAGACGATGCTGCTCGGTCCGTCGGGGCAGAACATTTACCCCGAGGAGATAGAGTCGAAACTGGATAACATGCCGTACGTGAGCGAGTCGCTCGTGCTGCAGAACAAGGACAATCAGCTTGTAGCACTTGTATTCCCCGACATGGAGGCAGCCGATGCCAACAACCTCACCGAGGCACAGCTGGAAGAGGCTATGGAGGCTAACCGCCACGCGCTGAACCCGTTGCTGGCTTCGTATGAGCCGATTGTGAAGATAAAGATTTATCCGCACGAGTTCGAGAAGACGCCGAAGAAGTCGATTAAGCGGTTCCTCTACACTGCTTTGGCAGACGATTGATAATGAATTTGTGTATTGACCAAGGTAACTCTCGCACGAAGGTGGCACTCTTTCGTGAGGACGGCAGGATAGCGAAGCACTTTATATACAAGCACTTCGCTTCTGCTGAGGTAGAGCAGCTGTTTCAGTTGTACAAGATTGAGGACAGCATCATCTCCTCGGTGGTGAACATCGAGCCCGCTGTGGTCAATGCGTTGCACAAGCATTCGCGACACTTTATTCTGTTCGACCACAACACGCCGCTGCCCATCCGGAACAATTACGGCACACCCGCCACGCTCGGTCAGGACCGTCTGGCTGCATCGGTAGGTGCCAGTGCCATCTTTCCGAAGGAGAACGTGCTGATTATTGATGCGGGTTCGGCTATCACCTACGACTTTATCTCCGAGGACGGTAGCTTTGTAGGCGGCAACATCGCTCCGGGCATCAAGATGCGCTTCACCATTCTGCACCGGATGACAAAGAAACTGCCGCTTGTGGAAGCGGAGGAGAACGAGCTGCTGCCTTTGTTCGGGCGCAATACGCGCGATGCTATAGCGGCAGGAGTGATACGCGGTATAATATTTGAGGTCAAGGGGTATATGCGTGATTTGCAGGAGCAAATACCGCACTTCAAGACCATCATCACAGGAGGTAACGCTCCGTTCATCTTGCACGGTCTGCAATCCGATGTGCGTCACGAGCGGCATCTTGTTCTGACCGGCCTTAACCAGATACTGATTTATAACACACGTGCGCAACAATGAACTCTGGCACGATAGTTGTATGAGTTAGTTTAGAGCTGAGAATTTTGAGCTGAGAGAATTGAAATGAAAAGACTGTTTCTGACATACTTGTTTGTCTGTCTCGCCGTTGCACTTGGTGCGCAGAACATGACCAGTTCGCCGTATTCGCGTTTTGCCTACGGTGACCTTGGTGACGATACGCCGAACACCTATCGCGGTATGGGCGGAGTAGGCATAGGTATGCGTTCGAACAAGGCAATCAATCCGTTGCAGCCTGCGTCGTACACCGCTTGCGACAGCGTGACGTTCATGTTCGACCTGGCGGGCAGTGTGATGTGGACAACGTACGCCGATGCCACAGGCCGTCGCAACCGTGCCAATGGCAACTTGGAGTACATCAGTCTGCAATTCCCAATCTACAAGCGCTACATAGCCCTTTCTGCCGGTGTGATGCCGTTCTCGTCTGTCGGATACAATTTCGCCTTGAGTGACTCTATAGGTTCGGATTACCATTACACGGCGACCTATGCCGGCGAAGGAGGTATCACCGAGGTGTATGGCGGATTGAGCTTCAATATCATGGACTGGTTTGCAGTGGGAGCAAACGTGTATTACATGTTCGGCGAGGTTTCCAACTACCGCGCATTGACGTTCACCGAGGCGGATATGAACGGCGTGGCACAATACGGATTGCTAAAAGTGAGTAGCATTCGCACTCGCGTGGGAGCGCAATTCTTCCACAATTTCGCCAATGACGATGCGTTTACCGTAGGCGCCGTATGGGAACCGCGACTGCCGCTGCGAGGCAACTATACGGTGGTTGAGACGACCTGGCTGGATACGGTTCAGGCCGGCGGGCAGTCAATGCAGGTACCGATGCAATGGGGTGTAGGAGCGTCCTATACATGGCAGCAGCGCCTGACGCTCGCCTTCGATTACACATGGCAGGGCTGGAGTGACGTGCAGACGTTCAGCAACCAGACTCTGCGTTCGCGAGCAATATATGCCGTAGGTGTCGAGTACAGGCACAACCCCTACGGACGAAGTTATGTGGAGCGCGTGTGCTGGCGTTTGGGCGCCAAACTCACCGACCCGTACCAGCAGAACCTGAACGGGAAGGAACTGAAGGTGTCGCTCGGCGTCGGATTTCCACTGCGGAACGCCGGGACGGTGTTCAACACCACGCTTGAGTACGGTCACCGCGGATCACTGCTCAAGGAGGACTATCTGAAACTGACCATCAACGCAGCCATCTGCGAGAACTGGTTCTTCAAGCGGAAACTGTAATAGCATTGCCGCGTCGGAAGAAATATTGATTATATTGTTAGACTTAAAAAATACAAGTGTTATGAAAAAGTACATTATTGCACTGACATTGATTGCAACGCTTCCAGCGTTTGCATTGGCCAAGAAACCCCAGAAGGCTTCCGGGCCGGCTCCCGAACCTGTTGTTGAGGAGGCTGAACCGACAGTTACCGAGGAGTGTGTGATTAACGTATCGTTGTTCAACGAGTCCGTAAAGAACAAACAGTACGCCGATGCGTGGGAGCCCTGGTGGCAGGTATATACCACCTGCCCGAACGCCAACAAAGCTATCTATACCCGTGGTGACGAGCTGGTAGAGTGGAAGATTTCGCAGACCCAGGACCCGAAGGAGTATGACGAGTTGCGCCAACTGCTGCTCAAACTTCACGACAGCCGTATCAAGTATTTCGGCGACGACCCGAAGTACCCGAAGGCATATATCCTCGGTTTGAAGGGTGTTGACTACTGCAACTTCTACAAGGAGGACCCGTTGAAGGAGCCGGCATACGGATGGCTGAAGGAATCGATAGAAGGCATGGGAACCAAGTCGCAACTGCAGGTGCTCAAGACCTTTGCAGACCTGAGCAACGCGCGCTACAAGTCAGACCCTGACAAGTACGGTGCTGCATACATCGCCGACTACCAGACCGTATCGATGACGCTGGCTGCGCAGGCTGCAGACCCCTCGAACAAGAACGCTGCCCGTGCGCAGGAGAACAAGGATTACGTTGACCAGATGTTCGCATCGTCGGGTGCTGCCAACTGCGACAAACTTGACGAGATCTTCGGTCCGATTGTTAACGAAAACATCGCCAACCTGGACATGCTCAATAAGATAATGGCTATGTTCCGCCGCGTAAAGTGCACGGAGAGTGAGGTTTACTTCACTGCCGCCGCTGCCTCGCACAAATTGGAGCCGACTGAGGAGAGTGCTGCCGGTTGCGCCAAGATGTGCATGAAGAAAGGCGACTACAAGGACGCTGTTACCTACTACGAGCAGGCTATCGAACTTGCTCCGGAAGATGACAAGGAGGATCGCGCCGAGTACCTGTTCAACATTGCGTACATCTACTTCGACAAGATTAAATCGTACCAGCTGTCGCGTCAGTACCTGCGTCGCTCGCTGGAGTTGCAGGCAAACCAGGGCCGCTGCTATATCCTGATGGGCATGCTATATGCCGCCTCGAAGCCTTACGGCGAAGGTATGGCTGCTGCAAAAGCCGCAATTCTGAACAAGACCGTGTTCTGGGCTGCTGTGGATAAGTTCCAGAAAGCTAAGATGGTTGACCCCGACGTGGCAGATGATGCCAACAAGCTGATTGCCTCGTACTCGAAGTACTTCCCCACGAAGGAGGAGATCTTTGACCTGCCGGAGTTGCAGGACGGTGCTTCTTTCACTGTAGGCGGTTGGATTCAAGAGACTACAACCTGTCGTGCAGCAAAGTAACAGACGACATATTATTCTGAGCATTGCCATCGTAATGGTGGCAATGCTTATCTTTCCCTCCTGCCGCCGCAAGGAGGTGAAGTTGCGTATGGACGCTATCCGTGACCGCGCCGCGATGCCTGTGCTGGATGCTCAGGAGGTGACGACGCTCATCTCGGATTCCGGCGTAACACGTTTCCGTATCACATCACGCCAATGGCTGGTGTTTGACAAGGCCAAGCCTTCGTATTGGGAGTTTCCCGAGGGAATCTATCTTGAGCAGTTTGACAAGTCGCTGAACACCTCTGCGACCTTGCGTTCGGACTATGCGTACTACGATGATCAGGCTGAGATATGGCACCTGACAGGTAACGTGTTCGCCACGAACGTTAACGGTGAGCACTTCGAGACGCCTGAGTTGTACTGGAGCCAGAAAGAGGAGCGCGTCTATTCGGATTCGGCGATAACCATTACACAACCGCCTACACCTGCCGCTATTCAGGCGAAAGGTGACGCTGCGCGCGGAACGGTCATCAAGGGTATAGGCTTTGAGTCGAACCAGGAGATGACCAAATATACTATCCGTCGTCCGACGGGTATCTTCCCGATTGATGATTAACGTCCGTCAAGCAGGAAAACACCGTTTATAACCATGATACATACTCTTCTCGTATTTCTTCTCACCCTTGGTGTTGAGGTTCTTGAGCAGCTGCAGTTTGCTCCGCTGCAAGGCAAGCGTGTCGCGCTCTGTACTAATCCTACGGGCGTTGACCATCAGTTGCGTTCCACCGTTGATATCCTGTATGCAGGCCAACAGCAAGGCGGGTATCAGTTGGTGGCGTTGTTCGGTCCGGAACATGGTGTTCGCGGCAATGCACACGCCGGTGACGCTGTAGGCAACGAGGTAGATGCCGCGACAGGCATACCCATGATGTCGCTATACGGCAAGACGCGTAAGCCCTCTGCAGAGATGCTCAGTAACGTGGATTGTATTGTGTATGACATTCAGGATATAGGCTGCCGTTCATTCACGTATATATCCACGATGGGCATGCTTATGGAGGCTTGTGCCGAACAGAACAAGGAGTTGATAGTCCTTGACCGTCCCAACCCCTTGGGTGGATTGAAGATTGAGGGTAACCTGGTTGAGGAAGGATACATCTCGTTCGTTTCGCAGTTCAAGATACCGTATGTATATGGCCAGACCTGCGGCGAGTTGGCATTGTACCTGAATTCGCAGGCTGCCAACCCCTGCCGCCTGAAGGTCATTCCGATGGAAGGCTGGCGGCGTAGCATGACTTGGGAACAGACCGGTCTGGAGTGGATTGTCGCTTCACCGCATATACCGCAGGCCAAAACCGCATACTTCTATCCCGCTACCGGCATATTCGGTGAATTGGGATACGTAAGTATAGGCGTGGGCTACACCTTGCCGTTCGAACTGATTGGTGCTCCGTGGATTGATGCAGACAAACTGGCCGCATCGCTCAATGCGCGCGAAGTGCCCGGCGTAGTGTTCCGGCCAATCTACTTCAAGCCGTATTACGGCAATTTCAACGGTGAGCAGTGCCAAGGCGTGCAGCTGCATATATTGGATTACAGCAAGGCGCACCTGAGCGACCTGCAGTTCATTGTGGTGGAGGCACTGATGGAATTGTACCCTGACAAGGACGTATTCAAGCTGTGTAACCAGAAACGCCTGAACATGTTCGACAAGGTCTGCGGTTCGTCGTTCATCCGCCAGGAGTTCAGCAAGCGCTACAAGTGGGCGGACATCCGCGACTACTGGTACAAGGACGCTGAGGCGTACCGCAAGGCGTCGGCGCCGTATTACCTGTACAAGTGATATTAGAGATTGTCTCGTTGATAGAAGGAAAGTATGCAAACCTCTACGACATATATCCAGCGTCTGGCGTGGGGAACGGACGCAGGGTTCTACCGACTTATCCCTGAGCAGGTACTGCACCCTGCAGACGAAGTACAAGTGCAGCAGATTATCGCTCGTGCGCACCGTGAAGGCAAGCACCTCACATTCCGTGCGGCAGGCACGTCATTATCCGGGCAGGCTATCTCTGATAGTCTGCTTGTTGTATGCGGCAAGAAGTGGGAGCGTTACATGGTGCATGACGGCGGCAGGACTATCACCTTGCAGCCAGGCATCATTGGTCAGCGAGTGAACGATATACTCCGTCCGTACGGCCGTTACTTCACGCCTGACCCAGCTTCTATCCGTTCGGCGATGGTAGGCGGTATTGTGAATAACAATGCTTCAGGCATGTGCTGCGGCACGCACGCCAATTCATACCGCATGCTTGAGTCAGCACGGCTGATTCTGGCGGACGGAACCCTGCTGGACACAGGCGACCCTAAGAGTCGTGAGGAGTTTGCGCGTACGCATGCGCCTTTCCTGCAGGCGCTACGTGACATGCACCAAAGGGTACTGGCGAACAACCCCTTGGCTGAACGCATACGGCGCAAATACAGCATCAAGAACGTCACAGGCCTGAACATCCTGCCTATATTAGAGTACGACGACCCGTTTGACATCATTGCGCACCTGTTGGTAGGTTCAGAAGGCACTTTGGCGTTTTTGTCGTCCGTTACCATGCGTACGGCAGCAATCCTGCCGGCTTCGGCTTCGGCACTGCTGCTATTTCCCACCACACAATCGGCTTGCGAGGCGGTGACCGCTATGAAGCAGCAGGGTGAGGTCAGTGCTGCGGAGTTCTTCGATAGGAAAGCGATGCTGACCGTTGAAAAGGATTTCCCTGAACTGTGCGGACTGCCTGATGATGCCGGTGCTGTGCTTATCCGTTTGGATGCGCCGGATGAGGAGACATTGCAGCAGAAACGTGAGAAACTGCTCAAACTGCTGTCCGCCTATACTCTGTGTGAGTCTGCTAACATAACCTCTGACAAGGCATTGGTCAGCAAGTACTGGGCGATGCGTTCTGGCATCTTCCCTGCGGTGGGCGGCACGCGTCCCATAGGCACGACCTGCCTGATTGAGGATATTGCTTTCCCCATCGAGCATCTGGCGCAGGCCACCATTGACCTGCAGCAGCTCTTCCGCGAGCATCACTACCCCGATGCAGTCATCTACGGGCATGCGCTGGAGGGCAACTATCACTTCATTCTCAATCAGCGGTTTGACACTCCGGAGAGTGTAGCACAATACGACCGGATGATGCACGCCGTGGTGGATCTGGTGGTTGACAAGTACCACGGCAGTTTGAAAGCCGAGCATGGCACGGGTAGGAATATGGCACCGTTTGTGCGTCGCGAGTGGGGCGATGAGGCGTACGAACTGATGCGCAAGATAAAGCAACTGTTTGACCCCGACAATATATTCAACCCCGGTGTTATCTTCTGTGAGGACGAGCAGTCGTATATCCGTAATCTGAAGCCTCTGCCCGAGGTGCATGAACTGATTGACCGCTGTATTGAGTGCGGTTTCTGCGAGGTGAACTGCGTATCCTGCGGCTTTGCGCTCTCGTCGCGTCAGCGGATAATCATCCAACGTGAGATAGCCCGCCTGCAATCCATCGGCGAGCATAAGCAAGCTAAGGCATTGGCAAAGGCGTTCGTCGGTGACGGTGAGGAGTTGTGTGCAGGTGACGGGTTGTGCTCGACCTCTTGTCCGATAGGTATCAATGTGGGCGAGTATATCCATGTGCTGCGTGAGCAGCATCTTTCTAAGGCAGGCAAACGTCTCGGCCGGTTTGCCGGTGAGCACTTTGCCGGTGTGGCAGGTTCTGTAGCCTCGGCATTGGCCGTGGCGAACGGCGTGCGCGCTGTGGTCGGCAACACAGTTATGGGTGCTCTATGCAAGGGGCTGCATTATGCGTCCGGCCGTACGTTCCCGCTGTGGACACCGGCTGTACCGACCTCGCTCAAGCGTCGCCGCATACGTGCTGCCAAAGCGCTGGCAAAATCATCAATTCTTCCCGATAAGGTTGTCTATTTCCCCTCCTGCCTGAACCAGCGTCTGGGTGCAGTTCCTGACAGTGGTTCTCCTTCGACCCTGGAGGCTACGGCGATGTTGCTTGAGCGTGCAGGCTTTGATGTCATCTACCCCGAGCGGATGGAGTCACTCTGCTGCGGTACGATTTGGGAGAGCAAGGGCATGCCCGAGGAGGCTGACCGTAAGACCGAAGAGCTGCGTAAGGCATTGCTCAAAGCTTCGGGCAACGGTGCTTATCCGGTTCTGTGTGACCAGAGCCCTTGTCTGTACCGCATGCGTCGCACGATGGAGGGCTTGCAATTATACGAGCCTGTGGAGTTCATTCGGCAGTTCGTCCTTCCGCGTCTGACAATACGCAAGGTTGATGCTGTCGTGGCTGTTCACCCGACCTGCACGACGCGTAAGCTGCATCTGGAGCAGGCGTTGGTGGATGTAGCCAAGGCTTGTGCGCGTGAGGTCGTTGTGCCTGAAGGAGTAGGGTGCTGTGCGTTTGCCGGCGACAAAGGGTTCACACATCCCGAACTGAACAAGTGGGCGTTGCGACACCTAAGGGAGGAGATAGAGCGTAGCGGTGCTACGATGGGCTTCTCCAATTCCCGTACGTGCGAGATAGGATTGATGCACCACGGTGGTATTCCGTACATGAATATAGTGCATCTGGTGCTGATGGCCTCTCAACAGTAAAACATACATCGACCATGTATGGTCGATACTTTACCTGATACGTTATGGAAAACAGAGAGATTGAACGTAAGTTTCTGGTTAAGGATGACAGTTACCGCGCGCTTGCGCGTACACATTATGATATAGTACAAGGCTATGTGTGCCGTGAGCCGGGGAAGACCGTTCGTGTACGTCTATGCACGGATGCCGACGGTCATCAGCAGGCCTGGCTGACTATCAAGTCACGTCTGGCGTCGTTCACACGCTTTGAGTGGGAGCGTGAGATCAGTATAGCGGACTTCAAGGCGTTGCTCGCCATGTGCGGCAACCGAATAATCGACAAGACCCGCTATATCCTGCCCGCAGAGCCGCTTGAGCCAAACAATACTCCCACCGGAGCGAAGCTGCTCAAGTGGGAGATAGATGTATTCCGTCAGCCTAATGCCGGACTGGTGATGGCGGAGATTGAACTGCCTTCAGAGGACACTCTGTTTGTCCGTCCGCCTTACATCGGCGAGGAGGTCACGCATGACCCGCGTTATTACAACGCGAACATGGTGTGTTAGTACGCCTTGATGTAATCAATCGCCTTATTCATCGCACCGAGGTAGCCTTCTTCGGCTTGGTAAACGAGTCGGGTAGGCGTTATGCCTTTGCCTTCAAGCATACCCTCTTGTACGAACCGCGTCTGCATGCTGGATGTATATACGTAGTGCTTTCCGTTTCTGTCTCCGAACGTGCCGTCGTAGAACAGCGTATTGACGGAGTACAGTCTGCCATGTGCTCCGAATGTGCGTTCGCCAATCATACGTCCAGTGGGCAGGTGCTTGATGACAGCGGCTGTCATCTCGCCCATGCTAATGGTGTAAGCGTTTGTCAGCACGATGTAGGGTATGCCTTCGGCTTCAATGTTGCGGCGTTTGTCGGCAGGCAGTGTATCGACATAGGCAGGAATCCAGTCGGTGTAGTCGTATCGTCCGGGACCTTCCTTGTAACGTACGTCAGCGTAGTACAACGGCTCGTTGATGAATGGAGCGACTACGATATTGAGGTCGCGCACCTCACCGCCGGTGTTGCAGCGGTTATCAAGGATGATACCTGCCAGTTGTGTCTCAGTCAGACACATATCACGCCATGCCTCGATGTTGTTGATATACAATCGTTCTTTGTCGTCAGGGTCTTTCTTTTCCAATGCAGTCATCATTTTGAATCCGCTCTGCCATAGGTAGGCTATCTTCCTGCCGTCATCAAGTGTGCGGATGCCGAAGTAGTTCTCTTCACCATTCATCTCTCCCCATTGACCGGCATCGAGCAAGTGCTGCGTCTCATAGTCAGCAATGGCTGCTTTCATCGCGTCAGTCGTGTACTCCTGTCCTGCGGTATATTCGCGGCTGCGCATCTCGTCCAGCCCCGGACGGAAGGTGTAAGGTTTGCCGGTGTGCGGGTCTCGGATAATCATAGCCAGATGATGGTCAATCAGGCTGTGTGTCGCCTCCTGGTAGAGTGTGGTGAACGTCAGCGAGTCAGCTACTGACTCGTCGGCTTTGTAGGCGGCATCAAGCTCCTCGAACTTGGGCTTCATGGTGTAATAGACCTGATCCCAGTCCGTTGAATCCTCGCTCCAGAACATATAGTACATGTTCATGCTTCGCCAGAGCACGTCGAACTGCTCGGAGTATGTGGTGTATGCCATGTTCTGCGGGTCGTTAGGGTCGAAATACACGTCCCCTTTCTGCCGGCATCCGACCGCCAACAGTGCTATGGCTGCGATATATAGTAGTTTGTGCTTCATCTTAGAAAATGTATTTCGTTGATATACCGATAACGATGGTGTTGTTGTAGCGTGTGTCGTACATGATTGCCTGTTTCTTGAGCGTGTTCGCCATGCTGTAGTAGAACATCGCCTCGGCTCCTACTCGCAGGTATGGCAGCGGGTCCCATGACACACCTACGCCACCTACGAGTCCTCCATCAGCGCGGTTGTCTTCAGGTGTGAACTCGTATCGTGAGCGTCGTTCGTCGTTCTGCATGATAGTTTGCCTATTGACGTTTCCTCCGACCCATGCTGCTGCGTATGCACCGGTGTAGATGTGGCTCTTTACATCCTCGCTGCCGAATGTCCAGTCCGCCATGACGGGTAGCTGTACGTAGTGGCACATGTAGTCGGAGTGTATGTCCTTGATGAGCAGGTCGGTACGCATGCGGTCCATCCTGTAGTTCTTCTGCGTGAACAGGATGTCAGCGCGAATGCTGAGCCAGTTTTGCACCATATATGTACCTGTGATGCCCGCGTGAGCTCCCCATGCGCCGCTGTAAGCACGGTCGTAAGCGTAACCCGCGTCACGCGTCTGCCAGTTGTACGTCGCACCGATGGCCGCACCTAACGTCCATATGCCCGGGTGTGCCGAACGGTCAATAGCACTGTAGCGGTGACTCTTGTACTCCGAGCCTCGTCTGCCTCGACGCTCTTTCTGATACTCCACACCGCCTCGACCTGCGCGAATCTCGTTGGTACGCTGGCTGTATGCGGGCAGGGCATCAGATAGACACAGCACGGCAAGCAGCACCACGCTGAACAGGCGGTGAGGCATGTGATTTATGATTGATGGATTGTTCATCTTGATGGTGGTTCGCTAATTCGGGTACAAATATACGGAATTATTCTGACATTTGCAAATATTTCGCCGAAAATAATTCTTTTATCTTTCAACTTCAACTTTCAACTATCAACTTTCGACGTTCAATATTCAACTATAAATCTTTAGAACTGCTCCCGGAACTCGGAGGGTGTGCATCCTTTCGACTCTCGGAACAACCGGTTGAAATGACTCAGGGTATTGAATCCGCAAGAGTAGCCAATCTCCGATACGGACAGTTCGGTGGTAGTGAGCATCCGTGCGGCAATACCCAGACGGTAATCAATGATGTATCTGTTGGGCGTTCGTCCTGTGCGTTGCCGGAAGAAGCGCGAGAATGTTTCCGATGACATGTGCACCATCCCTGCCAGTTGCTGCATGCTTATCTGGTGCATGTAATGCGTTGCTACGTAGTCTTTAACCTGACGTATGCGCTCGTCCCCCGGTTCGTGTCCCTCGGCCCCGGCCTCAGGATTTTCAGAGGCTATGAACGATGTGGATGCGAGTTCTTTGGCTTCTTCGACGAGCGACAGGCGGTAGAGTAGGTTCAGCAATCGTATGACCGATGCAAAACTATCGTTGCTATGGGCGAGGTTGACTATGTCCTCGCGCACGATTTGTATGGCAGCTTCGGGGAACGCCAGACCGCGTTGGGCACGTTCGAGCATGCGGCGTATTGATCCGAACGAACGTTTGTCTATCAGTGTGCCGTGAAAGGTGTCAGGAGCAATGTGAACAGTTATCTCGTATATGTCCTGCTCGGGACAGGTGCCCTGCTCCCATACGTGCACGAGTTTGCTGCCTGTAATGAGTACAAGGTCGAGGCTACCGATAGTTTGACGGCTGTCACCAATGGTTCGTACGGCACCTGCAGCGTTCTCCACGAAGTTCAGTTCGAATTCCCCATGGCAGTGAGCAGGGTACTCGAAGAACGTCTTGTGCCGCTCGCCTACGTAGTAGATATCCAGTGGCTCGAGGTGTGTGATTTCGGTAAAAGACTGTTTCATGCAGGATAAGATGATTTCTAATTTGAAAATTCGGGTGCAAAGATACTAAAAATAATTGAAATTTGCAAGCATTTTTGTCACATTCTTCGGTAAAATTTGTATTTGTCGGATATTTTCCGTATATACACTTAAGAATCGGTATAATAATCCTCTCACCGCGTCAGTCTTCACGCAAGATGCATCAATGAAATGAGAGCGGGTACAAGTCCGATAAAACTCCGGTTTGATTCCGGTTTGATTCCGAATCAATCCCGATGAAGATTCGAACATGCAGAAAACGAATGACATAGCAACCGTAACATTACTAAAAAGCGAAACTTTATTGCGGAATCGTTTGAACGAGAATCGCGAGACAGGCGGCTGTGGTAATCGACCAAACTTGGTCGATATATGTAAAAAAAACGGCAATTCTCTTGCAAATGTCGATTATTTTTATTATCTTTGCAGTCTAAAAGAAAAGGAGATTGTTATGTCATTTGTCCACCTTCACGTCCACTCGCATTACTCGACTCTCGACGGTATGTCGAAAGTACCCGATATAGTCGATAAGTGTATCCGTCTCGGCATGCCGGCCGTGGCATTGACCGACCACGGTAACATGTACGGCATAAAGGAACTACTCGATTATTGTGACTCCATTAACAAGGTGAATGCTGCCAAATGGAAAGAGACGCATGGAGCAGACGAGCCGTTTGTACCGTTCAAACCGATAGTGGGTATCGAGGCGTATTGTGCCCATCGCAGCCGTCGGTCGATGACCAACGAACAGGCTACGTGGCCTGATGGTGTGACGTACCAGATAGACAAGTCAGGCTGGCATCTTATCCTGTTAGCGAAGAACGAAACAGGTTACCACAACCTGTGCCAGCTGACCAGCGCCGGATTCATGGACGATGCGTTCTACTCCCGTCCGCGTATTGACCATGATCTGCTTCAGCAGTACCATGAGGGTCTGATAGCCTGCTCCGCCTGTCTGGGCGGTGAGCTCAGCCAGAAGGTGCTCCATGGCGACCTGAACGGTGCAGAAACGACTGTACGCTGGTTCAAGCAGGTGTTCGGTGATGACTATTATATCGAACTTCAGCGTCACCAAACCGACAAACCCCATGGCAATCAGGAGACTTATCAGGAGCAGCGGCGGGTCAATCCTGTGCTGATTGAGTTGGCGCGGAAGTATGACGTCAAACTCATCTGCACGAACGATGCACACTTCCTTGATGAGAAGAATGCTGATGCCCATGAGCACCTCATCTGTCTGTCAACGAACCAGAAGATTACCGAGCAGCGTGACAAGATGCTCTATACCAAGCAGGAGTGGCTCAAGTCACCCGAGGAGATGCAGCGTATATTCGAAGATATACCCGAGGCTCTTCAGAACACCCTGGAGGTGGCCGGCAAAGTCGAGATGTACAGCATCAACCATGAAGCCATCATGCCGAAGTTCGATATTCCTGCGTCGTTCGGCAGTGAGAGCGATTACCCCGACCGTTTGGCGTTTGAGTCGGCGTACCTGCGTCATCTGACCATGGAAGGCGCATTGCAGCGATATGGCAAAGAGCGGCTTGAAAAGGACGAAGTGCTCAAGGAGCGTATAGAGTTTGAGCTGAACACCATTATCTCAATGGGGTTCCCTGGATATTTCCTTATTGTGATGGACTTTATCCGCGCAGCACGCGAAGAACTTGACGTGAGCGTCGGCCCCGGTCGTGGATCGGCTGCCGGTTCTGTGGTTGCATATTGCCTGAAGATAACCGATCTTGACCCGTTGGAGTACGACTTGCTGTTCGAGCGGTTCCTTAACCCCGACCGTATATCGCTGCCGGATATTGATACCGATTTCGAGGACTCTGGCCGTGGCAAGGTGCTTGACTGGGTGTCGCAGAAGTACGGCGCAACCCACGTGGCGCATATCATCACTTACGGCAAGATGGCAACGCGTTCGGCATTGGCTGACGTAGCACGCGTCGAGGGTGTTTCCATACCCGTGAGCAACCAACTCAAGTCGTACGTTCCGGCACGCGACTTTCCTGATAGTATAAAGGATGACAAAGGCAAGAAACCCAAAGTCAACCTCAGGAACTGCTACAAGTATATTGACGAGCTCCGTGCTATCTACGAGGGCGATGACCCTGTGCTGCACAATACATTAGAGTATGCTGCACAACTGGAGGACACCATCCGTCAGGTCGGCATCCATGCCTGCGGCGTGATTATCGGTGCTGACGACCTGCGGAAATTCGCTCCGCTGGCTTCCGTGCTAGATCCCAAGAGCCAGAAACGTGTTCTCGTGACGCAGTACGACGGACATGTGGTGGAGAGTGTTGGACTGATAAAGATGGACTTCCTCGGACTAATCACCCTGTCCATCATCAAGGAGTGTATCCGTACGGTCAAGCGTACACAGGGCATTGACATTGATATTGACCATATACCGCTGGACGACGAGTTGACTTACAAGCTGTTCCAGGAGGGACGTACGGTGGCCGTGTTCCAGTTTGAGTCGTCAGGCATGCGCAGTTACATGCGCCAGCTCAAACCGACCGTTATGGGCGACCTGATAGCCATGAACGCCCTTTACCGCCCGGGACCGATGGATTATATCCCTCAGTTCATCCGCCGCAAGCACGGCATAGAGCCTGTGACCTACGATATTCCGGTCATGGAGAAGTACCTGAAGGATACCTATGGCGTGACGGTTTATCAGGAGCAGGTCATGCTGCTGTCACGACTGTTAGCCAACTTCACACGTGGCGAGAGTGACAAGCTCCGAAAGGCAATGGGCAAGAAGCAGATGGCTATTCTTCAGGAGTTGAAGGGCAAGTTCATGACCGGCGGCAAGGCAAACGGCTATGACCCGAAGATTCTTGACAAGATTTGGTCTGACTGGGAGAAGTTCGCCTCCTATGCTTTCAACAAGTCGCATGCAGCATGCTACTCATGGGTGGCGTACCAGACCGCTTACCTCAAGGCGCATTATCCCTCGGAGTTCATGGCGGCCAACCTTACCATCCTCAAGAACAGCACGAAGGATGTCACCCGCTTGATGGACGAGTGCACGGAGATGAATATCCGCGTGCTTGAGCCTGATGTGAACGAGTCCGGATTGAACTTCACGGCGAATGCCAAGGGTGATATACGCTTCGGTCTGGGCGGTGTGAAAGGTGTAGGCGAGAACGCCGTGGAAGCCATTGTCGCCGAACGTGAGAAGAACGGCAAGTATCGCGACATATTCGACTTTGTTGAGCGCGTCAACCTCACAGCTTGCAACAAAAAGACCATTGAGAGTCTGGCATACGCCGGAGCGTTCGACTGCTTCTCCAGCCTATACCGCGAACAACTCCTCGGCATCAACTCCAAAGGCGAGCAGGTGCTGGATACACTTGTGCGCTACGGAAACCTCTACCAGCAGAACAAGGCCGACAACCAGTTCACACTGTTCGGGGCGGCAGACTTGGATGTGGATATACAGAAACCCGAACTGCCTACTGTACCGCGCATGACGAACATTGAGCGACTGAATAAGGAGAAGGAGATGATTGGCATCTATCTGTCCGCTCATCCGCTTGACGACTACGAGTTTGAGGTGCGCGAACTGTGCACGGTCACAGCCGAGGAACTCAAGCGTTTTCGCGATTGGGAGAAGCCTGAGCAACGTGCTGCGGCTATCGCGCAGTTTGCGCAGGGTGGCAGCGACAATGAGGGCGACGAGCAGGAGTCGGTAGTAGAGACAATTGTTACCAACGATGCCGATGGCGAACTCGTTACTGAGGAGAAGGAGGTTTCCGCTGAAAGTGCTCCGCATCCCGCGCGCCTCTCCCCCGAGGAATGGATTCACGCTCACGAGAAGCGCCAGTTGACCGTAGGAGGAATCATTACCGCTGCCGAGGAACGTACTTCACAGAAAGGTACACTCTACGGGAGGTACACCATCGAGGATTACACAGGCAGTTACGAGTTCCTCGTATTCGGCGAGGATTACAAGCGCTTTGCACCACTGTTGAAGAAAGATGTCTATGCCTACGTAACCGTACAGGTACAGCCGCGCGGTTGGGGTGGCAAGTACTACAAGGAACAGCCGTTTGCTGACACCGAGTACGAATGCCGCGTCAAGGATGTACAGCTCCTGCAGGACGCGCAGAAGAACCGCGTGCAGAGCCTCACGCTCACGATGACCGTGGATAAGATTACCGAGGCATGGGCAGAGGAGTTCAGCGAGAAGTGTCAGGCCGCCAAGGACGATGACGGACTTGTTATCCGCTTCCGCATAGAGGACAGCCTGCATCACAACGGCGTAACACTCACAGCCCGTACCGTCCATGTGCGCGTAACCAAGCCCTTCTATCACTGGCTACGTACAAAGAGTAACGACCGCGAACTGGTCTATAACTTCAAATGACCTATCAACAAGCCATAGACTATCTGTATGCCATAGCCCCGCCTTTCCATCAAGTCGGGGCTGCTGCATATAAACCCGGGCTGGAAACGATGCGCCGGCTGATGAACGCTTTGCATCCTCACACTCCTTCACCCTTGAGTTGCCCTGTGATTCATGTTGCCGGTACCAACGGCAAAGGCTCTACAGCGCACCTGATTGCGTCTTGTCTGGCTGCCGCGGGATACAAAGTCGGGCTGTACACCTCGCCGCACCTCGTTTCTTTCTGTGAGCGCGTGCGCGTTATAGAGAACAAGACGCCGCATCTCATTTCCGAGACCTACGTGGCTGCGTTCGTTGAGCGCCACCAAGCCCTATTTGGCAAGTTGCAGCCGTCATTCTTCGAGATAACCACAGCTATGGCTTTCTGTTGGCTCATGGAACAGCAGGTGGATATAGCAGTCATTGAGGTAGGGTTGGGCGGACTGCTCGACTCAACCAATATCGTTCAGCCTGTGCTGAGCGTGATAACAAACATCGGTCTTGACCACACCGACTTGTTAGGCGGCACTCTTGCGGAAATAGCTGTGCAGAAAGCAGGAATAATCAAACCCGATGTGCCGTGTGTGATTGGCGAGACAGACGTAGAAACCGAACCCGTGTTCCTCGCGCGTGCACGCGAATGCAATATATTAGGTGACGGTTTGGAGACCACCGACTGCCGCATCTGGTTTGCCGACCAATGCGGTTTCCTGCGCAAGCAACGCCAGCGCCTGGCGCCTGATTGTCAGCTGAAAGGTGATTATCAGCAGAAGAACCTTCAGACCGCCTATGTTGCTCTGATGGCACTCAAGAACTATTCTGACTTCTCAAATCTTACCTCTCACCTATCAACCAAAGCAATTGCCGACGGCTTTGCCCATGTGGTCACCTATACCGGTCTTCGCGGCCGTTGGGAGACGCTTTCTGAACATCCGCTGACGATTTGCGACACAGGGCACAACAGTCACGGTGTGGCGACCTATGTCGGGCAACTTGCATCATTTGTCAGTCATCAATCACCAATGCGAAAGTTGCATATCGTTTTCGGAATGGTTGCTGACAAGGATGTTGCCAGTGTGCTGCAACTGTTGCCAGCAGAAGCAAGTTATTATTTCACCCAACCTGACAGCCATCGCGCCTTGCCTGCCGAAGATATGCTGGTGATGTGGTGCGTTATTCATTCGCAATCCCATGCAGAAGCATTCAACAGGGTAGGCGATGCTATTCGTGCCGCTCAAGCCGCTGCTTTGCCGGAGGATGTTATATTTGTCGGAGGGAGCAACTACGTAGTAGGTGAAGCAATACGAGTAATTGAATCCACCACACGTGGTTGATAATTGACAAAGTGTAATGGATATCCTATCGGTCATATTCCTTGCCATCGGTCTTGCTATGGACTGCTTTGCGGTATCTAT
>JAFSXJ010000123.1 GCA_017444065.1 Paludibacteraceae bacterium | reverse complement strand
TAGTTACGCGCCGGACATCAACACCAATAAGTGGGTCATCCCGCAAGGTGTTGTGCTCAAAGGTGGTTATCCTGCCACTATGAAAGGAACGAAAACATCGTACAATTACGCACTTGGAGGTCAGTCGGTCTTCTCTGCTGACCTTGACGGTGACGGCAAGGGTGACAACACCGATTATGCATTCGTATATATCGGCGATGGCAGCCCCGACGAAAAAAGTGAAGGCTACTACAAGGATTGGCAGAAAACCGAAATCTGGGGCATCACTTTCCGTGATGGTATGCGTCTGAACAGCAAGTATTGGGGAAACATGGTATTCGTTCAGTCTGCACAGGTGGATTTCCACTTCTGCCGTTTTCTGAACAACGACTCCCAGACCAATAACGATAGTGAAGGTTCTAACGGTGCTATCGAGATTTGGGGCAGTGCAGTTCGCTGCTTCGACTGCATCTTCCGCGACAATGTTACCGCCAAAGGTTCAGGTGCCGCTTTCCAAGTACGTGCCCGCCAATCAAATTCCTCGGCACACGGTCCGGAAGAGAACGCTATCGCTTACTTCGAGCGTTGTGAGTTCCGCAACAACATTGCTTATAGCACGCTGACCAGTGAACCCGGCAACGAGAAGTGGGGTACCTACGGTGGCAACTGCTCGGTTTCTGACAACGGAGGTACTGTCTATTTCGTCAACTGCCTTGTAGCCGATGCCAAATGCTGGTATCGCGGCGTAGGTATCCGCGTAGGCGGCAACAATACGGCATACTTCATTAACAACACGTTCTACAACAA
The DNA here is from genome assembly GCA_017444065.1 of Paludibacteraceae bacterium. Taxonomy (GTDB): domain Bacteria; phylum Bacteroidota; class Bacteroidia; order Bacteroidales; family Paludibacteraceae; genus Colicola. The sequence continues at coordinate 2,817 of JAFSXJ010000123.1, read as the reverse complement.
CCCATGCCGCAGCCGCAGTAGCCGCGGTTCGAACAATGGGTCAGCAGTCAGTGCCGGTACGGATTCGAAGAATTACTTCGCCGGTAATATCATGGTGGAATACGCTGCTATCGACGACTTTACCGCATCCGATGCTGTAGTCTTCATCCAGACTGCCGGTACGGCTGTGTATAGCGCAGGCTACAACGTTCTCGGCACGGTGATGAACAACAGCACAGTGGAGAACAGCGGCTTCGTCGTTACTGACAAAATACCGACCTCGCTGGAAACAGTTAATACTATCGAGAAAGTGTTCGGCACAAATGCTATCGGCAATCAAGGCGGTGTAAGCGATGTGATTGCTCCGTTGGCTGATGCTGCACCTATCGACATTGCAGCTGTCAAAGCAACTATTGCTTCATGGCCGATTGATGAAATGGCGAAAGTGATGGATCTTGACAAGGACCAACGCGGATATACCCGAGCTGCTACATCCATCGCCGGCTCGTATGACCCCAACGGCGTAGCACCCGAGTGGAAAGATGATGAGGTTGAGGAGGCTGTCGAGAATGTTTACGGCAATGTTGCCCGTACGGGTGTGTACTCGCTGCTCGGCAACTATCTGGGCGAGGATGTAGCTTCACTGCCTGCCGGTGTTTATATTATTAACGGCAAGAAAGTTGTCAAATAAGCCTATATGATTTTTGTCTTTGACCTCGGTGGCGTGCTTTCGGACATCGACGTGCAGGGCTTTCTTGAGCGCTTGCAGCGTCTGATGCCCGAGGGGCGCCGGACAAAGCTTAATGCGGATGAGCTGTTGGCAGGAGGAGGTGATTCTTTTCTGCATGATTATGAGTTAGGTTACCTGTCAACTGAGGAGGTTATCCACCGTTTTCACCTGTTCTGCCGCCCGGAGGTCACGGATGAGCAGATACGACAGATATGGCTCTCGGAGTTGAAGCCTATTCCTGAAAACAGGAAAGCCCTGCTCCGACAATTGCGGGCGAATGGGCATACGGTTTGCCTGCTCAGTAATACCAACGATATGCACTGGCAGTATATCGAACCGATGTTCCGATATGACAGTTATACGCTGAAGGACCACTTCGACCATGTGTTCCTTTCGTTCCGACTGCATCTGTATAAACCCGAGAAACCGATTTTCGAGGAGGTGAACAAAACGATTGATGATAACCGGTATGTCATCTATATCGATGATGCAGAACGTAACCGCATGGCCGGACAAGCGATGGGATGGGCTACCTTCGCCTCAATCAGGGAATGGGCGGATTATGAAAAGTTCAATTTATTCACTTAATAACATAATGAAACGATTTCTTTTCTTTTTACCTTTGTTGGCTGCAATGGCTTTACATGCCGAAGAAGCCGGTGTACATCGCTTTGCCAACTATAACATCCGCTTCGTCAACGCCTCCAACGGCGATACGGGCGAGAAGCTATGGGCGAACCGACGGACGTATGTGGTGAAGAATATCACAGGCTACGACTTCGACATAGTCGGCATGGAGGAGGTAACGGGTAACAACAAGGACGCTTCTACCGGCAAATCTCAACTTCAGGACCTGCGTGACATGCTTACCGGCTATGCAGACTACTCGGTTGAACGCGAAGGAAAGAGTTACTCCTACAATTCCATCTTCTACAAAACAGCCAAATATACCCTGCTGGATAAAGGGTTCTTCTATGTCAACGAGCATCCGGAAACCCCGGGGAACAGTTGGGGAGGAACGATTCCGCGCACCTGCATCTGGCTGCACCTGAAGGACAAGGCTTCCGGGCAGGACTTTTACTTCGTATGCACGCACGTGAACTATGGTGCCGAGGAGTGCGGCATCCAGTCCGGCAGACTAATCGGTAATCGCATTCGTGCACTGGTCGGACAGACACCTGTGGTCATGGTGGGCGACTTCAATATGGCACGCTCGGCACACGAAGAAGCGTATCGCGGTTATGCATCGCACTTCTACGACCTTGCCCTCACAACACCGGTCAACCAATGTCTGCCAGCCGACGGACCGCAGATAACAGCAACCACTACCCAATGGACGCCCGCAACACCAAGCAGCACAGGCAGCGAGTTTGACTATATCTTCTACGACCACATGGAGCCTCTGTCGCGGCATATCATCACAGAGTATTATCCTGAGTCCGGACGCACGGTCAATCCTTCCGACCACTATCCCGTACTCGGACGGTTCCGTCTCGGTTCGCAGAACCATAAGACCGCTCTTTATGCTACCGACAAGGCGTCTTTGCTCAAGGCTCTGGCAGAGGTGACGCACGAAGATACCATTTATCTGACTGAAGGACATACGACATCAGTCAACCTGTCACACCGTCCTGCTCCATGACCCTGAGCGGAGGCTGGAATGCGTCCTTTACACAGCAGACAGGCCTCAGTCACATTCAGGCCTCAGGGTTTACTACTGCGGTTATTGATATTCCTCACTATTATAACCTCACGCTCAATCATATCGAGTTGTCAGGCGGCAACAACACATCGCTTAACGGTGGCGGTGCCATCTATTCCTATGGTCCGATCCTGCAACTTGTCGGATGCAACATCCACGACAACACGGCCTCCGGAGCAGGAGGTGCCGTCGTTCACAAAGGGGAACAACTGACCGTCAGCGATTGTCTGCTTGAGAACAACAATGCCTCGGTTGGTGGTGCCGTATGGTGCCAACTCAGAGACAACCTGACCATCCATGACAGCCGCTTCTGCAACAACACAGCCAACACAGCCGGCAGCGCAGTGGAGGCTTTGGGATTCACCATCCTTGATGTGCAGCGCTGTGCCTTCGTCGGCAATAGTGC
>JAFSXJ010000122.1 GCA_017444065.1 Paludibacteraceae bacterium | reverse complement strand
CGTCGGTGATGCCTGTGGGTTAGCTTCCGTCTGTAGTTCTTGGGCAAATGCGGCAGCCGCACTCAGCAGCATCACCGCACTTAATAGATATTTCTTCATAATCTTCTAATTTTATTGTTTCTTCTTTAGCACAAAGTCTGCCTTCAGTTCGCCTTTGCCATGATACCAGTGATGGTCACCACCGGAATAGGTTACCGTTGTGTCAACGCTGTCCGAGGCATAAACCCCTGTCGTGTCATTGACGACAAGTTTTCGATACTCCAAAGGAAAGTCGCCGCCGTAGTTCCGATAGAACTTGCCGTCCGCATCGGTGTATAAGGTGTCCGGCCATTCACTCCAATACGTGGTGCCGGCTCCGTCTTTCCAGCCTCTTTGATGCACAATCTGTATGTTCTGCAGCGGTTCGTCGTCTTCGTTGCTGACGGTGCCTGATATCTCAAACGTGGCGTACGGCGAACCATACTCGGCATACCCGATATGACAGCTCACTCCTAACAGCCCTAATATAGCTGCAAGCAGGGCATTTATGCCTTTTAATACTTTTGTTTTCATATTTGTGTCTGTTTTGTGTTCGTATCTGTTGTGTCGTCGATTTGATATTAGTCTTCAGGAAACTCCAAGTGATATATATTGCCTTCAGAATCGATAATGCACAATGGATATACCAAAGTATAGGCATTGTAGATACGTGAAAACATATACAATTCAATGGAGGTATAAACTAAATCTTTGTTTGGGGCGTTTTTTACATTTCTAACAACCTGGCGAAGTTCCCATTTGTCGGCGTCATAGTTACTGCCGCCTTTTTCGTCATTTACCCTCCGTTCAACCAGCAAATCCACGTCTGATTTAATACTTGCGAATGCTTCGTCAAATGTACGTCCTGCATTCCTCTCAAACAACATACATATATACGAATCAACAGAATCTCCCAGCACATTGCATTCTTGAAGCATGTAGCACTCGTCATTCCCCGTCATACCGGTAACCTGATTGTGATTGCAAGCAACCAATAGCCCTAAGATTAGTAGGAATACCACACTCTTTTTCATAATCTAAATGTTTAAGTGAATATCACTATTGATAAATTCCATTTATTTGTATTCATATAGCCAGCCGCAAGCAAACATCCACGCCTGCGGGTCTCCGTCACGTAAGGGACAAGAACTCCAATCATCGTTGTTTATATGATTAGTTTCGAATAATACATCGCCGGATAAAGACAAGAATGCCATTCTGCTGAAGATTCCGGCAGGACGCAATTGTTCTTCTTTTTCATGTCGCCCCGGAAGATAAATACACAATGTGTCATTGGTATTAATGCGGAGGGTGTCTGTCATTGCATGCCCCATTTCCGCTACTCTCGGCTGAAGAGTATAAGCAAAATCCACTACATTATCACTATGGTTGACTAAATAATAGACAGGTTTCCAATCTATATGATCAACCTCCAAACAACCCGTCAGCAGCATAGCTGCGCACAATCCAAACAAAATTTTTTTCATGATACAAAACATTTAGTGTTTCACATAATTATCACAATGTCTAAATGACGGTGCAAAGGTACGACGTTTTTTTCAAATATGCAAATATTTTTGTGGATTTTTGATTTTGCTTAAATCGCTGATAACGTGGCAAATGGCCATTTTGCCCTGTGGATATGTGACGAAATCGCCGTATTTGGGACGAAATAATCGTTCATACACCCTGTACTTCTCGCCATTCACCCGTATACCCTCAGGCGATCCTCCTCGACCCATTCTATGAACCTTATAGTACGCTTATAGGAACCTCATAGGAACCTCATGAGGCTTTCTTTCAATCAAATACTTGCAAATGCTGATTTTGAACGCCTTCCACCGCCTCGGGGTTATCGGAGTTCCTCCGGCGTAACTGTCTCTTTCTCTGCGTCTTTAAGGGTCTTGACAGCCACTGACGGGATTTGCTTCCCGGCGGTTGTTATCCGCAAGGTGTTCGGGTCAGGTCTGCCGCCGCCTTGCCGCGTCGATGAGTCCGGTTCGTTCTTTACCGCACAACCGCTAAACAATGCTGCTGCGCCGACCATTATGAGTGCAAACCATATTCGTTTCATTTCTTTCACCGTATTGTCAACTATCGCTAATTATGTTGCAACAAAAATCATGCCGTATCTGTACGTGTGCCGGCTTGTACCTTATTTGTCGCAGGCGCTTACTCCTTGCAATCCGTTTCGTCAACGCGAACGGTCTGCTCCTGGTAGTCCCGGAGTGCATCAGGCGGCATTTCTTTGGGTGGTGTCAGGGGTTTGTGGTAGGCGTTCGGGTCAAGTCTGCCGCCGCCTTGCTTGGTCGAAGAGTCGGTGTTGGGCGAAGGCACGCCGCCGAAATAGTTGCAGTCCTTACTGCACCCGCTGAACGCTGCTGCGCCAATGATTAGCAGTATAAACCATGTGTGTTTCATATCTTTCATCGTATTGACATTTAGCCCGGAGGGCGTCAATTATACCGCCTCGCCTGTCATCAGTTTCATCAGTTGTTCGCGCAACAGCCGCGAGGTTGTTCCGAGTTTGTTGGCTGCATGCTGCTTAAGGTTTCGTACGCCGCTCTCGCCGTAGTGAAGGAGTGCCGCCTGCTGCCTGCTGTCGAAGCAGTCCATCAGCACCAGCACGCAGAGCCTGAGCTCTTTCTCGCTCAGCTGCCCGGTGGCTTTCAGTTTGTCGGCGAGGAAGAAGAACTGCCTGTTCACCACGTTGCAGAACTGCTCATAGTCGTTCCAGCCAACGCTCTGTCGCCAGCCGGCAGACTGCCGCAAGGCATCCAGGTTGCGCGCTACCTCCTGCTCGATATGCAGCCTTTGCGCCGACAGTTGCTCTTGCAGCTGTGCGCTCTGTTCCTCGCGTGCGGAGATGAACTCATCGGCTTGTTGCCTCTCATGCGCTATCTGCTCGATGGCGCGCTTGTGATGCCTGCGGATGATGCACCACCAAACGATCAGAGCGATGATCAAGCAGACGATGCCGATGACCGGCATCCGCCATCTCTGCGTCTTGCCGTTCATGTCCTGCTGCAGTATCTCCACGGCATGCGACAGGTCGCCCTGGTTGTCGGCGATATGCTCCAGCACGATGCTCCGTTGCGCTGAGGCGTTCCGTACATCCGTAAGGCAGGCGGTTGTATCCTGATGTGCGAGAATGAACAGTGCGTTAGCCAGCAGGAAAGGGTGATTCGTCTGTTCAACCACCAGCCGCGCGTGGTACGATGCCGAGTCAACCTGCCCTGTCTCGGACCAACACTGCGCCATGATCATCCTCACCGACGGCGACAACTCGCTGACGCTAGAGGCGTAACGCATAGCCTGAACGTAGTCGCCCGCACGCATGTACGCCTCGGCATATGTCTCCAAACACATATCTTCCACCCCGGCAGGCATGTCGGCCGCTCGTATCGGCTCTATCAGCGCCCTCACGCCAGAAGTGTCGCCCAGTTCGGCAAGGGCGTAAGCGATGTTCGTCTGAGCGATAAGGTACCGCAGGGTGTCCGCTGCCTGAGCGAAGCACTGCGAGGAGCAGACGTACATGTCGTGCGCCAACGGGTAGTTCCCTTCCAGGCGGCAGATGTATGCGATATTGCTATATACGCGTCCGAGCAGCTCGCCGTCACTCGTGCGCGAGTGGCGTGCGGCGATCAGCTGACGCATCGCATCGGCGTAAAAGGTACGTGTCCGCAGCAGACGGCCGTAGTAAAAGCATGCCTTCGCATAATCCGTCGGAGCGACACGACGCCAGGGCGTCAGCGTGTTCACGGCACGCGCCAGGGATGTGCTGTCCTCGTACACCTCACCCGCAACCAGCAGACTGTCCGCCTGCGCAATCGTGATGCGTGCTTCGTGCACCGACGAACAGGCACTCAGCCCGAACACCGCAACCGCGCCAATGATTAATAGTATAAACCGTGTCTGTTTAATATCTTTCACCGTATTGGTAATGGATGATTGATAGTTTAATCCTGAACAATATTGAACAATCCTGAACAATATTGATGTCAATTTTTGAACATGGCTGCAAAGATACTAAAATTATTTGATATATGCAAATTTTTTTGTGGATTTTTGCGTCTGTATAAGTTGCTGCTATTCAGCGCAAAGCGTGTTTTGCCCTGTGGAAATGTGACGAAATGCCCGTATTTGGGACGAAAAAATCGTTCGAAGCTTTGCCGAGATAAGAAAAAAACGGAAAGACGAGAAAGAGAAAGAGTCCAGAACTCACGGAAAACACGGAAGAAAAGATTCCGAACATTCCGTCTATTCCGTACTCAAACAAAAACGAATCATCCTAAGTGCCGGCTGTAATTAGCGTCAGCGTAATTTCAGAACGGTGTCACGCCTTTGTGGCGGAACAGCTTGCGCAGACGGTAGCGGACGCTGTACACGGTGCTTGCGTCCACGTTGAAAAGCGCGGCGGTGTCGCGTACGTTCATGTTGATAAGGAAACAAAGGATATACCGCAGATTGGTGGCGGTGAGAGGTTTGCTTGATGTCGCACAGAGGTCCTTCACAAGGCTGTAGGACAACAGGTCAAGACGTCGCAACAAGTCTTCCTTCGACTTGACATCGAAGGAAGACAGTGTAATACGCATACGTAGGTATTCAATTTGCGTCTCTATATAGACATTGCGCCTAAGCATCTTTTTTGTACCGTCAGTTGTCAATCACGAATGACGGTGCAAAATTACTGCTTTTTATCGAATTTTCATATAGACAAATATAGATTTTTTAGAATATACCCTTTAAGTGTGCATTTTTTTTGCCTATTCTGTACCTCACGGTATAGACGCTGGCGGGTGTGATGTTGAAGATTGCGGCAATCTGCTCCGCCGACAGGCCTGCATGGAAGCACAGCAGGTAACGTTTGTCCATCATCGACAACTCGTGCGCACCGGCAATCATATCCCTGAATGCGTCCAGGTTCGCCTGCGCGACGCGCTGTCGGGTGTCGGGGTCTTTGATTTGCGCTGTCAGTCCGTCGCGCAGCATCACCAGCGGTTCGACGTACTGCGCGCGGCGCAACTGCTCGACCTCGTTGTAGATGCTTTCCGCCTCCAGCGCCTTGGCGTATAGTTCTTCCTCGGTCTCGCGCTTGCGGAACCACAGTGCCGCAATGCCTGCTGCGGCGCCTATCAGCACGAGCACGCCTATCAGCATGAGGTAGCGTATGACGGTTCGTTGGTGGCGTATGGTGAGCTGTTTCTTCTCCACCTCGTAGCCGGTCTGCACCTCGTCAAGCACGCGCTGCCGCTCGATGCTGTACCGCTCGGCGTTATTATCCGTGAGCAACTGCTGGTAGGTGAGTGCCTCGGCGTAACGTCCCTGCGTCTGACAGAGTTCGACCATGAACGCGTACGCCTCGCCTCGCTCGGTGACGATGCTGGCGGGGCTGTCGGTTGTCACCGAGTCCAGCAGGGCGAGCACGCCGAGCATCTGATGCTCCGCGCGCGCGTAATCCTTAGTATAGAAATAGAGCCACGCTTGCTCATCGTCGATACTGATCTGCGCCTCCATGCGGTCAATAAGCTGCGGCTCGGTGGCGGCAGCATCGCGTGCCAGGTCGAGGTAGTGGCTTATGCTGTCGGTGAGCGGCGGAGCGTAGAGCATGTCATAGACCAGCGCATGATTGTAGTATGTCCATGCGGGCATGATGTTGTAGTGCCTGTATCCGTCTATGCGCTGTAGGGCTGCTATGGTACGCAGTCCCGCCTGCACAATCATCTCCCGCTGCGGGTCGTGGTTATCCTTGTCGGAAGGTTCGGGCGGAGGGAGCAGGAGCCGTGCGATGAGTATGGAGTAGTAGTTGTACTGCACGAGTGCTGATGTGTCTTTCGCCGCCAGATGCTCCAGTTCGCCGAGCAGCTCGTTCATGTGCGTTGTGTCGCCTATATTGTTGTAGGCGATGGCTCGTTCGTAAAGGCATAGCGATGCGCGCCCGTAGTCCTCGTACCGTATGTACACCTCGTACGCCTTCTGTGCGTACTCCTGCCCCTGCTGGGTGAGCCCTAACCGTTGCGCCGTATAGGCATAATTGCGCCAGACGGCAGCCCGTCGGAGGTCGAGTGAGTCGCTGCTCCCGTTGCGGCGATACAGGGCGTCAAGTTCCTCAATCAGCGCGGTCAGACTGTCAAACGCCTGACGGTTGGTGTGCACCTGTTGTGCGCGAACACTGACGCACAGCACGCATAGCAGGACAGTTAATCGGTAACGGAGCATAATAGTTGAAAGTTGAATATTAATAAAGGCATCTTCGGATGAAGATGCCTTTGTTGTTGTGCGCAGGATGAGACTCGAACTCACACGATCTTGCGACCACTACCCCCTCAAAGTAGCGTGTATACCAATTTCACCACCTGCGCGCGCGTTAGCGCAGGTAAAAACCTTTGCCACGCTGTTTAACCCCATAAAATAATGAACTCTTGTGTGCCCAGAACAGGACTCGAACCTGCACGCCTCGCGACATACGCACCTGAAACGTACGCGTCTACCAATTCCGCCACCTGGGCATTCCTTAGAAAAGTAAAGCAGAACATCGGTTCTGCTCTTTTCGGAAGGAGAGCGGCAAACGAGACTCGAACTCGCGACCCCGACCTTGGCAAGGTCGTGCTCTACCAACTGAGCTATTGCCGCAATCTACAAAATCTTTGTTAGAACGTTCTTCGGGACTTTCGTTGACTTCAGCCCAAAAGCGGGTGCAAAAGTACGACAATTTTTCGATATAAGCAAATAATCGCCTGCCTGAGGACTCATTTTGGTGCTTATTGTCGAATCTTTGCTATTTGCGGTTAGCAAAACAAGAGTCCTGCTCGGCTATACGTCCTGCAGGACTCTTGTTTGTCAGTTGTCGGCCGAACGGCTTAGCGGCGTCTGTCAAGGCGTGCTCCGTCGCTGTTGCTGAATCGGCTTGCGGGTTCGCGGTCTGCGAAATGCTCGGGACGCGGTCCGCGACGCTCGGGACGAGGTCCACGGTCACCGCGGTCTTCGCGTGCGGGACGCTCGCCACGCGGTGCGCGGGCAGGACGCTCCGCCTCGACGTAACCTTCGGGTTTGTCCTTCAGCGCCTTGGCACTGAGGCGGAACTTGCCGGTCTTGGGGTCAATCTCCAGGATCTTGATCATGATCTTGTCGCCCTCCTGAATACCGGTCTCCTCCATTGTCTCGTAACGCTTCCAGTCAATCTCGCTGATGTGCAGCAGTCCTTCCTTGCCCGGCATGAACTCTACGAAGCATCCGTACGGCATAAGGCTCTTGACGGTAGCCTCGTATGTCTCGCCGACCTCGGGCAGCGCGACGATGGCACGAATCTTGGCGATAGCGGCATCCATAGCCTCCTTGTTGTTCGAAGCCACCTCAACCTTGCCGCCCTTCTCATCCTCGTCGATGCTGATGACTGCACCGGTCTCTGCCTGAATACCCTGGATAATCTTCCCGCCCGGGCCGATAACGGCACCGATAAGGTCTTTGGGTATGTAGAACGATGTGATACGCGGAGCATGCGGCTTGATGTCGGCACGCGGCTCGGGCATCGTCTCCAGAATCTTGTCAAGGATATACATACGTGCCTGATGAGCTTGTGCCAGAGCGTTCTCCAGAATCTCGTAGCTCAGACCGTCAACCTTGATATCCATTTGGCAGGCTGTCAGACCGTCGCGTGTACCGGTGGTCTTGAAGTCCATATCGCCCAGGTGATCCTCGTCACCGAGGATGTCGCTCAGGATAGCGTAGTTCGTTCCCTTGTTCTCGGAGATGAGTCCCATAGCTATACCGCTGACAGGTTTCTTGATAGGTACGCCTGCGTCCATGAGTGCGAGTGTGCCTGCGCAGACAGTAGCCATGGATGACGAGCCGTTGGACTCAAGGATGTCGGAAACGACGCGTATGCTGTATGGAAAGTCCTCAGGAATCATGTTCTTGAGTGCACGGCAAGCGAGGTTGCCGTGACCTATCTCGCGACGGCCTACGCCGCGTTGTGCTTTCGCCTCACCCGTTGCGAACGGCGGGAAGTTGTAGTGCAGCAGGAAGCGGTCGGTGCCTTGAATCAGTGCCTCGTCGATGATCTTCTCGTCGCGCTTGGTGCCGAGTGTGACGGTCGAGAGCGACTGTGTCTCGCCGCGGGTGAAGATGGATGAGCCGTGAGGTCCGGGCAGCGGACTGACCTCGCACCAGATGGGGCGTATGTCGGTTGTCTTGCGGCCGTCGAGACGTTTGCCTTCGTCAAGCACGGCACGACGCATGGCTTCTTTCTCCACGTCGTGGTAGTAGCGGTCAACCATAGCAGCAACCTCATCGACCTCGATGCCGAGAGCCTCGGCGCGCTGAGCCATATATTCGGCTTTCTCGGTCTTGAAGTCCTCGCAAATCTGGCTGAACATAGCCTCGCGGTGGTGCTTGTCGGTGTCAGCGCTGGTAGCCTGGGCATAAGCGCGGGCGTAACTGAAGTCGTGAACAGCCTGACGCAGCTCGTCGTCGTTCACCTCGTGGCAGTACTCGCGTTTCACCTCTCTGCCATACTCTTTCATCATCTCAATCTGTGCCAGACACTGCGGCTTGATAGCCTCGTGAGCGGCGCGGATGGCGTCCAGCATAACCGATTCGGGCACCTCTTTCATCTCGCCCTCTACCATCATGATGTTGTCCAGGGTTGCGGCAACCACCAGTTCGAGGTCAGCATTCTCGCACTGCTCGAAGGTCGGGTTGATGACAAACTCGCCATTCACGCGTGCCACGCGAACCTCGGAAATCGGTCCCTCGAACGGGATATCCGAGCATGTCAGCGCAGCCGAAGCGGCGAGACCGGCGATGCTCTCCGGCATGTCGATGCCGTCGGCTGAGTACATCGTCACGTTCACAAACGTGTCTGCGTGGTAATTAGCTGGGAAGAGTGGACGAAGTGCACGGTCGATGAGTCGTGCGATCAGAATCTCGTAGTCGGAAGCCTTGCCTTCGCGACGGGTAAAACCTCCGGGGAAGCGTCCGGCAGAAGCGAACTTCTCTTTGTACTCGACAGTCAGCGGCATAAAATCTGTACCGGGCATAGCATCCTTGGCGGAGCAGACGGTAGCCAGAATCATCGTGTTGCCGATAGTTGCCATCACGGCGCCGTCGGCCTGTTTCGCCAGCTTGCCTGTCTCAAGCTTGATTACTCGACCATCGGGCAGAGCAATCTCTTTTGTAACAATATTCATTATTTTTGTGTCATTTGGAGTGCCGTTTGCACTCACGATTTAAGGCGTTCACGGTGTGTGAGCGCGTGTTAGTAATAGTTTAGACCCCTAAAAGTCGTACAAAGTTACGTAAAAATATTCGAAAAAACAAAATATTCTGCATTTTTTTGGCATTATATTTGCATTTTTGAAAATAAAGTTGTACTTTTGCCGTATGAAATGGTACTCTCCCTTATTGCTTGTCGGTTTGCTTATGTCTGCGCTGCCCGTTTTTGGGCAGAAAGACTCGCAGCCGACTCCCGAATTGCGCAAGTTCAGCCAGCAGGGCTGGAAGATTCAGCACGCTCACTTCAGTTTTGACAGTCTGACCATCTACTTCGCTGCCCTTGAACCCGGCAGGCCGAGTTATGACTTGTACGTCACGCACTCCCGTGCAGGTGTCTGGGCTGCCCCGCAGCGGATGAACGACTCGATCAACACCGAGGACGCTGATGAGATGTGGCCGTCCGTATCGTCCGACGAACGCCGGTTGTACTTTGTCCGCCGCACGTACGACAGCAAGCTTATCAAATCCTCACGCGGCACGCAGGGCGTTTATGACCATCTGTTCACCAGCGACAATCTGCGCGGTGTGTGGCAGCAGGCTGAACCCGCGATGGTCTCGACTGACCACGACATATCGCCGTTGGTGCTGCCGGACAACCGGACCATCTTCTTCGCTCGGCAGGAGCTGGAGAAGAAACGCCCGTACTATGCTCTGTTCTATACCCGTTACCTCGGTTACGGCACATGGACGCTGCCTGTGCGCGTGGATTCACTCGAGAGACGCTCGTTGTACGGCCCGTATCTCAAGCAACTGACTGACACCGTCATGCAGCTCACCGAGATGCAAGAGCAGGAGCGCGAAAGGAAGGAGTTCGATACTCTTTATCTCAATCGCCAGATACCACTGCCATCCTCGATGCGTAGTGGCAAGTACGGCGTGCTGACAGGCGTAGTGACCGACGAAAATTCCGGTCGCGCCGTCGAGGCTACCATTCGCCTGTATGACGCCATCACGGCTAATGCTCTCGACGAGGCGCTGAGCGATGCCGCTACCGGACGATTCCGCGTAGCATTGCAGCCTTACCGCAAGTATAACATCGATATCACTGCCCCGAACTACAGCCATTACTATCTCACCCTCGACTGCATGAATCCGGACTCATTGACCAATCACCATGTGCAGGTGCAGATAGCCCGTAACCTGAGTATCCGTGTCAATCCCTACGACGCCGAACTCTATACACCCGAGCCGCCGGAACGAGAGGTTATCCGTAATGTGGCAACCGACAAGACCTTGCGCGTACGCACTAAGCGTGAGCAACAGGGGCGCGTGTACGACCTGCCAATCGGCGAGACCTACGCCCTGACGCTCTACCGCCGCGGCTATCAGGATACAACCATCCTCATCAATACCGCCCGCGACGTGCGCTTCTCGGCTGCAGAGTTCGATGTGCCTGTGCAGCCGGTCAAGGTGCCGCTGAAATTGTCGCTGGGCAACGAACTTGATGCCGAGGTCAAGGAGGGAACCATACGCCTACGCAACCGTAACAAGCATGAGGTGATTGAGATGCCTTACAACCCGCCCACCACAACCATCATGTTGCGGCAGGAGGATGAGTACGAACTGGTCATCCAGAGTCCCGGACACTTCTTCTTCGATACCATCGTCAGCATTCCTGAAGGCTACGACCAGCAGTTGTGTGAGGTGTCGCTCAAGCCTATTCAGAAGGATATGATTGTCCAGTTGCGGAACATACAGTTCGAGAGCAACTCGTTTATCCTCACCCGTTCGTCGCACGCCGAACTTGATAAGGTTGTCAAGCTCATGGAGGCAAACCCGGGACTGAAGATTGAACTCTCCGCCCACACCGATGATGTCGGTACAGACGATTACAACGACCAGCTCTCATCCAAGCGCGGCGAGTCAGCGATGGAGTATATCGTTCGAAAAGGCATCGACCGTTCACGTCTTACCAGCGTAGGCTACGGCAAACGTCGTCCGCTCGTGCCGAACGACAGCGACAAGAACCGCGCCATCAACAGGCGTGTAGAGTTTAAGGTAACGGAATTTTAATCGCGCTATGCGCCTAACAATGAAGATGTTATGAGACGTTTACAACATATCTTTCTGCTTCTGATGCTTGTTGCTGTTAGCTGTCCAGCCTTTGCGCAATCTGCCAGCTCGGAGCGATATGGCGACATGATTGCCCGTACGGAAGGAATGCCTGCTTATGAAGCATTGTTCCACATGCTTGCTTACCAGCGCTATCATCCGGAGCACGCGCCTGTCTATTATCGCATGGGCGAGGTGGTTTATACCTTGCTGCCCACCAAAGACGCGCTGCATAACTACGACGAACGTGCCGAACTGCTGTATAAGGCGCGATTGTTCTATGGCAACTGTCTGCACTTCCTTGACGGCCGTATGCCGCGTGGTGAGTCGTTCCCGACCATCACTCCGGCAGGCAAACGCGTCGAGTATGCCGATGTGGACGCCTACCTGCGTGCTCGATTGGATACCGTCAACCGGTGGCGCACTGAGACCGACACCTTGCACGACCGCTTCTATCGGATGGTGGACTGCTACGAGTCGTGCCGCCAGCTCTTCCTCGCTTTCATGGAGAAATACCCGTCGGAGAAACTGGCGCACCTATGTTTTACCCTTGATGACCGCACGACCTTGTTGCATCTTGATACGCTCACGCGACAACTGGAGCAAGACAAACAGCTGTTCATGGAAGCACTCAGTATCTCGCCGGTGCCGTATTATAATCCGCAATTTCGTCCTGTTGATATACTCGTCTATCGTCTGGATGGCGTCACGTCGTCGGATTTCCTTGCCAACGATATTCCCATGTGGAACTACGCCGGCTGGACGCGGTCGTTCCTTGATGTGCAGCAACGGGTGTACCAGACGTTCATGCGCTCGCTTGTGCAGGAGCATGTGATGCTCAGTTCAGGCTTTGAGCGCTTTCGTCAGGGGCAGATTGTGCAGATTGAGCCTGACCCGCTTATGGCTAACAAGGTCGAACGCTTCGACTATCACTCGCCGATGAGTACGTTCATCCGGCTTGAGCAGATGGTGGCAGCCACTACGATGCAGGCACAGGACAGCCTCGTCGCCGACGAGCAGATTGCCGATGCCGAACTCTCCGGACGTATCACCGCATCGATTGAGGCGCAGCAACGGCTCGCAGAAACGCAGACGCTGCTCAGAGACCTCAAGCAGGGCGTTGATGACTACACACCACGAAAGTACGCGTTCTTCCTGGCTGTGACGAAGATAGAAACCGTCGAAAGGCTCCTCGAAACGGCAGAACAGGCGGTGGCATTCCAGGAGACACTCACCCGACAAATCGATGAGCAACTCAAGGCATACGCCAATGCCTACCCGAAGCAGTTCGAACAGGTGGATATAAGTGACGATAAAGCGGCTTCCGACGCTGCTACGCAGTAAAATTGTCTGCTTGACGTGGCAAAATCCTAAAAAATCAGTCACCAAACGCCCTCTCGGATGCAGATAATTTGCATTTATTAGAAAAATGTTGTACTTTTGCATCCGCTTTCGTCGGAAAGCCCCTGCATGGGGTCCCCAAAAGTAATCGTTAGATTGGTCTTGGGGAGAGCGGAGGCAATCGTGCGCTTTATGTTGCAGCGCAACATCGGATAGCACGATTTGCCGAACGCGCGGTGCCATAGCTCAGTTGGTAGAGCAAAGGACTGAATATCCTTGTGT
>JAFSXJ010000121.1 GCA_017444065.1 Paludibacteraceae bacterium | reverse complement strand
TGGTCTTCACGCTAACTGAGGGCTTCGCAATCCCTGTACCAAGTAGAAAAACAACTGACGTCCACGCCAGATATGTACAGCCCACCCACCCGATACTCGGGCGTGAACATATTTTACATATCCACGAGGACATTCATTGTTGCTGTTCGGACTTGGTACGAAATGTTGCGAAGATTTCAAGATGTCGCAAACAACGTCAATAAACGCCTTTTATGTCACCGCTTTTTATCGTTGACGGTACCAACGTGCTATGGTTTCAAAACCTTTGCGACTGCAAAGGCACAAAAAATATTTGATATTTGCAAATAATTATGCTTTTTTGTACATAAAATTTGGAAATGTGGGATTATTTTTGTATCTTTGCGGAAAATTGTGCACATACCAATCAACATGGCTCAAAATACCCAACAAACACCGCCATCCGCACCGCAGGCGAACGTGAGCAAGCACGTGGCGGTCATCGTCGGCGCCGGCCCTGCCGGACTGACAGCAGCATACGAGTTGCTGCAGCAGACAAACATCCTTCCCATCGTATGCGAGGCATCGCAGAACGTAGGCGGCATATCGCAGACCGTCGAGTACCACGGCAACAGGATGGACCTTGGCGGTCACAGGTTCTTCTCAAAGGATGACCGGATCATGCGCTGGTGGCAACAGATGCTGCCGCTGCAAGGCGCCCAGTCGAAAGACGATATCCTGCTCGACCAGCACGACAAACCGCTTGCCACCGACGGTCCGGACCCCGAAAAGGAAGACCGCGTGATGCTGTTCCGGCATCGCGTAAGCCGGATATTCTTCCTCCGGAAGTTCTTCGACTACCCCATCTCGATGAAGAAAGAGACGTTCCTGAACATGGGCCTCATGCGCACTATGCGCGCAGGCATAGGCTATCTGTGGTCGTGCGTGCACAAGCTGCCGGAAGACTCGCTGGAGAACTTCTATATCAACCGCTTCGGACGGCCGCTGTACGAGATGTTCTTCGAAGGGTACACCGAAAAGGTCTGGGGCGTTCATCCTTCGAAGCTCGGTGCCGACTGGGGCAGCCAGCGCGTGAAAGGACTGAGCGTGCGTGCCGTGCTGCGCGACATGCTGCGCAAAGCATTCGGCCGTAAGGACAAAGGGCAGGTGGAGACATCGCTCATTGAGCAGTTCATCTACCCGAAGTACGGTCCCGGGCAGCTGTGGCAGACCGTGGCGGACGAGGTGCGTGCACGCGGAGGCAAGGTGCTGATGGACAGCGAGGTGGTGGCTATAGCAGTCGAAAGTTCTCAGGCTCGTGAGGTGGTGATCCGTCACTCGGACGGGAAGGAAGAGACCATCGCGTGCGATTACCTGCTGTCAACGATGCCAATCAAAGACCTGATAGCCGGCATGCGCGGGATTGAAGTGCCTGCAGAAGTGCAGCAGATAGCAAGCACGCTGCCGTACAGAGACTTTATCACCGTCGGCCTGCTGGTGGATAAGATGAAGATAATCAACGAGACCAAACTCAAGACATATGCCAACCGCGTGCCGGACACATGGATATACATCCAGGAGCGTGACGTTAAGATAGGCCGATTGCAGGTGTTCAACAACTGGTCGCCGTATCTGGTCAAAGACTATGAACACACGATGTGGATTGGACTGGAGTACTTCGCCACCGAAGGTGACGCACTCTGGCAGATGCCGAGCGAGGAGTTCATCCGTATGGCATCGGACGAGCTCGTGAAGATAGATATCATCGCACCGGACGCCGTACTTGACGCATGCCATGTGCGCGTGAAGAAAGCCTACCCTGCCTACTACGGCTCGTACTATCAGCTCGACACGGTCAAATCGTTCCTCGACAGCATTCCTAACCTGTTCTGCCTCGGACGCAACGGCCAGCACCGATACAACAATATGGACCACTCGATGGCTACGGCGCTGGAGTGCGTGGCGCTGATCAAGAGCGGAAAGATTGAGGACAAATCCGCCGTGTGGAACGTGAATACGGAAACCGAGTACCACGAGACAAAACAGACCGCTGACGCCGAAAGATAAAAGACAGAATGAGGGAACTTTTTAACAGATTATTCGTTGAACCCACTACGAATATATGGCTGCAGCTGTTGCGGTACGGGTTCGTAGGCGGTGTGGCGTTTGTGGCGGATTACGGGTCGTTGTTCGTGCTCACGCACTACGCGGGCGTACATTACTTATTATCCGCCGGCATAGCATTCTGCATCGGTCTGACGGTGAACTACTTGCTGAGCATATCGTGGGTGTTCAACCGTAACAGGAGCGCCAAGCCCTGGGTGGAGTTTGTGGTGTTTGCGCTGATAGGCGTGGTCGGTCTCGGACTGAACGAACTGATCATGTACGTAGCCACCGACCTGCTGACGCTACATTACATGCTAAGCAAACTGATATCCACCGCTATCGTTTTCTGCTGGAATTTCTTTGCACGTAAACTAATTATATTCAAATGAAGAAAGAGACTATATTGAAATATGTGCTGTTCCCGCTGGTGATCTTTGTGTCATGGCTGAGTATAGCGCGCTACACGTTCAACGAGAAGCCCGACCTGAACGGCGATAACTTCTGTTACTACACCTACGCTTCGTCGCTGGCTTCCGGACAAGGGTACTGCGACCTGTCGGCACCAGGTTCACCTGCCACGAACGGTTTTCCGCCGGGCTATCCGCTGCTGATGACTCCGCTGCGGATGATGACCGACAGTTTCGTTGCGCAGAAGTGGCTGAACGAGGTGTTTGTGCTGCTGGCACTGGTTCTGCTATACTTCGGACTGATGCGCGCGGGTCTGCCGATGGTTATCTCGTTCACGGCGGCGGTATCCGGCGCGTTCCTGCCACGGTTGTTCCACTTCTCGACGATGATGATGTCGGAAGCGTCGTTCCTGCTGACATCGGTAGTAGTGCTGTACTGCCTGATACGCATGGCGGAGCACGAGGAGGACTACCTGAGCGAACTGCGGCACCCGTGGCTGTACCTGATGATTGTTGCGGTGGTGCTCAACTACCATATCCGCACGCAAGGACTGGCTATGATTGCCGGTGTGCTGCTGGCGCTGCTTATCCGCAAGCGCTGGGTGGCTACAGGCGTGACCATCGTAGGATTTGTGATAGGAGCCATGCCGTGGAAGCTGCGCAACGCGGCACTCGGACTGAACGGCAACCGCTATATCGACGCCATGATGCAGGCTAACCCATGGCGTCCGGAGGAAGGCACACTGACCGTGGCGGAGATAATCCACCGCTTCTTCGACACACTACAGATGCTGCTGTTCCAAGCCATACCGAACACGGTGTTCCCGTTCTTCAGCACCAATCCCGACCAACCGGAATACAGCTTCGGAATCTATCTGACGGGCGCGCTGTTGGTAGCACTGATGATATTCGGCTGCTGGCATACCGGCAAGCTACGCTGGGCACTATTGGCATACATCGCCGCCACGCTCGGACTGATTTCGCTCTTCTCCACTCCTTCCGGCAGCCGGTACATCACAACTATCCTGCCGTTGCTGTCAGCCGTGGAGTTCATCGGATTGTGGAAACTGGTAACCCTCATCCCCAAGCGTCCGCAATGGCTGGATACGGTGGCTGCACTGGCGCTGCTGCTTATCCTGTTCACGTGCAAAGCCGGCATGGAGGACGAGCATAAGATGTCGCAACAACGATTCCCGAAGCAGTACAAGCAGTTCTTCGCTATAGGCGAACAAGTCAAGAAAAAGACACCGGCAGGCACGTTGGTGTGCTCACGCAAGCCACAGATGTTCTACCTCTACTCCGACCGTCCTGGCGTGGTGTACAAGTTCACACAAGACCCGCAGGAACTGCTCGATGATCTGGTGAAGAAGAACGTCGATTACGTCATTCTCGACGCATTAGGCTACTCATCCACGCCATATTACCTGTTCCCTGCGATACAGAAGTACCCGCAGTACTTCGCGCCGGTTATCCACTACGAGGATACGCACACCTACCTGCTGAAGTTCCGGCGGGATGCATACCAGCAAAGCGCACAGTAAAACGACAAAGAAATAGAAAACGACAAGAGCCCGGTCAGAACCAGGCTCTTGTCGTTTGTGGAGTATAGCGGACTCGAACCGCTCACCTCGACACTGCCAGTGTCGCGCTCTAGCCAGATGAGCTAATACCCCTCGCGTTCGGCAAATCTCGCTATAAGACGTCGCCCTGCGACATAAAGAACTCAATTGCCTCCGCTTTCCGATTTCGAAAGCAAGCTTTCTCATCGGGGCTGCAACCTTGCGGTTGCGTAATGATTTGCGTTATTGTCGGGATAGCGAGATTCGAACTCACGACCTCCTGCTCCCAAAGCAGGCATTCTAACCGGGCTGAACTATATCCCGCCTCGCGTTCGGCAAATCTCGCTATAAGATGTCGCCCTGCGACATAAAGAGTTCGATTGCCTCCGCTGATACCCCACTGCGCGATGCTTGCGGGGATCCCTATTTGCGAATGTCCCTTTGAAGGGAAATTCCGCAAAAGCGGGTGCAAAGATACAACAAATATTTCACATTTGCAAATTTTTTTACAAAAAAAACAAAAATACTTGCATTTTTGCATTTTTTTTTGTATCTTTGCAGAGCATTTTGGTGCGTGTGCAATATGCAGGCGTATCCAAACTTATTCATCATGGACAGAACAGGCAAACAGATATTCTTTTTAGGCATCGGCGGCATTGGGATGAGCGCTTTGGCGCGATATTACCGTCATGAGGGATATACGGTGGCAGGCTACGACCGCACGCCGTCCGACCTCACGCGAACGCTGGAAGCCGAAGGCATAAGCATATTCTACGATGACGAGCCCGAACGTCTGCCTTTTGCCGCAGACGGACTGCCCGTAGTATGGACGCCTGCCGTGCCGACAGACACAAAGCTATACCAATATCTGTCAGCCCACGGCGCACAGATACAGAAACGCGCACAGGCATTGGGCGAGATTACCGCCCTGAAGAAACCGCTCTGCGTAGCCGGCACACACGGCAAGACAACCACAAGCACCATTCTGGCGCATTTGCTAAAGACCGCTTCGCTGACAGAAGACAGACCGGCTTCGCCTCAAAGAGAAAAGACCGTTTCACTCAAAGAAAAAAGCGGCGATGGTGTAAACGCGTTCCTCGGCGGGATAAGCGAGAACTACCGGACGAACCTGCTGCTTGACAGCCAAAGTCCGTACGTAGTAGTTGAGGCGGACGAGTTCGACAGGAGTTTTCATCACCTCAGGCCGTTTATGTCCGTTGTGACGAGCGTCGATTCCGACCATCTGGATATATACGGAACGCCGGAAGCCTACCAGCAGAGCTTTGAGCACTACTGCGGGCTTGTGACGGACACATTGCTCCTGAAATACGGCTTGCACGAACGTCTGCATATAGAAGGTAAAGCACGCATCCACACCTACTCTACCGATGACAGTCGCGCGGATTATTACGCGGCGAACATTGTTGCGACTGACGGAACAATCACCTTCGACCTGCACACCCCGAGTGGCATGATATGCGACCTGAAGTTAGGCGTACCGGTGTGGGTGAACATAGAAAACAGCATAGCGGCCGCTGCTATTGCTCTGCAATGCGGCGTGACGGAGGATGAGATACGCACAGGCTTGGCATCGTTTGCAGGTGTGCACAGGCGTTTCAACATCCATGTGCAGACACCGGATGTGGCTTATATCGACGACTACGCACATCATCCGCAGGAGATAGCCGCATCGATTGCATCGGTCAGAAAGTTGTACCCCGAGCGGCACCTGTTAGGCATCTTCCAGCCACACCTTTATACGCGCACAAGGGATTTTGCTGATGCGTTTGCAGCCGTGCTGTCCACCCTGGACGAGGTGATTCTGCTGCCCATCTATCCTGCACGCGAACTACCAATAGAGGGTGTAAACTCAGAGATGCTGCTGGAGAAGATAAAAGTCGAAAGAAAAAAGACCGCTGCGCTCAAAGAAAAAAGCCTGATTACACAAGCGACCATATTAAGCAAGGAAGAGCTGATAGCACAGATAGGTGAGCGGACAAGACAGATAGCTCCTGTAGCGGTGCTGACCATCGGTGCTGGTGACATTGACCGACTGGTGCCGGCCATCACAGACCGCCTACGCTAAAAGAACAAAGAACGCTATGCTCAAGGATAAGAGCAAATGACCACCAAACGTCCCATATTAAGTTGGATGACCGCGATAGTGTTGGCTATCGTTGTGGTCTGCGTCGGCATAACGGCGTCAGACCGTGTGGCAGACCCGGTATGTTCGTCCGTCACACTCATCATCAAGGACAGTCTGGAGCGTCAGTACGTCAGTGCAGGCGAGTTACGCCAGCAACTCAGCCAAGCGGGATTATGGCAAGTCGGGCAGCCGCTATCGAAGATTTCCTGCCAGCAGATTGAGCGCCACCTGCTTACCCACCCTATGCTGCGTCAGGCGGAGTGCTACAAACTGACGAACGGCGAACTGCGTATCCTGGTCCGTCAGCGTCAGCCGATAATGCTGATTGCCGGTGACGAGCATTATTACCTTGACACCGACCGCAAAGTCATGCCTGTTCGCGCATCGGTCAGCACGCCTGTAGTGGTCGTGAACGGACGTATAGGCCACCAGCAGGCTGAAGGTGAGATGTACGACTTCGTAACCTGGCTGAACGACAACCGATACTGGCGTGAAAAGATTCACACGATACATGTGACCAACCCGCGGATGATAGAACTGAAGGAGGACGCGCACCACTATACCATCGTATTAGGCCCATTGGCAGACGCAGAACAGCGTATGGACGACCTGCAGAAACTCTATGAGAACGGGTTTGAACATATCGGCTACCCCGAATACAAACAGATTGATTTGCAATACTCCAATCAGATAATTGGAAGAAAATAATATGGTTAGAAAGACAGATTTACCCCAACCCATCGTAGCCATGAACATCGGCAGTTCATGTGTACGGGCTATTGCTGCAGATTGGGACGCACGGCATAATACGTTCCACATCCTCGGCAGCGAGAGTTCGAGCCGTCACCAGAGCGTTGAGAAAGGTATTCCGACCAATTCCAGTGACGTAGGGTTTGTGCTTAACGAGACTTGGAAGAAACTCAACAACCGCGTAGGTCTTGGCGAGTTGAAGAACATCTTCGTGTGCATCGGAGGCCGGTCGTTGCAATCCGTGCGCGTGGAGGCTCACCGCCAGCAACGCCGAACGGAGATCAAGCAGAAACTGCTCAACGAGATGATCAGCGAGTGCTCGGAGAAGATTGAGACCCGCACACCTGCAGCAGGCGTGCTCAGCGTACTGCCGGAGCGTTGGGAGGTGGACGAACAGGAGTTCGATGAGACACCTATCGGCAAGATAGGCCGCGACATAACGCTCTATGCGACAGCGTTCGTTATGCGTAAAGAGTACTGCACCAAGATGGATGACACACTCAAGCGTGCCGGATTGGCGATATTCAACCGCGAACTTGTGCCCGACGCCTGTATCACAGCCCTGACGACCGACGAAGAGCGCGAGAACGGTTGCGCGGTCATTGACATGGGTGCACAGACCACCACCCTAACCATTTACAGGAACAATCAGTTCCAACTGACAAAGGTCGTTCCGCTTGGCGGCTACCACGTGAGTCATGATATAGAGACCTTAGGTATCTCCGCATCGGACGCAGAGAAGCTCAAATGCAAATGGGGCACTCTCAGCCTCAAGCCCGACGAGGTGGACAAAGGTCTGCGTGTACCAGCTGCACGTGAGGGTGAAGCACCGCTGATTGTTACGCGGGGAAACCTCAGTTCCATCATCGCGTGCCGTGTCAACGAGATTATCCTGCCGCTGCTGGCGGAAGTGGAGAAACATGAAGATGTGGGCATCATCTACCTTACAGGCGGCGCGTCGATGCTTCGCGGAATCGTGCCATTCCTGCGGAAGAAAACATCCATCCCTGTCGAGTACGGCTCACATGCCCAGTGGCTGGCTGCTGACACTGATGACGAGTACTACCAGCCTCTATACGGCTCGCTTGTTGGCACACTGCTGCTCGGACAGATGTATAAGGAAGAGCATCCTGACGAGGAGCCCAAGCCAAGAACATTCATGGGCAAAATCAAAGAGGAACTGACGGGACTGTTCGGAGGCGAGGACTTCTGATATCGACCGCGCAAGCTGCTCAACGAGCAAAGACCGTTAGGCTAAAAGAACAAAGACAATATCAACGACTAATACACAAAGCACTATGACAGATATTATCCCTTTACCACTGGACTTGGAAGCCGAGAGCATCATCAAGGTGATGGGCGTAGGCGGTGGTGGCGGCAACGCCGTCAATCACATGTACAAGACGGGCATCCGCGATGTCAGTTTCCTGGTTTGTAACACCGACAGTACGGCACTCGGTCAGTCGAGTGTGCCTTCGAAGCTGCAACTCGGTCCTGGCCTTGGTGCGGGCGGCAAGCCTGAACGTGCACGCGCTCTCGCCAACGAGAATCGTGAACGTATCCGTGAGGCACTGGATGACGGCACAAAGATGCTGTTCATCACTGCCGGTATGGGCGGCGGTACCGGTACCGGCGCATCGCCTATCGTTGCCGAAGTGGCGCAGGAGATGGAGATACTGACGGTCGGCATAGTCACTATCCCGTTTGCCTTTGAGGGCAAGCCTAAGATCCGCAAAGCACTGGTAGGTGTGGCTGAACTGGCGGAGCACGTGGATGCACTGCTCGTAATCAACAACGAGAAACTGTGCAAGATATTTCCTGACCTCGACCTGCCCAACGCTTTCGCCAAATCGGATGACGTGGTAGCCAACGCCGCCAAGTCAATTGCCGAGATTATCACCGTTCCGGGATATATCAATACGGACTTTGCCGACGTATATAACACGCTCAAGAAAGGCGGTGTAGCCATTATGAACGTAGGTCAGGCAAGCGGAGAAGAACGAATAACCAAAGCCATACGTAACGCGTTGGAGTCACCGTTGGTGAACACCAACGACGTGCGCGGTGCATCACGCGTGCTGCTGCAGTTCTACTGCTCGCACACGAACGCCATCCGCATGAACGAATTCAGCCAGATTACCGCTTTTGTCGAGCAGGTCGGCGATGAGGTGGAGGTACAGTGGGGTGCCAGTTACGACGACACACTCGGCGACGATGTGCGCGTTACCATCATTGCTACAGGTTACAGCGTGAGCGACATCCCCGGCATCAACGCCATACCTGTGGAAATCACCAATCCTGCCCCGCAGACGGAAGAACCCCAACCCGTACAGCAGCCCGAGACGCTTGAGGATGCGATGGAACACTTCTACCCTGTCAATGACAAACAGGACACACCTGACGCCCCGGATACTCCGGACAATCAGCAAGAGCAGGACACTACGGATAATCCGGAATCGCAGGACAATCCGTCCGTAGAGGAGCCAAAACCCGTACCGCCACAGCATATGGATTTCATTGACTTTGACGATGATGAAGCACTGGCTGACGCCGAGGACAAGCCCGCATGGATGCGTAACCGCAGATAACTGATTTCCGACTTCTGATTTTTTGACTTCTGACTATGACCCTGATTGACAGCATAACCGCTTGGTACACAACGCACATGAGTCACGCATCTATCGTGGCGCTGATGACCATTGAGTCGTCGTTCATCCCGTTCCCGTCGGAGGTGGTTATTCCTCCAGCAGCGTACGTGGCGGGCAATCCCGACAGCGTACTATGTGTTACGGGCAACTACCTGGCGGATGTTTTTCTGATTGTTCTGTCGGGTACGGTGGGCGCAATGCTGGGGGCTATCATCAACTACCTGCTGTCAATGTGGCTCGGGCGGTTGGTCATCTACAAGTTCGCCGACAGCCGGCTCGGACACTTATGCCTTCTTGACAGCGCTAAAGTGAAGAAGGCGGAGGATTACTTCAACGAGCATGGCAAGATTTCCACGTTCATCGGACGGTTCATCCCTGCCATACGCCAGCTCATCAGTATCCCTGCCGGTTTGGCGAAGATGCACTTCGGGCATTTCCTGCTCTACACGTTTCTGGGCGCGTTCCTCTGGAATATTGTCCTGGCTGTATTAGGCTACGTTGCTCACGGTCAGGCTGACCTGATTAACCGCTACAGCCATGAGCTGAGCATCGTGCTGATTGCGCTGTTCGGTCTGGGCATAGCCTATATCGCCATCAAGCAGATTACCAAACTGCGCAAGAAATCTGACCTTTGATTTCAGATATCTGACCACTATGCTCTCAAGTGTCCTTGAACTCTTCTACCCCTCGTTGTGCATACTATGCCATCGAGGGGTAGATTCGTATAACACATTGTGTGACAACTGCCTGCGTAAACTACCCCGTACGGAGCACCATATCCTGCGCGACAACAAGGTTGAGATGCTTTTTACCGACCTGTTCAACCGCCCGCGCAAGCAATGGGACAAGCCGCGGTTTGTCCGTGGCGGTGCATGGCTGCGCTACGATGATGATGTGGCAAGCGTTATCCATGCCGCCAAGTTCTACGAGCGTCCCGAGCTGGCGAAGTTCCTCGGCAGGCAGGCGGCTCAAGAATGGCAGCCGACAGGATACTTCGATGACATCGACCTGCTGGTGCCCGTGCCTATTCATCCGCGACGGCTGAACGAACGAGGCTATAACCAGAGCGAGTATATCTGCCGTGGGATGTCAGAGGTGCTCGGTCTGCCTATCGACACCACCACTCTCCTGCGTATCCGCGACACGCCCAAGCAATCGCAGCTCACCGACGACAAGCGCCGGACGAACGTCGAGCACGCTTTCCGCATACCTGAACCGACCCGTTGGCACAAGCGTCATATCCTGCTCGTGGATGATGTCATCACAACCGGTGCCACCATCCGCAACTGCATAAAAGAGATAACGCCTATCCGGTCATGCCGGATAAGCGTCTTCTCTTTAGCAGTAGCACGATGATTGAAAGGGTATCAAACACCTTTCAAACGATGCTTAAATGAACAGCAGTTGCACGATTACATAGATCGGCAGGCAGACAATCAGCGAGAACTTGATCATGTACCCGAAGAACGACGGCATATCGATGCCCGCCTGCTCTGCGATGGACTTAACCATGAAGTTAGGACCGTTGCCGATATACGTCAGGGCACCGAAGAAGACAGCACCCATCGATATGGCCTTCATGAACTCAGGTGCTATGCCTGCCACTGCCGTTACGCCCTCAGCTACAGGCAAGGTTGTAGCCGTTGCATGGAACACCATAGCAGTCGGCGCGTTATCAAGGAACGCGGACAGCGCACCCGTGCAATATACGAACTGCCACGGCTGGTCAACAGGCAGCGGGTTCTGCTGCAGGAACATCAGCGCAGGAGTCATCGTGGCAAAGATGCCAAGGAACACACAGGCTACCTCAAGGATTGGCACCCAGCTGTAACTATTGTCCTCACGGGTCTTCTTGGCTGTAGTGAACCAGCTTGCAGCGATGATGAGGATGAACGCCCACTCGCGCAGCAACTTCAGGTACCACGGAGCGTCGTGCTCACCCATGGCAGGGATGTATGTCGAGTTGATGAACATCGTCGAGCAGATAACGCACAGCAGCCAGAAGATGTTGATCAGACCGCTCATCTGCAGCTTCTTTGCCTCGCGCACGTCTGCCATGATATTGGCGGTCGGTTCCTTGCGGTACAGGTACGTATCCACAGCAAAATATACAATCAGCAGCAGCGCGCCGGTCACAAACCATTCGGGAAGCATGTTCTGCATCCACCACATGAACGGCGTACCTTTCTGGAACAGCAGGAACAACGGTGGATCACCCAGCGGCGACAGCAAACCGCCGCAGTTGGCTACAATGGCGATGAAGAACAGCACGGTGTGCACCTTGTACTTGCGCTGCGAGATCGTCTCCAGCAGCAATCGGATGAGCAACATGGCCGCACCGGTCGTACCCATGAACGACGCCAGCACCCAGCCGATACCCATGATGATGGTGTTCGTCAGCGGGGTGGCTTTCAGGTCACCGCGGATACAGATACCGCCGGTGGTGACAAACAGCGCCATCAGCAGCAGGATGAACGGCACGTAGTCGTAGATCATCTGGTGAATCAACTCGTGACTCATGCCGTTCACGCACAGCCAGATGCCGACAGGCACACCAAGGATTAAGGAAACGTACAGCTTGTGCACGTTGTGTTCCCACCACTCGCCCACATGAGGGATGAGCGGCAGGATAGCGATGCACAACAGCATCACTACAAACGGGATTAACATCCACGCAGGAATTAAATGTTCAATCATGATTATAATAATTGGGTTAGAGTTGTGCACAAAACTTTGTGAGTGCAAAGGTACGATTTTTTTTTGATATTTGCAAATAAATGCTCACTTTTTTTCATAATTGCTTGCATAATTCAGATTTTTTTTGTAACTTTGCAGTCGCAAAGGTGTGTGTGCACCTAAAATCGCAAAAATCAAATACAAATCCTAAATATGGAACTATCTGAACAAGAACAAGTACGCCGGCAGAGTTTGCAAGCATTGCGCGAACTGGGCATTGCCCCCTACCCTGCAGCGGAGTATAAAGTAACAGGCTATTCAACAGACATCAAAGCCGGATTCGTTGACCGCACCGAGGGCGAGCCCGAACCCGACGCCGAGTGGTTCACCGGCAAGCCTGTGAGCATAGCCGGCCGACTGATGTCAAAGCGCATCATGGGCAAAGCATCATTCATCGAGCTGCAGGACAGCAAGGGACGCATACAGGTTTATGTCAGCCGCGATGATATACAGGCACCCATCGCCGAGGGTGAGCAAGCAACTACGCCCGAGCAGCAGATGTACAACGTTGTGTTCAAGAAACTGCTGGACATAGGCGACTTCATTGGTATTGAGGGCTTTGTCTTCCGCACGCAGATGGGTGAGATTTCCGTTCACGCGAAGAAACTGACTGTGCTCAGCAAGAGCATTCGTCCGCTGCCAATCGTCAAGTACAAGGACGGTGTGGCATACGACGGATTCAACGATCCGGAGCAACGCTATCGTCAGCGGTACGTTGACCTCGTGGTGAACGACGGCGTGAAGGACACATTCCTCAAGCGCGCGACTATCCTGCGCACGATGCGCCAGGTGTTCGACGAGGCGGGATACACCGAGGTAGAGACACCAATCCTGCAAGCTATAGCCGGCGGCGCCAGTGCACGACCGTTCATCACGCATCACAACACGCTGGATGTGGATATGTACCTCAGAATAGCTACCGAACTATATCTGAAACGACTGATTGTGGGCGGATTTGAGGGCGTGTATGAGATTGGTCGTAACTTCCGCAACGAAGGCATGGACCGCAGCCATAACCCCGAGTTCACCTGCATGGAGCTATACGTGCAGTACAAGGACTACAACTGGATGATGTCGTTCACCGAGCAACTGCTGGAGAAGATTGCGATTGCCGTGAACGGCACAACCAAGGTGCAGATTGGTGATCACGAAGTCGATTTCAAGGCACCGTACAGACGTCTGCCTATTCTGGATGCCATCAAGGAGCAGACCGGCAAGGACGTCGGCAACATGAACGAGGATGAGTTGCGCGCATACGCAAAGACATTAGGTGTGGAAGATACCGAGCACATGGGCAAAGGCAAGCTGATTGACGAGATCTTCGGCGAGACATGCGAGGGGCAATTCATCCAGCCTACATTCATCACCGACTATCCGGTTGAGATGTCGCCGCTGACGAAGATGCACCGCAGCAAACCCGGACTGACCGAGCGCTTCGAGCTGATGGTCAACGGCAAGGAGCTGGCGAACGCATACAGCGAGCTCAATGACCCGATAGACCAGTACGAACGCTTTGTGGAGCAAATGAAGCTTGCCGCCAAGGGCGATGACGAAGCGATGGTTATCGACCACGACTTTGTCCGCGCGCTGGAATATGGTATGCCGCCTACATCGGGTATAGGCATCGGTATTGACCGTCTGACCATGTTCATGACCGGGCAACCCACTATACAAGAAGTGCTCCTGTTCCCAACAATGAAACCTGAAGTAAAACAATAATATCATGTTTGAAAACAAACGTATCGCCATCGTCGGCGGTGGCAGTTGGGCAACTGCGTTAGCCAAGATTGTGCTGACAAATGTTGACGAAA
Source organism: Paludibacteraceae bacterium (assembly GCA_017444065.1). Lineage (GTDB taxonomy): Bacteria > Bacteroidota > Bacteroidia > Bacteroidales > Paludibacteraceae > Colicola. The sequence goes on along the minus strand of JAFSXJ010000121.1, from coordinate 6,043 downwards.
TCAACTGGTTCATCCGCCGCGCCGAGGTCATTGAGGAGTTCAAACGCACAGGCAAGAATCCGACGTACCTGAACAGCGCAACGTTCGACATCAACCGTATTCATTTCACGGATGACATCAATGTGGTTGTACGTGATTCGGATATCCTCATTCTGGCTATCCCGTCACCATACCTCGAACCGTCGTTGAAGAAGATTAAGCGCACCATGCGCTCGAAGATTGTCATTTCTGCAGTCAAGGGCATGATTCCCGAGAAGAACCAGATAGTCACCGATTACCTGCACGAGCGCTTTAATGTGCCGGAAGAGAATCTGCTGGTTATAGCCGGACCGTGTCACGCCGAGGAGATTGCGTTGCAACGACTGAGTTACCTCACCATCGGCTGCAGCAATCGCAAGAAAGCCGAGGAGATAGCACCGCTGTTGCAAACATCGTACGTGCGCACATGCACATCGGTGGACGTACTCGGGCTGGAATATACATCCGTCATGAAGAACATCTACTCCATAGCCGGAGGCATATGCCAGAGTCTGCGTTACGGCGACAATTTCCAGGCAGTACTGGTTAGCAACGCCTTGCAGGAGATTGCGCATTTCACAGCAGCACTCAGTCCCGTGCACCGCGAGATTGATGCCAGCGGCTATCTGGGCGACGTGCTCGTCACAGCGTACTCGAAGTTCAGCCGTAACCGTCAGTTCGGGCAGATGATTGGCATGGGTTACTCCGTCAAAGCCGCACAACTCGAGATGGAGATGGTGGCCGAGGGATACTACGGCACCTACTGCATCCACAAAGCCAACGAGCGGCTGCACGTCAATCTGCCAATTGTCGAGGCGATGTACGCCATCCTGTACGAACATCGGTCGCCTTCACAAGTTATTCAGGCACTAACAACACACATGCAATAATATGAAACTTTGTTTACAAAACGCTGCCTCGTTCGTTCCGGCAGGCAGCCTGAAAGCCATTGCTGCACAGACAGCAGCATGTAATGAACTTCTTGAGAACGGCAAGGGTGCCGGCAACGACTACATCGGCTGGGTCACCCTGCCTGCTGAGATTACCGACGACTTCTTAGCTGACATCCAGCAGACTGCCGACCAACTGCGCAAGAGTTGCGAGATTGTGGTGGTAGCGGGCATCGGTGGCTCGTATCTGGGCGCACGTGCCGTGAATGAGGCACTCGCTTCGTCGTTCGACGCATACGTGCCCGAGCGCAAGAATCCTATCGTGGTATATGCCGGCAACAATATCGGCGAGGACTATCTGGCAGACCTGATGGCACTCCTGAAAGGTCGTCAGTTCGGCATCATCAACATCTCTAAATCCGGCACCACCACCGAGACTGCTCTGGCTTTCCGTCTGCTGAAGACGATGCTCGAGCAGCAGGTCGGCAAGGACGAGGCACGCAAGCGTATCGTAGCCGTGACCGACAAAGCCAAAGGCGCACTCCGTTCGCTGGCTACCAAGGAGGGATACAAGACCTACGTCATTCCTGACAATGTAGGCGGACGCTTCTCCGTTCTTACGCCGGTAGGTCTGCTGCCCGTAGCCGTTGCAGGATGGGATATCCGCGCCATCGTCAAGGGTGCACAGGACATGCAGAAAGCCACCGCAGCCAACGTGCCCTACGAGCAGAACCCTGCCGCACAGTACGCTGCCATCCGTAACGCACTGCTCCAGTATGGCAAATCGACGGAGATTCTCGTCAACTTCAACCCGCGCCTGCACTACTTCGCCGAGTGGTGGAAGCAACTCTACGGCGAGAGCGAGGGCAAGGACCACAAGGGATTGTTCACCGCATCTGTCGATTTCACCACTGATCTGCATTCAATGGGTCAGTGGATTCAGGAGGGACAGCGTAACATCTTCGAGACCGTCATCAGCATCGACGCTCCCGAGCAGGAGGTACGCATCCCGAGCGATCAGGAGAACCTTGACGGCCTGAATTTCCTCGCCGGCAAACGTGTGGATGAGGTGAACAAGATGGCGGAGCTCGGCACGCGTCTGGCGCATGTCGATGGAGGTGTACCTAATATCCTCATCACGTTCCCGCGTCTCGACGAGTACAATATCGGTCAGTTCATCTACTTCTTCGAGCGTGCCTGCGGTATATCGGGTTACCTGCTGGGTGTCAATCCGTTCAACCAGCCTGGCGTAGAGGCGTACAAAAAGAACATGTTCGCCCTGCTTGACAAGCCGGGCTACGAGGAGGAATCCAAAGCCATCAAGGCACGTCTGGGATAAACGGGCAAGACATAATTACAGAACAAAGCGCCCGTAATAGGTGCTTTGTTCGTGTCTATAGTTGCATGTTCAATGTTGCACATGAGCGATATTAGACTGCATGGCACATTTTTTTGCCAAAATATTTGCAAATGTCGTAAAAATGTGCTATCTTTGCAGCCGCTTTTGAGCAATCGGAGCGTATATGGTGGTCTTAGCTCAGTTGGCAGAGCATCGGATTGTGGTTCCGAGTGTCGTGGGTTCGAGCCCCACATTCCACCCTAAAACACAGCAAACAGCTAACCTACAACAGGTTAGCCGTTTGCGTTAAGAAAGGGCGTATAGAATCCGTGCCGAAATTGTGCCGTTAATTTTTCTTCGGGTTGTCAGATATGAGCTGGCTATCCGAAGAAAAAAAATGCTGACACATCCAAAAAACATCCTTACGGAACCGATTAGGTATCTTCCTGCTGTACTGCACAAGAACGATGCTATGGGATGGATCGTAGAATACTACGTGCTCAACCCTGATAGCGGAGAACTTGACAGGCGGCGCATCCGTCTCAACAAGTTACGCAAGCGTTTTCGAACACAAACAGACTTTCGTAATGCCGCAAACGATATCGTGGCAACGATCAATGTGCGCCTCGCCGGAGGATGGACACCGTTTGGAGAATCAGAGAACTCCCGCTATTATCTTCCACTTACCGACGTTCTGGATCTGTACATCAAAGAAAAGGGGCATGAGCTGAAAGATCGTGCTCCGAGCAAGCTCCGACATGAGCACGGGAGAGGTCGGAGATCTTCCCAAAAAACAGATCCGGAGTTGCGGAGTGTCAAACGCCTACACCCGGTCGAGGCTCCGGATCTGCACCAGGCATTTCTGCCCAACTCAGAAAGATTCGGGTGCAAAGGTACTACATTTTTCCGACTTTTCCAAATAATGTTGTACTATTCTTCGGAGATCACTGCATTTTTTCGGCGCAGCGACACCGGAGAAAGGTCGGAGTTAGCTCCGAGCAAACCCCGACAAAAGTTGTAACAAAAGTGTAACCGAGTTGTAACAAAGTTGTAATTTGGCGTAACTTATTGAAAACTACATTGTTTGTATATTTTACCTCTTTATATATTACAGAATTACAGAGTATAGTACAAAAAAAGAGGGTTAAAGGGAGTACGGAAAGTCAGTCAGGCACCGGAGGTGACCCCTGAAAGGGGCGGGGCGCAACCGGCTGTAATACAAAAAGCCGCCGGCAGGATCGCCAGCGGCTCGTTCACGTGTAACCGGATTGCATCCGGGGAGGATCAGAGAGTTTCCATCAGAGTGAGGTAGTTCATCCGCTCCTCCTCAATGGTGTTGAAGGTCTCGTACATGTCCGCTATGACATCCATAGCATCGCGTACGAGCTTGCGTGTGCGACTTTCGCCATCCGGGTCCTCGTACATGATCAGGCGCGAGAGGTTCATCTGAGCGGTCATCAGACCTTTGCACATCACCATCATCGGCGACGGATCAATCTTCGTCGGGGTCAGGAACTGCTGCAATGAGGGCAGTACGCTGTAGCTGGTGTTCTCCGGATTCATAGCACACCTCCTAACTTGTAAAGATCAAGAATAGATACCAGATACACCGCAGCTGCTGTGTACGTTTCGAAATCCTCGTGCCAGGCGTACCAGCGCACCTCGTGATCCTGAACGCCGTTTTTATCCACCTGAAGATGGATATCCAGGCGAACAACGCCGCGATTGGTGTGAGGATAGCTGAACTGATAGTCTGCCGAATAAACAAGAAAACCGCGCACCTCGTCTGCCTGTGGTTTGCGGGGATAAGCCTTGAACTTCATAGCGCACCTCCTTTCTTCATATAGGAATACGTGCAGACATAGTCACCGATGGTGAACTGATACGCCAGACCGCCGTTGATGGGATAACAGAAGGCGTTCTGACCTCTGAGGCGTACTGCATTGGCAACGCCGTGGAACATCGTCTTGAGGTCGATGGTGCGGCAGGTATGCCGCTTGGGAAAATTCGTTGTTTCCATAATGTGATAATTTTGAACAATAAAAAATCGGATGCTACCTGGTGTTCAAAGTCAATCACATTTGGCTCGCTAAGCTATTACGGCTTTCGCCCAGGGCATCCGACAAATCGGGTTAAACACTACAGCACCGGCAATAAAAAAAACCGCACGCTTGCGGCAACTCTTCCGGCTGCCAAATGTGAATATTTTAACTTTGAACGGTGCAAAGGTACGAAAAAAAAATGATATATGCAAATTTTTCGGGAAAAAAGTGCAAAAAAGTGCAAAAAGTGCGATTTTGCACAAAAAAGGCACTTTCTGCGCGTTGATCACGCTGAAAGTGCCCACTTATTGACTGTTAGCGAATGTTGTGTTTTCTGTGTTTTTCTCCTTATGTTCGCGCGCTACGCGTGCGCAAAAATTATCTCGGTATAGAACGGATACGGGCTGGAGGAACTGCATATATATCCTGATACAGGCTATAATCACCGGCATTCTTCGTTACGATGATCCGGCAGTTGGCTTTCATCGAAATGATGTGCTGCATATTATCCTCTATATCCGTTCCTACGTCTGCTATGGATTTGTCGATATCTTCTTTTGTGAAACTCAAGACCTCAAAACGATGGCGCAGCTCTTTCACAATTTGGATCATCTTTGTCCGGCTAAACCGGTTCTGGAGCGTAGATACCAATTGAGCGACGCTCAACGTGGAAATATAAATCTTTTTTCCCACCAATGATGTCAGATAGTGAAGACAAGCAGTTTCTTCCTGAAACTCCTTCTTTCCACTATACGCGCCAATCAAGATATTTGTATCGACAAATATATGATTCGGATTCACTCGTCTTGTTGTTCTTACCATACCAAATGTGGGAATTGCTTTTTCTCAGTTGCAGTCAGTAGGTCGTTATTGCCCGCCATCCACATGCCGATCAAATCGTCTGACAGTTGTTTGCGGGTAAGTCCAACTTTCTTCAGCATCAATTCGAGCACGCCTTTGCGCTCTTGCTCGATTATTCTCTCTCTTTCGCTCATAATCGTATGTATTTTAGATTTTCGATGCAAAGATACAACTTTTTTTTGATATTTGCAAACGAAAATCGTTTAACATTGCATATTTACATAAAAAAATGCATTTTTTGTCAGTATATTTGCGATTTTTTCACCCAAATATTTGCATATATGCAAAAAAAGTAGTATCTTTGCTTCGTCTTTATCCACGTACGGGTGTAGATGAGCAACTAAACTTTGTTTAGATAGTCCCTATCGCTATTGCGTGTGAGCCGTTCCGGGCGGCTATATGCTACACTTAGTCCAGCACCAAAGCAGATCTGCATACATCATCTGGCTTTCGGCATATAGGATATTAGGGGTGCAGACAACCTATACTGGCATCGGCTGGTTGCCAGCTCTGAAGACAAAATAGTTATTGTGTTTCAGCCACTTCTTTTGTTGAACCTGCTTTACTTCAGCAAAAGCGGTACAGAAGGAAAGAGGGCAGGACATCTTTTCGCTAATTTGAACAGGAAACTGTTAGTGGTCGTTAGCACACAATAATTCTTTTAAGCACAGCTGTTTCGTATCAATCGGAGCAGCTGTGTTTATCTTATACACACTCCGCCCTTGAATAAACTCTTTATGCACCTCAATAGCTGCCATATTGGATGTGTGCGGTCTGTGTACAAATAGCAACATAGAGTTGCCTTCGCCTTTTCTCACCTCGTTATAGCTGCTACATATAAACTTAACAAAGTCAAATGCCGTTAAGCCTATGGTGCGAAGTTCTTTGCCATG
>JAFSXJ010000120.1 GCA_017444065.1 Paludibacteraceae bacterium | reverse complement strand
GCGATGGTTGCGTACAGCGCCTCACGCTGCTCTGTTCCGAGACTCTCCCACAACTCAAAGCAGTCGTGACGGTGATAAAGGCTCGCTCCGTGGTCATAGAGCATCTGCCATAACTGGTCGAATGAATACATGATTTCCTGATTTTAATGGTTGATAATGGTTGTTAATTGTTGACCTCTTTTGCCCATCGCATTTTGGCTAATTTGGGTAATTGTTGACTATTCCTTTTCCTTCAAAAAAAGTTGTTGTTGCTAATGGCTGACCGTGCCTGTTGCTGCAGCTGGTGCATAAGGGGACTACGGCTTGACGTTGGCTAAGGGGATTACAGGGGATGCCATTAGCAGCACCAACTATTTTTCTTTTCTTTTTTGCTTCTTTTTTCTTTTGTCGCATCCGGTAATCACATGATTTCCCCAAGTGCCCACGTGAATGCCGATTACGAGTGCAAAGATACAACAATTTATATTATATAAATAGGTAATAGTTACCTATTTTTTGTGAAATAAATTGTTATGACACGTACTGATCTGAAGAAAAAACTGGAACAACCTGCGCCGGAAAGCCGTAGGCTGTACCGCAATTATCCCCATTTGTACCGCGATTTGATACTTTGGGAGGATTATTTGCAATGCGTTGCGCAGAAGCAGAAAGAAAAAATCCACGCCACAAAAGCCCGGGCGCGGAATGCAGTACTGGATTACTATGGAATAAGCGAAAAAACGTTCTACGCCATACGTAGAACGCTTCGTTCGTTATGTAGTGATGTCTGAGGCAATCTCTTCCGCCAAAGCATTGAGCGCAAGGAATCGGTAGCGCTGCTCTGTGCCTTGCTTAAATCCGCGCACGATGATACCCGGATGCGCCGGTAGCGGCTCCTGCACGAACAGTAGCAGGTGCAAATGATCGGGCATCACTTGCTTGCACAGGATGCGAATCCGTGGATAATAAGCGGGGATGTTTTCTGCCTCTTGGGCAACCATTTGGCCGACAGGTGTCAGCTCTATATATGCGCTTTGATCATCCTTACGTAGTGTGCCTGATAGGGGGTTGCGCTCTATGGTCACCATGTGAGCATATATATGCCGCGCTTCTTGTAATCCCAATTAATGCACCTGCGGAGCATGGAGTGCTTCGTCTCTTGCCGGAATATGGAAGTGTCTTTGCGTTCCATATAGCAGGGAGTTATTGCTGCTTCAGTAGCGCACTATTGAAAGCCTTGCGTTCGGGGTCGATGAACCAGCCCCACTTGTTGAAGTAGCGGCACATGTTCGAGGCATGGACCCACAGCATACGCAGGCTGTGGTAGGACGCCTGGCGATGGGCGTGGACAATGGTTTCGGAAGGATAGTACAAGGTCAGGTAATCCCGATGGATGCGTCGGGTAAGGTCAATGTCTTCAGGGTACATGAAGAACCGCTCGTCGAATAGTCCCGCCTTATGCACCGCCTCTGTGCGCATGAGCATGAAGCAGCCGGACAGGTACGGGGCATTGATGGGGCGCGAGTGGTCAAGCTGCCGCAGTTCGAAACGTGCGTTGCGCCGGCTGTCCTTGCCCATACGCCCGAAAGCGATTCGCCGGATGAGGTCCATCGGCGTGGGCAGGAGCTTGCACAGGTACTGCAATTCGCCGTTGGTATCGACGACACGAGGCATCAAAAGTCCGATGAGTCCGTTCGCATGCATCACTGCAGTCAGATTGTCGATAGCCTCCGCCGTGACCACTATATCGGAGTTCATCGCCAGATGGAACGGCACCTCGTCATAGACGGTCTCGCGGATAGCGATGTTATGCGCTGCACCGTAGCCGAGGTTCTTGCCAGGGTGGATATACTCAATCTTGGACGGATGATTGGCGATTATCTGTTTCAGGCTGTCGTCAAGCGGCTCGGGCGAGTTGTCCACCAGGTAGATGCGGTTCAGCGCTTTGACCTGCAGCAGTTGTTGCACCAGAGGCTGCCACTCGCTCGCGGGCGTGCGGTACAATACGATGGATATGTTCAGCAGTCCTTTCATGTCGTGTTTGGAATAAAAAAGCCCAAGGCAATGCCTCGGGCTTAGTTGCACCATGCAGTCTATTACTCTGCGGCAGCCTCTTCGCCTTTAGCTTCGGCCTGAGCAGCCTCAGCTTCCTTTGCAGCCTCAACGGCGGCAGCGGCGAGTGCCTCAGCGGCTTCAGCGCGCTTCTTGGCGACAGCAGCGGCTTTGGCTTTGTTAGCCTCAACCTCTTGTGCGAGCAGCTCCTTGGCAGCAGCGGCTTTCTTGGTTGCCTCGTCGCGGCTGATCTTGCCGAACTTGGCATCCTTCTGTGCCTTCCATGCGTCGAAACGCTTCTGGGCTTCTGCCTCGCTGAATGCGCCTTTCTTCACGCCACCATGGAGGTGCTTCATCAGCAGGACACCCTCACCTGAAAGCAGGTTGCGAACGGTGTCGGTAGGCTGGGCACCTACGTTTACCCAATACAATGCACGCTCGAAATTGATATCGACAGTGCAAGGGTTGGTGTTAGGGTTGTACGAGCCAAGACGCTCGATAATCTTGCCGTCACGCGGCGAACGGCTGTCGGCTACTACGATGTGGTAGTATGCATAGTCCTTGTGACCATGACGTGCCAAACGAATTTTTGTTGCCATTTGTTTGTTGGTTTGTGGGCTACGTTTGCTCGAAACGCCTGCCCGAGGTTAATAATAATGGTCGTGCTTCTTACTCGAAAAAGCGTGCAAAGGTACAATAAAATTATGAAATATGCAAATTTTGCTGAAGAAAAAGATCTATTTTTTCTCCAATCATGCTCAATTTAGCATATCTATTTGCTTTTTACAGTGCGGCGAGTGTCGCCTTGAGCCACTGCCATGTCTTGGCGGTGGAGCTGATGCTCAGTCGCTCCTTCGGCGAATGCACGTCGTACATCTGCGGTCCGACGCTCACCATATCCATGTCGGGATACTTCGTCAGGAACAGTCCGCACTCCAGTCCGGCATGTATAGCCAGCACCTCCGGCTCGCTCTTGTACAACTGCTTGTATGTCGCCACGATGGTATCCAGCAGCGGCGAGTGTACGTTCGGCGCCCAGCCGGGATAGCCGTCACCGTGCGTCACCTCGTCGCAGGCGATGGACAGCGCATACTCCACATGACGCTTGATCTGGTGCTTCTGCGCCTCGATGGACGAGCGTTGCGAGGTGTTGATTTCTATCAGCCGTTGGCCGTTAGGCAATGGCTGTCCGCCGGTGTGCACCGATGCCAGGTTGGTGGAGGTCTCAACCAGGTCGGGTATGTCGGCACACATGCGTATCATGCCGTGCGGGCAGGTGGTGAGTGTAGCCAGCAGGCGTGAGGTGTCCTCCAGGCTCATCACCTCATCCGGCAGCGCGGTGGTCTGCATCTCGCAGCGGATGTTCGGGTTCGTAGCCTGATAGACCGCCTCGACCTGTGCAGCTTTGTCGTTGAACAGCACGCGCAGACGCTCCCTGTCCTCAAACGGCACACAGACCACAGCCTCTGCCTCGCGCGCGATGGCGTTCCTTAGATTACCGCCATGAATGGCGGCAAGGTACATGTCTGTGGAGTCGAATATCTCCGTGAGGAAGTACGTCAGCACCTTGTTGGCATTGGCACGTCCTTTGTTGATGTCCTCGCCCGAGTGTCCGCCGGGCAGACCATCGACGCGCAGCTTCAGTCCCAGCCACTTGCCTTCGGGCAGTTGGACGGGCGTGTAGTGCATCTTGCCGAGCGAGTCTATACCTCCGGCACAGCCGATACATATCTTGCCGTCATCCTCGTTGTCAAGATTGATGAGCCTGCGGTATTGCAGTATGCCTTCCTGCAGACGGTTGGCACCTGTCAGACCGGTCTCTTCGTCCACAGTGAACAGCGCCTCCAGAGCAGGGTGCTTGACGTCGGGCGAGGTGAGTGCAGCCAGCGCCATTGATATGCCTATACCGTCATCCGCGCCGAGCGTCGTGCCTTGGGCGTGCATCCAGTCGCCGTCAACAACGGTCCGGATAGGGTCGTTCATGAAGTCGATGGTGCAGTCGGCGTCCTTCTCGCACACCATGTCCTGGTGCGCCTGCAGGATGACGCCCGGATGGTCCTCGTAACCCGGGGTGGCGGGCACGCGCATCACCACGTTCATCGCATCGTCAACGATGCACTCTATCTTATGTCCGGCAGCAAAGTCCTGCAGCCAACGGCTTATCTTCTGTTCGTGCTTCGACGGACGGGGAATCTGATTGATTTGAGAGAAAATGTCAAATACTTCTTTGGGGTCTGTCATATCTTTGTTCTTTTAGCAGCCATGCATGGCTGCGGTCTTTAATCATTCAGCGTAGCGGTCCTTGTTCTTTCAGGCGTAGCCGGTCTATTCGTGCAGCACCTCCGGTGCAATGGTGCGCAGGAACGGTTCGGGGTATGCCGGACGGTTGGGCATCTCGGGCTGCCCGTAGGCGTTGCGCAGGAACTGGCCGTTCTCGACCTTGCGCTCCTGACCGTCGATGTACTTAGTGATGAGGTAGATGTACAGGTCTTTCCAGTCCTGCACAACATCCTGTGCCTGCTTGCATGAGTAGCCGGTCAGCAGTTTGCGTGCATCGGCCTCCGACAGCATGGCTACCTCGCGGTCCAGTGCCTCCACCTGTGCATTGAAGCGCTCCTCCCACATCGCTTGCGGCACACGTATCTCCGGCAATATGCGCTCGTACTTCTCGTAGGCTTTGTTCGCTACCAGGTTGAACGCCCACCATGCCGATGTCGGCGAGTAGGTGTACAGGTCACCGTTGCCTTTCCTGAAGCACTCGGGAATCTCGGTGATGCAGCTGTACATCGGCACATAGACGTTCGTCGCGGCATCATCCACTCCGAACCAGAATATGCCTGCCGGTTTGTCGCCGCGCATCTGGCTGACGAACGACCATGCTGTCTGCTGGGTGGCTGTGGGGCGCTGGTACCAGTAGGCTACGCTGTCCAGTTCGAACTTCAGGCTGCCGTAGCGGAGTTTGCTGCCCCACGGACCGGCGGCTGCACCTTTGGTTATATCCAGCGGTGTGCCCTCATACTGGTCACGCATGCAGTTCTTCAGTTCCTGTGCCGATACCTTGTGGTTCGGTTTGAAATACAGCGGCATAGCTTCGCCTGCGTCCTTGCCGCCTGTAGCCAGATAGGTCTGACCCGTCACGAACGGCAGATAACGGTCCATGTCGTCACTGAAGTGACGGTAGAAGCTCCACACACGTGCCTCGCATGCCAGCAGACCCGAGAAATCGTAAGGGTTGAAGGTCTTCTGGAACGAGAACTCCGAGTCCTTGCCGCTGAACAGACCTTTCTTCCGTGCAAAATCGATGATGTCGGCGGAATAGATGATGTCGCCCATATCAATGATACCGGTCTTTTTGGCTTTCTTCGCTGCAGCTTTGGTGGGTGCAGGCACGCCTTGTGTGCGGGCTTGGTTGGCATGCGCGGCGATGCAGTCGTCGGGGATGCGTGTGGCTACCCATACGGCACCTTTCTCACCCGGGCCCTTGCCGATGATGTCCATTATCCATACTTCGTTGGAGTCGCCGAACGAGAACGACTCGCCCTCGCTGGCATAACCGTACTCCTTGACCAGCGATGTGATGCAGTCGATAGCCTCGCGGGCTGTCTTGCAGCGCTCCAGAGCGATGTAGATAAGGCTGCCATAGTCAATGCCTATGGTATCCCAAAGTTGCTCCAGTCCGCCCCAGGTGGTCTCACCGATGGTGAGCTGGTGCTCGTTGGTGTTGCCGACAACATTATAGGTATGTGCCACTTGCGGGATGGAACACAGCGGCTTGCCGTTGTCCCAGTTGATGACCTCGCGCATCGTGCCATTCAGATGGTCGGCGGCAGGAGAGAAATGCAGATAGCCGTAGAATGAATAGGAGTCGGCTGCATAGGAAATCATGGTGCTGCCGTCAACGGAGGCATCTTTGCCTACAAGGAAATTCGTGCAGGCGAGAACCGTAGTCCATGCGGCGAGAAATACGCCGAGAGAGAGAATCTTTTTCATTGTATAGTAGTTAGTATTATTCGTTCAGTTGGGAATCAGAACTTATACGATGCTCCAAGCAGGAAGTTCGTGCCCGGGTTAGTGAAACCATAGTAATAGACGTTGTGCCGGTAGATGATGTTGTTCAGCTCCAGGAACACGCTCAGCCACTTGTTGTACTCATACGTGCATCCCAGATTGATGTCGATGGTCGGAATGATGGTGCGCAAGGAGTACTCGTGACGGATACCGTCATCCCCTGTGGCAGCATCCACCAGAGCGGCATCATACGTCTCTTCATACATCAGTGCCAGACGTTTGCCGGCGAAGTAATTGTGTGAATAAATCGTCCAGTGTCGGTTGATGCGGGCATCGACGTTCACCGTCAGGTCCCAACGCGGACGGTCAAGCATGCGGAACTTGCCGTCGGCACTCTTCACAGCAGCCCACAGAGATGTCTCGTCCTCCACTTTGCCCTTGGAGGCATGAGGAACCTCAATGCTGTCCATGCTGCCTGTATAGTAGCCGCCCGCCACCAGAATATGCACGATGTCCTGATAATGGTACGTGATCTCAGCACCAATCTTCCAGCGTTGGAGATGCGAATAGACGTAACTGCCGAACACCGGACTGGTGTCGCCCAGATTATCCCGATACTGGCGAACCTCCCAATAGTAGGGATTGCAGGTGGACAGTTGGTTCTTTTTCAACTCATAACGGGCATGCAGGTCAATCAGCAGGTTGGCTTGCGGACGCAGTTTCAGGCCGAGCTGTGCTTGTACGGGGATATAACTTGCCACGTGATGCGATACTACACCGTTACGGTACGGACGGTAGGGGAACGCGTTGGTGTATGCCTGCAGCGAACCTTCGCCCAGCGAGCCTTTTGCCTCGCCGTAAACGGCCAGCCAGTTTTGGGTGATGTCATATTCCAGATACACGTTAGGCGACGGGGCAAATGATATGTTGCTGTTGCCCGACAGCAGTTGTCCGCGGCCGATATTCATGTCCAGATTGACGCCTATGTGTGTGTGGAAGCGGTTGTGGTCATATGCGTAGAACGGCTCAATCCGAATGGCGTGACGAGGGTTGTAGGCTGTGGCGGCTATCGAATTGTCGTTCACATTCATGAAGAAATTGGCAGCACTGACGTTTATACCTGCACGATGTTCGCCACCGTTCCACTCAAGGCGTCCGATTGAGCGGATCTGATGCTCTGTCACATTCGTGCCGTGCATGAATGCCGAATACCCTGTCTGCAACTGATACCGGATGCTTCCTCTGCCAACCGAGCGCAACCCGATATGGGTGTTGATAGCCCAAAGCGACAGTTTGTCCTCGGCTTTCAGCTCCGAGGGCTTGCTGATACGAATCATGCCTGTGGAGTCCACATAGCGTCCGCTGAACGTGTAGTATTGGTTTTCGGCATTAGCACCGAAGTACAGTGCAGCCGCCGAGAACGATTTGGTTATGTCCAGTCCGAAGTTCGTCTTCTCGACCGTGTATCGTCCCCAGGCAGCACGGTGATGGGCGTATGCGTCGAAGGCAATCTTGCTCTTCTTGTCCTCAGCCCTATAGCCGAAGTCAAATGCCGTATTCGTATGCCCCAGTCCGCCGCTAACGTAACCGTGCAACGGTTTGGGTTGCTCCCATGTGGTGAGCGAGCAACCTAACGGATTGATGTTGAACGCCGGTGACAGAGCCTGCGAGAACGACGAGTACGTCACTTCTGCCGGTTCGATGTCCTGCTGGACAATCACGGGCTTGACGTTCACGATACCTGCACTGCTGATGATGGGCTGGAAGTCGCGCTCTACCGTCACGTTCCGGTTCAGGATGGTGTCCTGTGCCACCATGCTCACCGGTAGTAGCAGCGCTGCTAATGCTATGATTGAGTGTATCTTCATAATGCTTATCGTTTATTCGTCTGTAGGTTCGGTGTTATCGTCGTTCTGCGCAGCCTGCGTGTTGGCACGGATGGCTGCAAGTTTGTCCGCGATAATCATCTGTATGTCGTCTTGTGCGTTGTAGTTCGTCTGCAAGGCGAGCAGGTACTGTTCTGCCTGATAGGTGTCTTCGCGCTTGAGACTGATATCCGCCAGCAGAATCATTGCCTTGGCAAGCCAGTACTGGTGCTGGGTGTTCATCTGTGCGAACGCCATAATCTCGTTCTCGGCATTATCAAGCGCGTTCATATTGAAGTACGCTTGAGCCAGCAGGTATTTGCTTTCAGCACCGATAGCTGTCACGGTCTCCTGTGCCAACGGCGTAAGGTCAACCACAGCCAGACCGTTGTTGCCGGCACTCAGGTAAGCCTTTGCGCGGCAGTAGAGTGCCTCCTGGCGCATATCATCGGGCAGACCGTCCGACGAGAGCATCTCTGTGGCTATGCGTTGTACGGTTGCCTGATCGCTTAGGTTGGATGCACACCGCAGGATACCCAGCTGGGCTATACGCCGGTTGCCTTCGGTAGATGCCACTTCATACAGGTGACGGAAGTGACGTGCGGCAGATTCGTAATCCTTGTTGTCGAAGGTTATACCGGCAGCCCTGAGACAGGCTTCTTCCATATAGGCGTTACCCGTCAGAGTGGTCAGTGCCTCATACTCCGACAGGGCACTCTGCATCTGCCCCAGACGGTAGTAACTGTCCGCAGCGTAGTAGTGCGCGTTGGTGCAGTAGCGTCCGCCATAGCAGTAGCGGGTGATATATGTCGCCAAGCCGGCAGCCGCTTCCTTGTAGTTGCCCAGCATGTACTGGAGTTCGGCGGTGACATAGGTCAGACTGTCCTCGGCTGTGGTGACGCGCATCTGCGATTTGCCCAGTTTCTTCGTATATGCCAGATACTCGCTGATGTTGTTCGTTGCCACATACACCTGCTCCAATCCGTCCAGAGCGGCATAGGCCTCCTCCGTACTCGGGTAATTCTTGATGGTGCGCTTGAAGGCGCGTATGGCGTCATCGTACTGCTTCAGGTTCCGGTGAATCATGCCCTGCTCCAGCGAAGCCTTGCGCGCCATGTTCGAGTTCGGGTAGTTGCTCAGCAGGCGTTCGTATGCCATGATAGCCGACTCCTCCTGGTTGTTCTCAATATACGCGCGTGCCATTTCATATAGGGCATCGTCTGCGTAATCGGATTGCGGATAGGTAGTCACCAGGCTGAGCATCTTTTCCGCCTTGTTCACGTACTGGTGCTTCAAGCCGTAAGCATAACCAGCCTGGAACGTGGCATAATCGGCACCGGTAGCGTTCAGGTCAATCACCTTCTGGTAGGTGCGTATCGCTTCATCGAACTTACGGGCGTTGAACTGGCAGTCGCCTATACGGTTCAGTGCATCCGCGTAGGTCGGTTGCGACGAATCGGTCTCTTTAACGAAGTCCTGAAGGTTCGCTTCTGCCTGCGTGTACATACGTTGCTGGAAATAGGCATAACCTTTCAGGTACATGGCATGGATGCGGTTGGGTGAATCCTTCCAGCCTTTCTCCTGCTCCGCCTGGGTGATGTACTGCTCCGCTTGCTTGTAGTTACGCGTGCGATAAGCGCACTCTGCCAGCAGATAGCATGCCTCAGCATTGTACGTATCATAGGCTTTGGGTTGCTTGAGTATCTCCCCGAGGAACTGCTGCGCCTTGGTGATGTTCCCCTGACGGAACGCGTCAGCACCTAACTGGTAACGCAGGTACTGCTTGGTCTGCTCCATCTTGGCATCGGTGACATCAATCAGTTGCAGGGCTTCGTATGCAGCCTGGTAGTTCTTCGAGCGCAGGAACGCGTCGGAGAGCAGCGAACGGATAGTGGTCGTGTGTTCGGACTTGGGGTAGGTACGCAGGAAATCGGTGAACGCCGTTACGCTCTCGCCGAGTGCTGACGAACTCTGATAGGTGCAAAGGGCGTAGTTGTACATCGCTTCCTCGGTCACCTTGGGTGTCAAGCCGTAACGGACGGCACTGGCGTAGTTGAGCTTGCCTTGCTCGATGTTACCTGTCTTGGTATATGCATGCCCGAGATGCAAAGCCGTCGATTCGGATATGCTGTCGTTCATCGGCTTCACCTTCTTCAGGTAGGTGATGGCTTTCTTGTACTGCTCGGTGTGGTAATAAGCCATACCAAGCAGGTACAGGTCATTACGCACCAGTTCCTTCTTCTGCTCGGTGAAACTTTTCTCGTACGCCTCCAGATGAGGTATTGAGCGTGCATAGGCGCCCCGTTGGTACTGCAACTCGCCCAGGATGCGCTCCACCTCACCATTGTTCGGATTGCCGGGGTTCGCCTCAATGATATATGCCGCGCGTTGCTCTACCTCCTCCAGATTGCCCTGCGAATAATAGATCTGGATGATGTAGTACGGCACGATGTCGCTATACTGAACCGTGTGCTCAATAGCAAGAAACTCAGGCAACGCCTTGTCGTAGTTGCCTAACTTATATTGTGCGAAGGCATAGTAGTAGCGTGAGGACAAGGTGTACGGCGTGTCCTTTTGCCTAAGGGAATTGAAGAACGTGAGCGACTTCTGATATTCGCCCATCATCAGGTACGCGTATCCGCGGTAGAACTGGTACTCGGGCTGTTGGTCACGTCCCAGACGCGTCAGTGTCACTACCTCAAAGCTCTTCAATGCCTGTTTGTAATGCTTCGACTCCACTTGTGTCACGCCTATCATCATGTTCACCTCATCGGCGTAAGTGGTGTAGGGGTAACGCTTGAGGTACGCCTGCAGGGCTTTGGTCGCACCTTTGTCACGCTGCTCGTATAGTTGTTTGGCGGAGGCATAGGCGTCCTCCATCTCGTTACCTTGTACGGCAACGGTGCAGAACAACGCAACTATCAGTAATAGTTTCTTGGTCATTGTATGTTTTCTTTTATCTTTCAGCGAAGCGGGCTGTGCTTCTTGTGGTTAATATCAGCGGCGACGGCTGCGCAGTTTCTTCTGCTTGTTCTTGTTGATGCCCAGAATAACGAAGAATGCAATCAGCAGAACAATAACAATCCCCACAATCATCATCAGATTGCTACCGCCGAGGTTGTCACCTTTCACACGGTTCCACATGTCGAGCATGGCACCGGTCTTTGTGTCGCAGTCGTGCATCAGGGCGCAACGGTCAATCACGCTCTTGTCGGGGTACAATACCTGATTGGCATGTACGGCAGTAGCTTCCGGACCGAAGAAGTAACTCAGGTCGGCGGTCTGGGGATTATCCTCTGCATTGTCCGCCCATGCCAGAATCTCCGGTGACGCAATCACGCTCACGTAACCGATTTCCTCCATGTTCAGGATAGCGTTCTCCGGCATACAGAGATAGTTGATGAAGTATGATGCGGCTTTTACGTTCTGTGCGTACTTGGGTATGCACCAGCCGTCAAACCATACGTTCGAGCCTTCTTCCGGAACAAGGTATTTCAGCGTCACGCCTACTTCAGCAGCCTCGTCGATAGCCCATTGTGCATCACCGGACCAGCTCAGGTTAAGCCATGCCTTGCCCTTTGCCATCTCCTCCTTGCCGAAGTCAACTTCCCAGCCGGCAATGTTGTTCTTGGCCTGGGTGAGGAACTCTTCCACGCGTGCAATACGCTCATCCGTGATGTTGGCCACCAGATTCTCGCGAGTCACTTCACCGCGGGCGATCTCGTCACGATAGACGTACAGCACCACTACCGAATACACGTCGCGGAAAGCGTCTTTCATGAAGATTCTGTCCTTGAATTTCGGATTGAGCAGACCACCTAACGAACGGATGTCCGCCTCGTCAACAAACTGTGGGTTGTATAGGAAACCCGTTGTGCCCCACATGTAGCCTACAGTGTAGTCGGACGCAAGCATGTCGTCCATCTCCTCTTCGGATACCATCTGCTGGAACATCCTTGTTGCAAAAGGTGCGACAAGTCTGGTGTAGTCCGGCAGGGAGCCGAAGTCCTTTTGGATGGGCTGAAGCAAGCCGCGGCGAAGCATACGCTCGATGATGTACTCTGACGGACAGATAACATCATAATCCTCGTGACCGATCTCAATCTCTGTGAGCATCGACTCGTTGATGTCGAAGGTCTGATAGATGATTTCCACATCTTCACCGGTCTGCTCCTTGTACCACGCAGGGAACTTGTTGAGTACATTGTCCATGTCAATGTAATCCGCCCAGTTATATACCTTCAGGGTATGTGCGCGGTCGGCGGCTTGGGTGAACACAGGGCAGGCCAGCAGCGCTGCCATGACAAGAACGATCAAGGTCTTAAGTTGTTTGTTCATTTCTTTGATTGTTTATTTAGTTGTTTGTTTGTACGTATATTCATGATAATCAGCAGCACCAGAATCGTGAAGAAGATGAGCGAGAACAGCGGTCGCAGTTCGGGCGTCAGACCTCCCTTGCGTGCATCGGCGTAGATGAATGTGGACAGTGTCTCCAGTCCGTTGGAGCCTTTGGTGAAGAAGGTCACACCGAAGTCATCGATACTCAGTGTCAGTGCAAGGATGAACCCGCTCACCATTCCCGGCCGCAACTCCGGCAGCATCACCTTGCGCAACGCTTGTGCGGGCGTAGCACCCAGGTCAAGAGCCGCCTCGTACAAGTTCGGGTTCATCTGCATCAGACGAGGCATGACGCTCAGCACCACGTATGGCGTGCAGAACACCACATGTGCAATCAGCACCGTTGTGAAACCGCGGCTGATGTTCAGGAACACGAACAGCAGGAACAGCGATATACCCGTCAGTATATCGGGATTGATCATCGGTATGGAGTTCAGGAACGTGATACCTTTCCTGAGTCTTGAACGCATGTTGAACAGTCCTATCGCCGCCAGTGTGCCTAACAGGGTGGCTATCGTGGCTGCGCAGACGGCTATGACGATGGTGAAGAAGATGGCTCTGTACAGGTTAGGGTCCACACGGACCTGAGCTGTCGAGTCATAACCAGTGAACAGGTTCTCATAGAGGTGGAAGGTGAAGCCCGTCCAGTTGCCGAACACCTTGCTCTGCGTGAACGAGAAAATGAATATCAGCAGTATAGGTGCATACAGCACCACCAGCAGCAGCCACAGATAGGCTTGCCCGCCTATGCGCTTCGCCATCAACTGACGCGAACGGCGGCGTGCCTCTTGTTGAGCGGAAGAGAGTTGTTGGTTCGTCATAGCAGGCCTCCTTTCTGCGTGTCATGGTCACGCTCCTGGTCAAAGAATGATGTTGCGGCGATGATTACCAGCATGATCAGCGACAAAGCTGCCCCGTAGTTCCACATGGCTATACCGCCTTCGCCGAACGAACGCTGGATGAGCGAACCGAACAGTGTAATCTTGTTGTGCGTCAACAACTCCGCGATGGCAAAAGTCGATACCGTAGGCATGAACACCATCACGATGCCCGAATAGATACCCGGCACACTCAGCGGCAGGACGACCTTAGTGAACACTTTCATCTTGCTTGCGCCAAGGTCTTGCGCCGCCTCAATGAGCGAACGGTCCATCTTCTGCAGCGTGTTGTAGATAGGGTAGATCATGAACGGCAGGTAGTCGTAGCACATGCCGAACAGCAGTGCTCCCTCACCCAGCGGCAGACCGAACATGTTGAACAGTTCGACCGTGGCTATCGTACGCAACAGGAAGTTGATCCACATCGGCAGGATGAACAGTAGCGCCATCACTTGGGGCGTCTTGAAGTCGGCAGTAGCCATGATATATGCTGCCGGATAACCCAGCAGCAGGCAGATGACCGTAGTAATGAACGCTATCGCCATCGAATAGATTAGCGTGTTCACGGCCTCTGATGTGTGGAAGAACTTCACGAAGTTCTGTATCGTAAAGTCGCCTTCAGGTGTGGTGAACGCGTAATACAGGATCAGCAGCAGGGGCAGCACCACAAACAGCACCAGAAACAGCACGTAAGGCCATGCCCATGTCCGGCGGGCGGACGCTATGTCAGCGAACTTTCTCATCACTCTGCCTCATTTAGCGGATCCAATCCTACAGGACGCAGCCGGATATGTTCCGGCGCAATGGTTATACCCACGCGGTCGTGCTCGTCCCACACGTCGTTGGTGTTCACCTCGATGTTGTGTCCGTTGTCAGTACGGATGGTCAGGTGATAGTGGTTGCCCTTGTACAGGATAAACGCCACTTCGCCCGACATGCTTCCCTCCTCCTCATAGTCCTGCAGGTCAACGTCGCGGAATGCTACGCACACCTCCACCATATCGCCTATGGCAAACGGAGCCATTTGCTCCTCCGTCACGTCCCATTCGGCACCAAGGAAGCGCACCTTGCCGTTCTTGATTACCTCACCCTCGAAGCTGTTATATACATAACGGCTCTTCTTCATAATCTGTATATCCTCGGGCTTGACGAGCATGCCGATTTCCGTGCCGGGCAGATATTCGTGGTAATCCTGAATTAGGAACTCGTACCCGTCAGGTGTGAGGACGCGCATCTCGTAGTGCACACCCTTGAAGATACAGGTCTGCACCGTGCCGTACCACTTGGTGAACTTGCCTTTGGGTACGCGGTCCTCGTAGTCCACGTCATCTTCGTTCCGAGCCTTGCGACCCTCGTCGGACTTGTTCCAGATGTATATGTCTTCCGGACGTATCACCACATCCACCGGTTCATTTTCGCCGAAACCTTCGTCAATGCAGTCAAACTCCAAGCCAAGGAACTGCACGCGGCGGTCACGTATCATGTGTCCGCTCAGGATATTGCTTTCGCCTATGAAGTCCGCCACAAAGCAGTTCTGCGGCTCGTTGTAGATGTCGGTAGGCGTGCCTATCTGCTGAATCTTTCCCTCACTCATTACGACCACGCGGTCGCTCAATGTCAGCGCCTCCTCCTGATCGTGCGTCACGTAGATGAAGGTTATGCCTAATTGTTTGTGGAGTTCCTTGAGTTCTATCTGCATGTCGTGGCGCATCTTCAGGTCAAGTGCCGACAGCGGTTCGTCGAGCAGGAGCACCTCGGGCTCGTTGACAATGGCACGTGCTATCGCCACACGCTGCTGCTGGCCTCCGGACAGGGTGTCCACCTCGCGGTCCTCGTAGCCGGTCAGGTTCGCCATCTTCAGCGCGGCTTTCACCTTGCGGACGATTGTCTCAGGCTCCATCTTCTTCATCTTCAGTCCGAATGCTACATTGTCGAACACATTCAGGTGCGGGAACAGGGCGTACTTCTGGAACACCGTGTTCACGGGACGTTTGTACGGCGGTGTGCTCGTCACGTCCTCGCCTTTCAGCAGGATGTCACCCGAACTGGCAACCTGAAAACCGGCTATGCAGCGCAGTAGTGTGGTCTTGCCGCAACCCGACGGTCCGAGAATCGTTACAAACTCGCCTTTCTTTACCTGAAGGCTCACGTCGTCCAAGGCAAACTTGCCGTCATCAAACTGTTTCGATACGTGGTTAACCTCGATGATGAAATCGTTTGTCATTTAATCGTTCAAATTATCAAATCTTCAAATATTAAATTTATTTACCCGCTTTCGCTAACGCAATAGCGTAGGCTTTGCGATAGTATGCGAAGAAGTGTTTCCATTCAGCGTGCTGCGACATCTTCCAAGCTTTCTTGCGCACAACATCCTGCTCCTTACCGCTCAGGCGCATGTAGCTGTACACGGCATCCGCCACCTTGTGCACCACCTGCTCGTAGTTCGAGTCGGTACGGCGGATGACATATACGCCTTCAGCCAGTCCCAGTGCACATTTCTGCGTCTCGCCCGTCGCCCATACGCCAAAGCCGGACAGGCTTGTGGTGATGGTCGGCACATGGAACGCTATGCTCTCCAGCGGCGTGTAGCCCCATGGTTCGTAGTACGAGGGGAATACCGTCAGGTCCATGCCGCATAGCAGGTTGTAGTACGTCTCTCCCATCTCAGGATCGAAGCCGTTCAGGTAGTACGGCACGAACACCACCGTCACCTTGCCCATCGTGAGCGTCGAGTGTTCTAGATAGGGGACAAGCACGTATGCTATCACGCGTGGTGCGAACACGTCGCCGTTGACATGGTCGCTCAGCATCCGCATAGCGTCAACGAACACATCCAGACCTTTGTTCTTCCACTCATGACGACCGGCAATACATAGCAGGAATGGCCGTTGGCCGGCTACTACAGCATCCTTTCCTTCGGCATTCTGACTGCGCAGCAGTATTTCTTTCGACGCCTTGCGTTGTGCGGTATAGGCCTTGCCTACGGGCACAAAGTCCGGCTCAAAGCCGTTGGGTGTCACTATGTCCGGCTGCTTGTCCAGCAGCTGCTTGCACTCGCGTGCCGTCAGGTCGCTCACGGTCGTGAAGCAGTCGGCGTAATGCGCGGCTTGCTTCTCGGCGGAGTGCTTGCTGACCATGTTCAGCTCGTACGCCATCTGGTCACCGTTGTAATAGTTGAACTGGTCATACAGCGGTTTGTGATTGCCGGCAATCGAACGGCCGATGCTTGTAGCATGCGTGGTGAACAGCGTACCGATCTTCGGGCAGTGGTCCTTGATATAGAATAGCGCGAACGCCGTCTGCCATTCGTTGGCGTGCATCACCACTTGCCGGTCTTCCAGATGCAGATAGTGATACAGGCTCTCCATTACCTGTCCTGCCGCATAGCCGAACAGACAACTCTCGTCATAGTCGCCGTATGCGGCATGGCTCTGCACGCGGAACTTCTCCCACGCCCAACCGTAGATAGCGTCTTTCTGGGCGGCTATGCCTTCCCAACGCAACAGAACGGCTATCGGATTGCCGGGAATCTTCCAACGGCCTACGCGTGCATTATGGATGCGCGACCAATTGGGGAACAGCGACTTGTCCTCGGCAAAATAGATGTCCGAGTGCTCGCCCCAGTCCGGGCCGAAGAAAATGACCTTGTCGGGGTGCTCGTCCTGCATCGTAGCAGCACGTGTGCTCAGCACCGTATAGATGCCGCCTACGTGATTGCAGACCTCCCAGCTTGTTTCAAATATATAATCAGGTGTCATGATATGAAGGATTTATCGGTTAATCAGCATTCGTTGTACACCGGCAACGGTGTTCACGGTGTGAATCTTGCTGCGCAACTGTTCACTGATGGTGTTCTGCGGATTCGTTACCAGCGGCATGGCTTGCACGCCCTCGCTGTCACTCCAATAGATGGTGTTCCTCTCCCCGTCAATGAGCAGCGTCTGCGCTTCGGTCTCAGCAATCAGTGTCAGAGCGTCGCCGTTGGCGTTCGCCACATACACGCCGTCGTTGAGGATGAGGTACAGTTTTCTGTTGACGGCATCCACCTGCAGGGCGCTGATCTGTTTGTCCGTCAGCACGGGCATGTTATGGATGTCGTAGTTGATGCCGTTCAGCGTGGCTGTACTGTCATTCGCCGCAGCTATGACTGACTTGTCACCATCGTATGGTTTGGCGGACTCGTATATGCCGTCATAGATGCGCTGCCGCCACAACTGACCGTCATCGGTCAGCATCATCAGCGATGGCGCGTCGTTATCCGTCAGCGTCAGTGTGCGTTCAGCTACGGTGGTCTTGCTGCCGATGGTGATGGTCAGACGGATGTCCGTCGTACGCCCGTAATCAGTGAAGTAACCCGTGATGCTGTCGCTCGTCAGGTCTCCGTCAGTGATGTTGAAGAGCTGCTCGTCCAACTCCCATTCATAAATGACAGAGGTTTTTGTAGGATTGTAGAACGAGGCTTTGATGGTTATCGGAGCGTATTGCTGCACGATGTCCGAGGCAACATAGATGCTGGGAATCGAGTCCTGCACCTCCAGTACATGACTGACCGTGCGGCTCTTGGTTGAGTCCACCATCAGCTCCACAACATAAGTCCCCGCAGCCGTATAGACGTGCGTCGGGTTCTTCAGGGTGGACTTGCTGCCGTCGCCGAACGCCCACACCCAGTTCTCACCTGCATCACTAAGGTTAGTGAATGTAACAGTCTGGCCGGCTTTCGGACCATTGGGTGAGTACGAGAAATCGTACGTGTGTTTCTGACACGAAACCGACACCAGCAGTACCGCCGAAAGGCCGTAAAATAGGTATAATATCTTTCGCATGTTCATCTTTGCACACAATAAACGCACAAAGGTACAAAAAAAAATCGACATTTGCAAGAGATTAGTCGATTTTTTTGCTATGACCCCTAAAATTTATAATTTTTGGGGAGTGCAGTGTCCGCTTATGCGTATTTGTGCATTACTGGTACACCACGCAGAATCCGATATGCGACAAGTTGTCCACGCTGCGGAACATACCGTACGGGCAGTTGCCGTGGTAGGCGCGTATGCCTATCGCAAAACGCGAGAAGTACCCGTCGTAATGCGGCATGTTGTATCGTGCACCGACAAACACGCTGTATGTGAACCTCCTCGGGTCCGTCTGTGCCACACGAGGTTCTGCGGCATGAGCGGTTTCGGTGAGCGAGTAGCCGTAGCGTGCACGGTTGCGCACCTCGGCGGACACGATGGCCTGAAAGCCGTGAGTGCTGCAGTCGGACTGATACTGGTACTGCAGCCATGCCTCAAACGGCATGCCGCTCGGTCCGTAGCGCTCGTTTATGCCGATCCGGTTGGTGTGGACCGGACTGTTGGAGGCGATGTTGTTCACATCGCCGTCGCGACTGTCCAGCCAGTACCAGCCTTCACGTGGTGCCAGCAGCACCATTGCACCTATGCGGAAGGTGTGGTTCTGCGTATAGCGGTCTTCGGGTTCGTTGAGCGTGACGTCCAGTTCCATGTAGTTGTAACTGACATTCACGCGCCGCAGGGCATACCCTTTGTCGTTGCGCTGTAGCACCATCTCATCACCGATATGTGTTGACTCATGCTTAAACGGGCAGAATTGGATGCTGTAGTTCTTGAGGAACGGCACCGCCTCCCCGCCTTGCAGACGGTGAATGAACGTGAATGTCGGTACGGCAATCCGGTAATCGGTGTTCACCACGGGTGAGGTGGTGTGCTCCGATATATCCATCCACAGATGCGCACTTGCGGTCTGTGACACGTCCAGTCCGAAGCGGCGGTTCTGCAGATCCATGTTCCAGACGCTGATTCTTGCGCCGAATACGGCGAACATCTGTGCGCTGTATTTCGCACTTGAGCCGCCATAGTTCGTCTCAGGAGAGTACGACACTGCACCCAAATCCATACGCATATAGTCCGGATGTTCGTCAGCATAAAGCGAATGAGCGTACGGCACGTACTGAAACCACTTGCCTGCACGATAGGCAACAGAGTCCGGCAACAGGTCAGCGGCATAAACAGCTAATGATAAAGCCGTCAGTGTGATAATTGCAATTAATCTATGTTTCATCGCTTACGTTTGTGGGTTTTGAGCCATGTTATTCAAATACTTAGCCAAATACTCCTGTTCCGGCTGCCCGGGCGTCGGATGCCACTCGACCTTCCGCATGACGCCTAACGCGTACATATCCATGACTGAGGAGTATCCTGACCGGCAGATGATACGTTCTGCACCTGTGAGACAGGCTACCAGATGGCTGTCGTCCAACCAGGGCACCATTGTTATATTCCTGTTTTTGACTACGGTAGGCGGGCCTTGCATCTTGCCGCGGACGATGAGCACGGTGTCATCGGTATTTTCGTATCGACGGATGATAATTTTCTCGAGCATTGTCCGCTGCGGCTCCAGTCCCGACAGCACGGCAACAACCGTGTATGTCTTGTCTGATTTACAGTCTTTTCCGGCAAATCGTGACAGTACGCCTATATATTTGGCGTTCGCGGGCAGTTTGTCCGGATGCGCCAGTCTGCCTGCCAACCCCTGCCTGCCGTCTGCGCTAACGGACTCATCGGGAATCCAACATTCGTTGTAATGGCGGATGATACGTCTGTGCCAGCGCGCCGCCAGGGGTTCGAGCCATTGCCACGGATGAGGCAGAGCCACCACGAGTTGATGCGTCATGTAGATGCAGTGCGTCTTGCCGGAGTACAGCCCGAAGCGGTTATCGGATATCACTTGGTCGAACTGCTCATAGCGCATGTATTCGCTCAGCATCCGATTGTCCTGCCAGGCCGAACGGATGATTTTCGGCAATGCACGCAACATGGCGAACACTTGCCGTTTGCCTTTGCCGTACTGCAACTCTAACGGTGCCAACGGCAAAACGGCGAGCATGGGGAAGTGCTTCCGTAGTAGCGTGAGCGACTCGCCGTTACCGCCTAACACCACCTCATGACCGTCAGCCTGCAGCCGCTTGATGAGCGGTACGCAGCGGGACGCATGCCCCAGTCCCCAGTTCAGTGGTGCAACCAGAATACGCATATCAGGCGGAGATCTGTACGTTCATTCCTTCGGCGATGAGTGGTGCGGCTATACGCTCCATCTGTTCACGCGATAACTTCTCCAGTGTCTTGACCGGTGTGGCGCGGTCGATGACATAAATCATGACCTGCTTGGGGCGTAACAATCGGACAGTCTTGTACCATGCGTCCAATTCTTCGGCCGTGGTGTTGTCCACCGTTTGTCCGTCAGGCAGCGTACCGCGCAGGAAGCAGGTCTGCAGGGTGAAGTCGCCATGGAAGGCTTGGAGTTTGCCGATAATATCGTTCACCGTCAGATGCGGATTGACAGGGTCGTCTATGGCGTGCATGGTGGCGTCGATGGCGGAGTCCAACTTCAGGATGCGGTTGTCGCAACGCCATAATGCCCGTACTACATCTTCGCGGCCGAGTTGTGTGGCGTTGGACAGTACGGATACTTTTGCCTGCGGGCAGTATCGGTCACGCAGGGCGCAAGTGTCTTCAATTATACCTTCAAACTCCGGATGCATGGTCGGTTCGCCGTTGCCACTAAACGTGATGACGTCTATCAGACCGCTCCGCTCACAGAGTGAAGGCCGCTCTGCTGAAAGACCGGCTGCGCCTGAAAGATTCTGCAGCTTACACTCCAGTGCCGCTTTGACTTCGGTGCGCGAGGGCAATAACGGATGGGACACCGGCCGGTTGAAACCGCATTCGCAATAGATGCAGTTGAATGAACATAACTTGGCATCCAACGGCATCAGATTCATGCCGAGCGACACGCCCAACCGGCGGGAGTGAATGGGGCCATATACAATCTCAGAAAACAACATTGCGGTCGATTTTTTATCGTAACGGGCTGCAAAGATAATAATTTTTTTGCAAAAATGCAAAAGTTTTTAACAAATAAGTTACGATTTGTTGGATATGTTTGCAGATTTGAATAAATTTTCGTATCTTTGCATTCGAAATCAGAACAAATCATCTATGCAAATCTACAAGGCACATATTCTCTTTACGAAAGAGCGCACGCAATTTGAGGTCATATCGAACGGATACATTGCTGTAGAGGACGGCAAGGTCTTGGGTGTGTATGAGCAGCTGCCCGCATCGTTGGCAGGTCAGCCTGTTACGGATTATGGCGACAAACTGCTCATCCCGGCTATGATTGACGTACATGTACATGCTCCGCAGTACCGCAATCTGGGTATTGCTATGGATTTGGAACTATTGCCTTGGCTGGATAACTACACCTTCCCCGAGGAGAGCAAGTATAGCGATACACGGTATGCCGAACGGATGTACCGGCGTTTTGTGCGTGACCTCTGGCGTTTCGGCACGATGCGGACGGTTGCGTTCGCCACTGTCCATCGCGAAAGCACGCGTCTGCTGATGAACCTCTTCCGCGATGCCGGTATGGGCGCCATGGTAGGCAAGGTTGATATGAACCGTAACTGTCCGGAAGCCTTGTGCGAGACGGTTGAAGATGCCGTACTCGATAACGAAGCACTCATAGCCGAGTTTGCCAAGCCCGATGCCTTGGTCAGTCCGATTGTCACGCCACGGTTCATCCCGTCCTGCACGCCCGCGCTGCTGCAGGCATGCGGCGACCTGGCGCGCAAGTACCGGCTGCCCGTGCAGTCACATCTGTCGGAGAACCGCAACGAGATAGTCTGGGTGCAGGAACTCGAACCGGAGAGCCGCCACTACGGCGATGCGTACAGACGTTACGGTCTGTTTGGCGACACGCCTACCATCATGGCGCACTGCGTCTGGACCGATGGCGACGAACTGGCACTGATGCGTGAGCGGCAGGTGATGGTGGCGCATTGCCCGACCAGCAACCTCAACCTCGCCTCGGGCATGGCGCCTGTGCGTGTGTTCCTGAACGAGGATGTGCCCGTTGGCCTGGGTAGCGACATTAGTGCCGGACATGACCTGAGTATATTCAAGGTGATGGTTTATGCCGTTCAGGTCAGCAAGATGCGGTATTGTCAGGACAAGTCGCTGCCGTTCCTCACGCTCCCCGAGGTGTTCTGGATTGCCACGAAGTCCGCCGGACGGGTGTTCGGCAAAGTCGGCAGTTTCGAGCCCGGCTATGAGTTCGATGCACTCGTTATTGACGACCGCGAACTGAACCACGACAACTATAACCTGCTTCACCGCCTTGAGCGATTCATCTATATCGGCGACGACCGGCAGATCGTTCACCGCTTCTGTCGCGGACGGGAGATTGACGAGCCGGCTCTGCCTAATGATAAAGATTAACTTTAAATTTGTATAGATTATGATACGTACCCGATCTGTTGCAGCATCGCTGCTGACCATCGTTTTCATGTTTTCGTTCGCTGTGTTGCCTTCGTGCAAGAACCAGGGCAATACCGTTGAACCCGACACCTCCGCCCTCGCCAACTGGCAAGCCGGACAGACCGTCACAGCCGAGGCCGTTGAGGCTTTCGGAGGTCTGGAGCGCTGTTTTGCCGCCGACCCCATACCTGATGGCGTTTGGGCGCGCATGCAGGGAAAGACGTATAAGGACAATCCGTATATCGGTCGTGACGACCTGCGCCATGTCCGCGCCTTGCATTGGGATTACGACAATCAGATTCATGTCGGCGAGATGATCTGTAACAAGAAGATTGCCGACAAGGTTGCCACTATCTTCCGGCAGCTCTACGATGCCAAGTATCCCATCCAGCGCATGCTTCTGCCGGACGTGTATGATGCTGACGATGAGACGCAGATGCGTGACAACAACTCTTCCTGCTTCTGCTACCGCAATATTGCCGGAAGTGCCAATCTGTCGAAGCACGCAATGGGTCTGGCGGTGGATATCAATACACTGTATAATCCCTATTACAAGGACCGTACCGACGGTACGCGCTTCATCCAACCCGCCACTGCCGAGGAGTATTGTGACCGCACGAAGGATTTCCCCTATAAGATTGACCACCAGGACCTGTGTTTCCTGCTCTTCGCCGATGCCGGTTTCGAGTGGGGTGGTGACTGGACCTCATGCAAAGATTTCCAACACTTCGAACTGATTGAGGAGTAACTATCCACCGCGGAAGAACAGAGACCAACATCCAGCATCCGGATCTGCCAGAACAGGCTCACTGGCGCAGGAGAATGCCGACAGCGAGTTCGGTAACATGGGTGTTGGCTTGCAACGAACGAGGAACACCGTCCACTTCCATGTACAGGAAAGGACGAAGCGACCAGCGGTTCTTGATATACAGTTTGCTGATGGAAGCCACGGGAATACGCAGTTCGTCCTCCCATTTGAGCAA
Source organism: Paludibacteraceae bacterium (assembly GCA_017444065.1). Lineage (GTDB taxonomy): Bacteria > Bacteroidota > Bacteroidia > Bacteroidales > Paludibacteraceae > Colicola. The sequence goes on along the minus strand of JAFSXJ010000120.1, from coordinate 54,354 downwards.
ATTGCGTTCACGGATGATAAGCGTGTCACCCTCCAGGAGATATATGTTCGCAGAACGGCGATACAGGATATAGACAGGCAGAACCATCGTTATACCTACCAGAACCCACCAACTGACAGGAAGAGCGCAGAGCAACTTCGACAAGCGGCTCCATAAACAAGACCAATCACCATTAACTATGTATTTGGCATAAAGAGGAAGAAATCCTGTTACCAGAATGGCATAAACCAAATAAACAACGACGAGGATTAATAATTTCCAATTCATGCGGTTGCTGTAATCGGCTCTTGCCTCAACGGGCATGCGGCGTTCCTCTTCCGTCAGTTCAACGGGGTACTTGCGATTGTTCATGAATATCCAGACGATGGTTGTAGATAAGAGAAAGACACTCCATAGGATATCCAATCCCACAGGGTGATTCACTATTTCGAGAGCAGAAGCCACCAGTCCAAGGAATGTGGGCAGGGCAAAAAGATAGCAACAGAACAGGACTGCCTGCTTGTGCTGCTGTTGAAGACGAGTTGTCATAATACGCTATTTTTTAGAGTTCTTAATTTGACGTGAATAATTGCCGCACAACAGCGTCCAATTGCGCGGCGGTGGTTCCCATCCGTTGAGCTATCAGCTGGCGACGTTTGTAATAGGTGCGCTTGGACATGTTCGTGAGGCGGAGAATCTCATGGTTCTCCACGCCCAAGCCAATCAGGACAAGTACCTGAACGTCCAATTCCGTGAGAGAGGGATAGCGGCTGGTGAGCGAAGTGACTTTGTCGCCGAAGAGTGCCTGCAGATCCTGCATTGTGCGTGGACTGCCGCCTTGTTGACGGAGCTGCTCCAGTAGTGCCTGATGCTCCATCGCCTGTGCGCGCTGGTTTACAAAGAGGCGTATCTTCAAGTCTGTGAGCTGGCGTTTGAGTAATGTTATCCGGTAGTTAACCAACAAGGTGATTATAAAAATGACCACAACCAGTGTTATCCAAAATTCCGGACTTTGTAGAATCGTTTTCATTATTCAATACAGTTAATTAAACATGTGATTACATCCCTACCTATAGGGAAGTGCGTTTCGAAAAGCAGTGCAAAATTACTACAAATTTTTGAAATATGCAATAGGGTGTGATAAGATTTATCACATTTTTGTGTGGGATAGATGCGGAAAGTATTGAAAGAGTGGGATTTGCAGTTTAGGCAAATCCATCACTTATAGCACAAATATAACGGATGAAAAGGGGACGAAAGGAAGAAGGGAAGATGAGGGCAATCATTAACAAAATAGTCAAAATTGCGAGAGAGAAAGCATTTGAGTACGGATTTTACGGAAGACACGGAATTTTCTATCATGAGTTTCCGAAAGTTCCGGAACATCCAGGACCTCCGGAATATCCGGACATGTATTGCAGTAGGAAGCAAGTAGGGAGCAAGTAGAGGTTTACTCGGAAGATGGGGAGAAATTACCGCTTCCGCTAATTAAAAATTATGAATTGCCGCTGACTTTGAACATGCCGAAAACGAGCAGGTTCAGTCTTGTGCCGTGAAGCGGAGGTATGGCGCGAGACGGCGGCGTTCGTCGGGGTTGAAGATGGCGGAGAGGTCGTCGAGTGAGGAGAGGCGGAGCTTGCGGCGGCGGAGATCGTAGAGCTGCTGCGCCTGGGGATAGGAGATGTACGGATGGCGTTGGAGCTGCTTGACAGACGCGCGGTTGACATGGATGGGTGTGATGAGGGTTGTGTCGGCAAACAGATGAGGAAGAAGGCTGTCGATGCGTTCCGCAGAGGGGAAATGAGGGAGATTGTAATATTGACTGATCTCGTAGAGTTGGTTCGGGGAGTAATATCCGCCGAGCGCCTGGCGGTAGCGGACAATCTGTACAGCCGTATAGCGTCCGATGCCACGGAGGAGCTGGAGCTCGGCGGTGTCGGCAGTGTTGAGGTCAAGGACCGTGTCGCGCTTGGAGTGGCAGGAAAATAGGGAAGAATCCGCGTTTGACCCCAACATGCCTCCGATTAGACCCTGATGAAACCTTGATACAGTGTCGTTGGCAAGGGTGTCGATTTGTATGTACGGAGCGAGCGTGGCATAGAGCGAATCGGTCATGCCATAGAGCCGGCGGAGTTCGTCCTTTTGGCGGAAGACCTTGCCAGCTTGGCGGTAACGGATGAGGTTGTGTGCCATCCAAGGCTTGAGGCCGACGGTAACGAGCAAGGTGCTGTCAGCGGTATTGGGGTCGAAGGGCCGGAGGCGGATGACTTGTTTCGGATAACGCGCAGCATAACGGGCTTGACGTGTGGCATATTCCGCTTCGCTGAGCGAATCGAGGTAGTGCTGAAATGCCTCTTCGCGTTCGGGCTGGAAGACAAGCAGTTCGTCTTTCGGCTGCCTGTCAAGCCATCTGTCCGTCAGCCGGACACACAGCTCGACCGCCGTGACCAATAGTACCAGAATGGCGAAACCTATCCACTGCTTTTTGCTCATAAACTTATTTGAGTACGGAATACACGGAAAATTATTGAACAACAGAGGTGAGTTCGCCATCGGCGAGGACGGTGGTGATGGTTGAGCCGGCGGGAGCGTCGGCGGCGTGGCGGAGAACCTTGCCGTTGTGGAGCGTGAGGGAGTAGCCCTTGCGGAAGATCTGTTCGGGAGAGTGGAGAGTGATAGCCTGGCTGAGTATGTTGAGTTTGTTTCGCTCGGTCTGCAAGGTACGGGAGATGGTATATTGGAGAGTGAGGCGCAGTTGTTCAATCTGCTGACGGCGGACAGCGACCATCTGTGTGGCGATGAATGCGAGTCGCTGGCGGAGCTCGTTGATGCGGACGAGTTGTCCGGCGTTATGGTCGATGAGGAACTCGGCTACGGCAGTGGGCGTCTTGAGTGACGAATGGACAACCATATCGACGATGCTGACGTCGCGCGTATGACCGATGCCGGACAGGATTGGCAGCGGGAACTGCGCACAATGTGATGCCAGTTCGTAGGTGTCGAAGCAAGTCAGGTCAGTTGGGGCGCCACCGCCGCGGATGAGGACGACGCAGTCGTAATTGACAATTGACAATTGACAATTGACATTTATTTTATCAAGGGCGGAAATGATAGAGCGGGTGGCACCGTCGCCCTGCATGAAGGCGGGAAAGAGTTCGGTGGTGAACCGCAGACCGTAGGGATTGTCCTGCAGCTGGTGGCAGAAATCGCCGTAGCCGGCGGCATCCTTGGCGGAGATGACTGCTATACGGCGGATGACGGTAGGCAGGGGCAGAGACTTGTTCATGTCCAGCACGCCGTCTGCTTCAAGGCGCTGGAGCGTGAACTGACGCTGGCGGGCCAGGTCGCCCAGGGTGAACGAGGGGTCGATGTTCTGAATGTTCAGACTGAGACCATAGACGGGGTGAAAATCCACGGTGACTTCGACGAGCACCTGCATGCCCGGTTCCGGACGTTTGCCTGTCTCTTGCAGGAAGTAGGCTGAGATGAGCTGCCACGTGTTGCTCCAGCATGTGGCACGCATCTTGGCGGCGAACATCCCACGGTCGCCTTTCTCGACGAGCTCGAGGTAACAGTGTCCTCGGTCGGTAAGCGAGGCTATCTCCGCGCGCACCCAATAGGTGGCAGGAAAAGACTGCCGGAGCGATTCGTCCAGCAAGGCACAGAGTTCTGAGAGGGAGAAACTATCGGGGTTCACGAATTAAACGAATTAAACAAATCTTAACGACGGAAAGTGAAATATTTCTGTCCGAGGAAACTGATGACCACGGTGAAGAGGGTGATACAGATCTTCGAAGGTGTGGGATACCAGCCGACGGTCTCAACGAGAATCTTGAGCCCGAAATAGTTGACGGCGAGGTTGACCGCCACAATCATGATATATCGCGTGAACTGGCGGACGGTATGTAAAGAAGACTGCGTGAACGTGACGTACTTGTTAAGCCAGAAACCTGTCAGCAGCGTTATCGGGAAGACGATGCACAAGGCGGCGATATGAGGCGTAAGGCATAATTGATAATTGACCATTGACCATTGACCATTGACAATCGGAATATTAAAATAAATCAGGTCGTGGCCGATGATGAAGTTATACGTCAGGAAGTACAGCACCCAGTCGAGTACCATGTTCCCTCCGCCGCATGCTGCGTACCGAAAAAGCTCCTTTGGCACGTACTTTTGGAACGGAGAATATACAAAATCGATAATTTTTGTAATTATTTGTGCTAATTTTTGCATTTATGCTTGCATAAATAAAAAAAATATATTACCTTTGTGCCGAAAGCGGTACAAAGATACGACAAAAAATTGAATATTGCAAATTTTTGAGTTATTTTTTGTACAAAAACCGCCCAAATTGTTGAACCAATCACATTAAGTATGGACTATCACCCGGATAATGCAAGCAGTACGTGCCAAAAAGTTTTTGGGGCAGCATTTCCTCACGGACTTGAGTATAGCCCAGCGTATAGCCGACACCATCTCGCCGGCTAACCTGTTACATACTGATTACGGGGACAAGATTCCCGTATTTGAGATTGGTCCGGGTATGGGTGTTCTGACCCAGTACCTGCTGAAGAATCCCGACATCAAACTAACCGCCATTGAAATCGACCGTGAGTCGGTGGCTTATCTGCGTGAGTGGTATCCGGAACTGAACCTGATAGAAGGTGACTTTCTGAAGATTGACCTGGGCACGATTTTCCCGATGGGACCGTTCTGCGTGATTGGCAATTATCCGTACAACATTTCCAGTCAGATATTCTTCAAAGTGCTTGACTACAAGGACCGTATCCCCTTGTGCAGCGGGATGATTCAGAAGGAGGTAGCCCAACGTCTGGCTGCGAAGCCGGGGAACAAGGCGTACGGCATATTGAGTGTCCTGCTGCAGGCGTATTATGATATAGAGTACCTGTTCACGGTGGGCAGTCATGTGTTCAGCCCTCCGCCGAAAGTGGAGTCGGCAGTCATCCGTCTGACGCGCAACCAACGCGAGTGCCTTGACTGCGATGAACAGCTGTTCAAGACCATCGTCAAGACAGCATTCAACCAGCGACGAAAACAGATGCGCAATTCTCTTCAGCAGTTGGTAGGAAAAGGCAATCCGCTCCTACAAGAGAATATCTTCACCAAGCGCCCCGAACAACTGCAGGTCGATGAGTTTGTTGAACTTACTAAATTGATTGAAAATGGCAGAACTCAAAATATTCTATAAGGACAGCGAGAAAATCAAAGTGGCACGCTCGATAAGCGCGCTCAAGCAACTCGATAAGAAGGACATCATCTGGATAGACCTGTTGGACGTATCCGACCGTACGGAGGAGACGTTGGAGGGCTTCTTGAAGATTGATATTCAGGAAGATGAAGAGATGGAAGAGATTGAGATGTCCAGCCGTTATATCCAGACGGACGACAGCATCGTAGCGAACTCCAACTTCCTGCACACGAACTTCGACGTCGAGCCGGTGAACTTCATCCTGAAGAACGGCATCCTCGTGACCTCGCATGACAACGAGCTCGGGTCGTTCAACGAGACGGTGAAGCGTATGTTCGTCAATACCCGTAACTTCCCGACAGGATTTCACGTGCTGGTGGCACTGATGGAAACACGTGTGGAGAAAGACGCCGATATGATTGAGGATACGACAGACCTGATTACCGAGCTGTCAACCACCATCAATGCGTCCGATCATGTGGATCAGGATATACTGATACAAATCAAGGACTTGCAGGAAAAGGTGACCATTCTTCGTCAGAACATCATGGACAAGCAGCGCGTGATAAGCAACTTCCTGAAGTGCGACTTCTTCCCCGAGGAGCTGCAGCCGCGACTGACGATGATTATCAAGGATATCAATTCACTGTTCGAATATACGCGTTTCGGCTTTGACCGTCTGGACTACCTGCAGGATACGTTCCTCGGTCTGGTAAACATCGAGCAGAACAAGATCATCAAGATCTTTACGGTGGTGAACGTCATCTTCCTGCCGCCGACCTTGATAGCCAGCATGTACGGCATGAACTTCACGAACATGCCCGAGCTTGACTGGCGTTTCGGCTATCCGTTCTCCATCGGTCTGATGATTGTATTTACGCTGATTGTATTGTTAATCTTCCGTCTGAAGAAGTGGCTGTAATCATCTTCGACCTGGACGGCACGCTGCTGAATACCATTGACGATTTGGGGTATGCGTGCAACCATGCACTGACTGCGCTGGGCTATCCGGCTCATCCAATCAGTGCGTATCCTGCCATGGTCGGTAACGGAATAAACAACCTTATTCGTCGTGCGTTGCCTGAGGCGGAACGGACGGAGGCGAATGTGTTGCGTGTGCGTACACACTTTGTGCCATATTACGACAAACATAATACGGATTATACGTGTCCGTATGAGGGCATATCCGAACTGCTGGCGGCACTCAAATCGCAAGGACATCGGCTCGCTGTGGCGAGTAACAAGTACCAGGCTGCCACCGAGCATATCGTCACACATTTCTTTCCCGACATCTTTGACGTCATCTTAGGTGAGCGTGACGGTATAGAACGCAAGCCCAATCCGCAGATTGTATTCGATATTCTTTCCCGCCTTCATGCCGAAGCAAGCCAAGTGACCTATGTCGGTGACAGCTTGGTAGATATGCAAACAGCGACGAACGCCGGTGTGCCGTTCGTCGCTTGTTCGTGGGGCTTCGTCCCGCGCCAACAACTCGTTGAAGCAGGTGTCCGCCAGATAGCCGACAGACCTGAACAGATTCTCAGATTTATTCGTTAGCCAGCAACCGGTCAACCATTGCTGCTGCATCCGATGCATCCGATTCGGATGGTTCGGCGGGTTGCTGTGTCTCCGGACCTTCAGGATAGCGGTCGTAGTAGCGTTGCTCCGGCGGAAGGCCGTAGCAGGCGGTAACGGTGAACGCCACACCCGTAAGCATCACCAGACGGATGGCGCCACGAAAAATCCTGTCAATAAATAGTCGTACCATAGTAGTGACGATTTGTTGCAAAGTTACTTTTTCTGAATTTCGCCGCAAAGGTACAAAAAAAATCACAATTGTGCAAATTATTTTGTGGATTTCTGCTTTTGTGTAAATGCCTGTCATTCAGTCGTTTTTTAGTTTTGCCTTGTGGATTTGTGACGAAATCGGAAATATAGGGACGAAAAAATCTGCTCAAAGGTATATAAATAATTTGCAAATATCAAATAATTTTCGTATCTTTGTAGGCTTTTTATGCATAAGCATAACTTTTAATATTCAGAGCAATGAAGAAAACCATTTTCGCAGCGATGTGTGCGGTGGCACTCATGGCATGCAACAAACAGGCAGAGAACATGCAAAACGAACAAGTCAACAAACAAGATGCGGCGATAGAGAACATCATGACGCGCGTGTCGGTAAGAGAGTTTACGGGTGAGAAAATCACCGACGAGCAGATAGATATCCTGCTTCGTGCGGCGATGGCTGCCCCGAGTGCTATCAACAAGCAGCCATGGGCGTTCATCGTGGTGACCGATGAGGCGCTGATAGCCAAGTTAGGCGAAGCGCTGCCTTACTCGCGTTGCAGCAACAAGCCTGCATGTGCCATCATCCCCTGCGGTGACATGAGCAAGGCTATCGAAGGTGAGATGGCAGCGTTCTGGATCAACGACGTGTCGGCTGCAACGGAGAACCTGCTGCTGGCTGCTCATGCAATGGGTTTGGGCGCGGTATGGACAGGATTGCATCCGGACATGAACCGTGCCGGAATGGTGCAGCAGATGCTCGGACTGCCCGAACATATCATTCCGCTGTGCGTCGTGCCGGTAGGAGTGCCTGCAGAGCAACCCGCCGTAAAGGACAAATACAAAGCAGAAAATATCCATTTCAATAAATGGTAAGATGAAGATTGCGCTGATTGGCTATGGCAAGATGGGGCAGATGATAGCGTCCGTTGCTCGTGAGCGCGGACACGAAGTCGTGTGCATAATTGACCCGCTCACATCAACGGATACTATTGACAGCCCTGCGTTCCGCAGCGCGGATGTAGCGATTGAGTTCAGCCGTCCGGATGCGGCGGAAGCCAATGTGCGTGCGGCTATAGCACAAGGCGTTCCGGTAGTGAGCGGAACGACCGGATGGGATGTACAAGCGTTGCAGGCAGAAATGCAAGGCAAGGAGCATGCAGGTATCATCTGGAGCAGTAACTATAGCATCGGCGTGAATATATTGTTCGCCGTAAACACGTATCTGGCACGATTGTTGCGGAACAGTGGCGGGTACAGTCCCTGCATCACCGAGGTGCACCATGTGCATAAACTCGACGCGCCATCCGGCACTGCGAAGACGCTAAAAGAGCAAATTGTCGAGTACGGATTAGACGGAACAAACGGAAAAGATATTCCTGTTGAGTCGATTCGAAAAGGTGAAGTGCCGGGGATACATGAGGTGCGTTGGGAGAGCGAGGCGGATATACTGACTCTTAGACACGAAGCCAAGTCGCGGAAAGGATTCGCACTTGGTGCGGTGCTGGCGGCAGAGTGGCTGAAAGGCAAACGGGGATGGCATCAGCTCGGAGAAGTACTTGATATATAACATGCTTGACCGGTTGCTCATATCCATGCCGATGATGATTTGCTTCTTTTGGAGCATATTCTTCTTCATCCGCTGCTATAAGGGTGGCGGCGAACGACGGGTCGACGTGGACATATTGCTCTTTTATACGGCTGCCACAGTCTTGTATTTCGACCACTGGCTGTACTTCTCAGGTGTGGTCAGTTTGTTCGGCGAGTGGAGTTACGGCGTAGTCAACCTGTGCGTCTATCCTCTTTATTACGCCTATCTGCGGGCTCTAACGCGTGCACGCAGAAACGCGGAGCTCCCTGCGCTTCTGCTACCTGCTCTGGGCGCCGTGTTCCTGTTTCCTATAGGCAGGTTCGGAGGATGCATGGCTGACCGGACGATGTTCTTGTTTATACGCATCTGTTTTGCTGTTCAGGTCATATGGGTGTTGGTGCGCGGATACCGGCTGCTGCTCCGTACTGTCCGCCGCATGAACGATACATATTCAGATGACCGCGGCAGCCTGTTGCGGCCTACACATTTCTGGCTCCCGCTGTTCGGCGTTACGGCGGTCATATCCATGCTACTGAACGTCATAGGCCGCGACCTTTTCGCCCGGGAGATACCGGTGGCTGTTCCTGCCGCTGTAATGTCCGTCCTGCTGTACGGCTTGGGATTTGTGGCGGCGCATACCGACGTGCCTGCCGAAACGGTTATCGACGAGCAACCCACAACCACGACCCATGTTCCTGACGAGCAGGCTAACGCCCTCATCCGTAAAATTGACACCACGGTTAGCGAACGGACACTGTTCACCAATCCCGCACTCACTATCCTTGACCTCGCAGGCGCAGTTAATAGCAACCGCAGCTATGTATCTGCCGCCATCAATCAAACTTACCGCATCAATTTCTCCACATACATCAACCGTTTCCGCGTGGAGGAAGCCAAGCGCATCCTCGCCGAAGACGGATTCTCATGCGACAAGCAGGCGATTGCCGATGCCATCGCCCGTAGCGGCTTCAATTCCGACCAGACTTTCTATCGCGTCTTCAAGGAACAGACAGCACTCACACCCGTGCAATACAGGCACAAACATTTCCCCCAAAACTGAATTGTACGATTTGAGACAAGATTTGTACGATTTGCGAAGACTTTTCAACTGAAAAGTCGTATCTTTGCATGTTCGTACGAAAACATCAAAACTTTTATGAACATGAAAAAGGCTTTATGTATCTCGGCATTCGTCGCCATTGGTTTGTCCCTCTTTGCAGAGGTAAAGCTGACGTCCGGCAGCTTGAACGTGTTGAAGAACGCAGGCGAGTACGCCTATGTTGAAATCGACTGGTCAAAGGCGAAAGTCGTTGAACTCGGGTATAACAACAAGGTGGACAAGGACCACGGAACCATAACCCAGTACAACAAAGCACAAGGGGCTGACTGGGTGAAAGACTGGACGAAAATCAAGCGGCTTGTGGAGAACAGCACCGCCCTGGAGAGTTACCCGATGCGCCTGACCGATGTCGTGGTCGCTGAGTTCTTTGCGCACATTGCCAAACTGATTAAATAAACTATAATCCATTCTGAATCATGAAAAAATCCTTATTCTTCGCCATCGCGCTTGTAGCAAGCGTACTGGCATTCACATCTTGTGACGGTAACAATGCAGCCAATCCGCTGCAAGGTACATGGGTGTATCAGACCGACCCGGCACCCGATAGCGGCTGGTATGGGGTATATACCCTCATTATCAAAGACGGAAAGAACTTCCGCTTTACTGACGAAGCACACGCACCAGGCGAATCGGAAGCTCACGACATGATGGTTATGGAGGGTGAGTACGAAACAAAAGATGATATCCTCACGCTCCACTATCAGAAACACGGCTGGATTCACGGAGACCAGGAAGAGTTCATTCCGGACTGGGAGGGATACGACGAGCAGATCAAGTACACACTCGAAGGCAAAAAGCTCACCCTCATCCGCAACTTCCAGGAAGGCGACAACTCTTTTACCGAAATCTACACCAAAAAGTGACAACAGACTGATCTCGCACGTACTTAGTACATATCCAATCCGGACACAACTCGACTACAATCCGGAGTCGATATGGATACGACCCGGACTCGACCCAAATCGGGGTGATTTCCGGGTCGTTCCTGTGTGATTAAGGGGTGATTTTAGGGAGATTGCCCATATGTGACGGGCTTGTAACCGAATATTTATCAGCCATATTCGGCTGATTGGCTCATCTCTTAATGCAACAAAAACCGTGCCAAACTCGCTTTTCACGCGCATCTCCACCAATATGCGCAAAATCATGACAATTTCATGACAAAAATTCCATCTTTCTCAAAATATACAAAAATACTCCGAAAAATTTGCATATTTCATTTTTTTTTCGTATCTTTGTAAACTTTTTGTGTGCTTACGGATGTATGTGCGCAAACGAGCATGTGTGGAAAGGCTTTTTGAACGTTTGAAATAAGATTATTACAAATGAAGTCATTTAAGAATAGAATCTTGGAGACACCGCGAGGTGGATGGGTGCGTGCGGGAATATGGTGCACGCTGTATGTGGCGTTTGTGATTTGGGTGGCGTGGGGCGATTGGAAGAGCCTTTGGTGGCTGCTGTTGCTGCCGCTGATTGCTGATGTGTTCACCACGAAGTATATCCCGTGGAGCTGGTGGCGCAAGTACAAACCTGCCGGGAAAGGCGAACCAGAGAACCCGCAAGCGAACAGTCTGCTATACACCATCTGTTCGTGGATAGACGCCATCGTGTTTGCGCTGGTGGCGGTGTATTTCATCAATATTTATATCTTCCAGAACTATCAGATTCCTTCTTCGTCGCTGGAGAAAACACTCCGTGTGGGCGACTTCCTGTACGTGTCGAAGATGGGCTACGGCGCACGTGTGCCGCAGACGCCATTGTCGATGCCGCTGGTGCAACACACTTTCCCCGAATGGTTGGGCGGAGGAAAGAGCTATCTGGACAACCCGCACTGGGAGTACAAGCGTCTGGCGGGGTGGAAGAGTCCGCAGAAAGGTGACATTGTGGTATTCAACTTCCCTGCCGGGGATACCGTTTGCACCAAATATCAGAATCCTGACTACTATACATTGTGCCATTACCAAGGTCGTGCAGTGGTTAATCACCGTAAGGATATTTTCGGTGATATCGTGGTGCGTCCGGTGGACCGCCGTGAGAACTATGTGAAGCGTTGTGTGGGGACGCCGGGAGATTCACTACAGATTATTGACAATGTCATCTACATCAACGGCGAACAGGAGCCGACGCATCCTTACGCACAACTGAACTACTTCGTGCAGACTGACGGACATGTGCTGTCGAAGAGCTACATGGACAAGATTGGTATCAGCCAGGATGACCGTGTGCTGGTGGAGGCGGGCGTATATCACTTCCCGCTGACGCAGGAGATGAAGGAGCAACTGGAGAAGAATCCGCATGTAGTAAATATCCAAGTTGAGCCGGAGCAGTACGGCGGAGCAGTCTATCCGCTGGGGCATAACGACTGGACGCGGGACAACTACGGGCCGATATATATCCCGAAGAAAGGCGACCGGCTGATGATTACCGAGCAGAACTACTGGATTTACAAGCGCATCGCCGATGCCTACGAGTTCCAGCCTATCCGAATTGGTGAGGAGTACGAGTTCAAGATGGATTACTACTGGATGATGGGCGACAACCGCCACAACAGTGCCGACAGCCGCTACTGGGGATTTGTGCCGGAAGACCATATAGTAGGACAGCCTATCTTCGTGTGGCTGAGCATAGAGAAAGACAAGCCGTGGGGCAAAGGACATATCCGTTGGAACCGGTTAGGACTGCGAGCAGAATAAATCAGCCAAACTTGGCTGATACGCCATTGAATCATGACTCTCCCGACCGCATATATGGCTCCCAAGGCATGGTACGAAGCGTACTTTGCTGCCCAAGGCGAGGTGCTGATAGAGGTGCAGGAGTCGTTCGTGAAGCAGACGTATAGGAACAGATGCCTGATTCACGATGCACAGGGGCATGAGGTGACGCTGACCGTGCCGGTACTGAAAGTAGAGCACAAGCAGCTGACCCGCGATGTGCAGATCAGTTACCAGCAACACTGGCAGCACCAGCACTGGATGGCATTACGCAGCGCCTACGGCAAGTCACCTTATTGGGATTACTACGCAGACTTCTTTGCACCGTTCTACGAGCGGGAGACGAAGTGGCTCATTGATCTCAACGAAGGATTGCACGACGTCATCATTCGTCTGCTGCGCAACAAACCCGACAGCCCGACTGCACCGCTCAAACGGACAGAACAGTTTGTGCTGACGGATCTGGAGAAGTACTGGGGCGACGGCACAAGCATCTTGGACGAACTAATGGAAAACGGACCTATAGAATGAAAGATATAGACTGGACACATTTAACATTCTCGTACACTCCGACGGATTATATCGTCAGGAGTCACTATGCGAACGGCGTATGGAGCAAACCCTACGCCACGTCCGACCCGACTATACCTCTTCACGCTGCGGCTACGGCTTTGCAGTACGCGCAGCAGGCGTTTGAGGGACTTAAGACCTATCGCACGGTGGACGGCAAGGTGAGCATCTTCCGTCCGGAGATGAACGCCCAGCGCATGCAGCAGTCGGCGGAAGCGATGTACATGGCACCTGTGCCGACCGACCTGTTCATCGAAGCTTGCGAACTGGCTGTCCGCATGAACATCGACTATCTGCCGCCGTATGAGACAGGCGCAACGCTGTATATCCGCCCTATCCTCTTCGGCACCACGCCGAAAGTAGGAGTCAGTCCGGCGCAGGAGTTTGAGTTCTGTGTGGTGGTGACACCTATCGGTCCGTACTTCCCCGCAGGCTTCGGCACAACGCCGTTCATCATCAACCGTCATGTGGATAGAGCCGCACCTCTCGGAACAGGTCAATGGAAAGTCGGTGGCAACTACGCCTCGTCGTTCCGCGCCACCGAACCGGCACACGAGCAAGGCATGGGCGTGCTGTTCCTCGATTCTGAAGAGCACAAGTATCTGGACGAGTGCGGCGGCGCGAATATCTTCCTCGTCAAGCAGAACACCTATGTCACACCGCTGTCGCAATCCATCCTGCCGAGCATCATCAACGATAGCCTGATGACCCTCTGTGGTGACTTAGGCATAAGCGTTGAGCGCAGGAAGATTGCCGTGACGGAGTTATCAGAATTTCAGGAAGCCGCTTCATGTGGCACAGGTGCGGCTATCTCGCCCATCTCGCGCATCATTGACCCCGACAACGGCACCATCTATGAGTACGGTGAGCAGGCAGGACCCGTGTGCGAACGCCTGTACCGCGCTATCCGCGACATACAGTACGGCCGCGTACCCGACACCCACCACTGGTGTCACTATATCCATCCTTGTTGAGCCATCAGCCATGCATGGCTGATCTTGTAAGCAATAACTAATTTAACACAGTATATTATGTTTGACAATCAACCCAAAGGGCTTTACGCCCTGGCTTTGGCCAACACCGGCGAGCGTTTCGGTTACTACACCATGCTTGCCGTCTTTGCACTCTTCCTGCGTGCCAACTTCGGTCTGTCACCTGCCGCAGCCGGATACATCTATTCGGGCTTTTTAGCATTTGTCTATTTCCTGCCGTTGGTAGGCGGTATCATTGCTGACAAGATCGGTTACGGCAAGTGCGTGACCATTGGTATCTTAATCATGTTCCTCGGCTATGTATTGTTGGCTGTCCCTCTCGGTGGCGTGGAGAGCGGCAATGTGACTGTAGCGATGATAGCCATGCTGGCTGCGTTGCTGTTCATATCGTTGGGCACGGGTCTGTTCAAGGGCAACCTGCAAGTGATGGTGGGTAACCTGTACGATGACCCGAAGTATGCTGACCGTCGTGACGCAGCATTCTCGCTGTTCTATATGGCAATCAACATAGGTGCGATGTTCGCTCCGACAGCCGCCGTGAAGATCATGGCGTGGGCACAGGAGTCGCTGGGCTACAGCGTGAACGACAGTTATCACTTTGCGTTCATGGTGGCTTGTGCATCGCTGGTACTGAGTATAGCGATCTACTATTTCTGCCGCCCGTGGTTCAAGCACGTGGAGAACACCGCCAAGCAGGCTGCACAGTCCGGCGGGGTGCAAGTTGAGACGCTGAGTCCCGAGCAGACACGCAAACGTATGGTCGCCCTGTTTATGGTGTTTGCTGTGGTTATCTTCTTCTGGATGGCGTTCCACCAGAACGGTCTGACGCTGACATATTTCGCCAACGAGTTTGTCACCCCGACCGTAACGGGCGTACAAACGATGGCGTTCGACATCATCAATCTGGTGCTGGTTGCCATATTGGTGTATGCATTGTTCGGCGTGTTCGGCAAGAACACCCGGAAAGCCAAGACTGTCTGGGCCTGCGTAGGAGTGACTGTCATTGGCGCACTGGTGTACAAATACTTTAACCATCCCGCCGAGATAGGTATATCCGCTCCTATCTTCCAGCAGTTCAACCCATTCTATGTGGTAGCATTGACGCCTATCTCGATGGCTGTGTTCGGTGCGTTGGCAGACAAGGGCAAAGAGCCGAGTGCTCCGCGTAAGATTGCCTACGGCATGGTGGTTGCTGCACTGGCATACGTGTTCATCGCCGTGTGCTCGTATAACCTCAACTCGCCTGCGGTACAGGCTACGCTTGGTTTGGATGAAAAGACGTTCGTCAATCCCAACGTGCTGATACTGACCTATCTTATCCTTACTTTTGCCGAACTGCTGCTCAGCCCGATGGGTATATCGTTTGTGAGCAAGGTTGCACCTCCGCAGTACAAAGGTATGATGATGGGTTTCTGGTTTGTGGCAACAGCAGTGGGTAACTTCCTTGTATCGGTAGGCTCGTCGTTGTGGGGCGAGATGCCGCTGTGGGGCGTTTGGTCGGTATTCATCGGCGTTTGCGCTGTTTCCGCTCTGTTCATGTTCATCATGATGCGCAAGCTGGAAGACGCGACAAAATAATTGACAATTGAAAGTTGACATTTTTATGAACGAACTGATCAAATATTTCGAGGCGTTGGAGTCGCGGCTGAATGCCTTGGACGCCCGCATTGCTGCGCTGGAGAGAAGTATGGGCAGCATTACACCTGTCATGGATGAGCTTCATCAGAGTTCCGAGGCTCTGAAAGGCCACATGGCACGGATACAGGAGATACTGGACGCGGGCGTACAGGTTACTCCTGATCCCGATGTAGAGGTCGAACTTGTTTATCCCGAGGAAGAAGAGGCAACCATTGAGTTGCCGGAGGAGGAAAGCGAAGAACAAGTGTTGAGTACGGAACCCACGGAACAAACGGAAGTGGCAGCGGAGCCATTAGCAGAACAGGCACCAGTTGTTGCGCCTGAGCCTCAGCCCGTCGTTGAACCCGAACCTCAGCCGGAAGTGAAACCCGAGCCGGTGGCTGAACCGATAGTAGAGCAGCCCGTGGTTGAGCAAACCAAGCCGGAGGCGCCGCGTGCTCCGCAACAGACATCGCTGTTCGGCACGCCCGTGACGGATATACGTCAGGCTGTGTCGATAGGTGACCGATTCCTGTTCCAGCGCGAACTGTTTGCCGGCAATGCCGAGAAACTGCAGCAGACGCTCACCGAACTGAACAACCTGCACTCGCTGGACGAGGCTGTAACGTTTGTTGAGAAGTTTGGCTGGGACAAGCAATCATCGACTTACGAGTTGTTCCTGAATGTGCTGCGCCGCCGCTTTCAATAATACAGGTTAGAAAGGTTCCGTATGCTGTATGTAGTACCCACGCCGGTGGGAAATATGGAGGACATCACTTTGCGTGCACTGCGCGTGCTGCGTGAGGTGGATGTGGTCTACGCGGAAGATACGCGTACCACCTCCGTGCTGCTCAAGCACTACGACATCCATACGCCGCTGCGGGCGCACCACAAGTTCAACGAGCACGAGACCTGCGAACGTATAGCCGACCAGATAGCAGCCGGCGAGCGGGCGGCACTGGTCAGCGATGCCGGTACGCCCGGTATAAGCGACCCGGGATTCATGCTTGTCAGGGCATGTGTGGCGCGCGGTGTGGAGGTGCAGTGCCTGCCCGGCGCTACGGCTTTCGTGCCTGCATTGGTCGATTCAGGTCTGCCGTGTGAGCGCTTTTACTTTGAGGGTTTCCTGCCGCAGAAGAAAGGCCGTCAGACACGCCTGCAACTGCTGGCGGAACAAGAGCACACGATGATCATCTACGAGTCGCCCTACCGGCTGGTGAAAACATTAGAACAACTTGCCGAGGTGCTGGGCGGAGAACGACAGGCATCTGTCAGCCGCGAGATAAGCAAGCTATTCGAGCAGACCGTGCGCGGCACGCTGGCGGAGTTGGCACAGCATTTCAAAGAGCAACCGCCCAAGGGCGAAATTGTATTGATTGTTGCAGGCAAATAAATGGTAAATCGTAAATGAATAAATGCTAACTGTCTGAGATGAAATCCTTGGCGAAGGACACCGCCATCTACGGAGTGAGCAGTATAGTGGGCAAGTTCCTCAACTACCTGCTGGTGCCGCTCTATACCTACGTACTGAAGCAGACGGCAGACTACGGCATCGTGACGAACCTGTACGCGTGGACGGCACTGCTGTTGGTGATCCTCACCTATGGGATGGAGACAGGCTTCTTCCGTTTCGCCAACCGCGAGGATCAGAACGCTGCAACGGTATATAAGACGGCTTTCCTGTGTCTGCTGACCACGAGTGCGCTGTTTGCTGCACTGGTGGTGCTGTTCCGCCAACCATTAGCAGACGTTTTGGGCTATGCGGGGCACGCCGAGTTCGTGGCGATGATGTTCGTGACCGTGGCTATCGATGCCTTTGCGTGCATCCCGTTCGCATACCTCAGACAGCAGAAACGTTCGCTGCTCTTTGCCGGACTGAAACTGCTGTTCGTGCTGCTGAATATCGCATTCAATATATTGTTCCTCGTTGTGCTGGGCAAGAACGACGTGTTCTACGTGTTCCTGAGCAATATCCTTGCCACAAGCATCCAGACGCTCGTGTTGCTGCCGTTCACCATGCCGAAAGGCGGCACGTTTGACGCGGGTGTGCTCAGGCAGATGCTCCGTTACTCGCTGCCGCTGCTGGTATTGGGTGTAGCAGGCATCATGAACCAGACGCTCGACCGCATCCTCTTCCCATACTTATATACCGGCGCGGATGCTCAGGCGCAACTGGGCATCTACGGCGCGTGCTTCAAGGTGGCGATGGTGATGATGATGTTTACGCAGGCGTTCCGCTACGCCTACGAGCCGTTCGTGTTCAGCAAGCATAAGGACAGGCAATCGGTGGAAGCGTACGCCGATGCGATGAAGTATTACATCATCTTTTCGTACCTGATTCTGTTAGGCGTCATCTTCTACCTTGACATCTTCCGCTACATCGTTTCCAGCGCGTACTGGGAGGGACTGAAGATTGTGCCGGTGGTGCTGTGGACGTATGTGTTCCAAGGTATATATTTCAACCTCTCGTTCTGGTACAAGTTGACGGACGAGACCAAGTGGGGTGCGTACTTCTCGCTGATCGGTCTGGTGATAACGCTGGTGCTGCAAGTGGTGTTCGTGCCTATAATAGGTTACTGGGCAAGTTGTGGCAGCAGTCTTATCTGCTATTTCTGCATCATGTGGCTGTCGTATTTCATCGGTCAGAAGAAAGCACCCATCCCATACGACATGAAGCGGATAGGACTTTATACGCTGTTCACGGTCGGATTGCTGGCAGTATATTACGCGCTGCGGCTGTACTTCATCAGTAATATGTGGTGGATGATGGCGATAGGTACAGGTCTGCTGGCAGTATATGTATTTGTATTAACTAAATTGGATTTCCCGTTGCAAGATGTTTTCAGGAATCGTAGAGGCCATGGCTCAGGTCGTTAAGATTGAGCAGGAGCAAACCAACAAACACTTCACGCTGCGCAACCCGTTCGGGGATGCGTTCAGCATCGACCAGTCGATAGCGCACAACGGCGTATGCCTGACGGTTGTCAGCTCGGACGCGGACACCTATACCGTCACCGCCATGCAGGAGACATTGCGGCTGACTAATCTGGATGCCCTCAAGGTGGGAGATTTCGTCAATCTGGAGCGCGCCATGACTCTTGACAAGGCACTTGACGGGCACATCGTACAGGGGCATGTGGATCAGAAAGCCACCTGCATCGAGCGTCGCGAGACCGACGGCTCGTGGTACTTCCGTTTTGCGTATCACTCTACGCCGGAGATGATCAAACGCGGCTACTTCTGCGTCGATAAAGGCTCGGTGACCATCAATGGCGTGAGTCTGACCGTCTGCGAACCTGACGTGCAGGGCGATAAGGGGTACGTGTCCGTTTGTATTATCCCCTATACCTACGAAAATACGAACTTCCAATATATTGAAGTCGGCACAGAAGTGAACATCGAGTTCGACATCATCGGCAAATATCTGTCCCGATACCTCGAACTCGCTAAATGACAAAATAGTAAATGAATAAATTGTAAATGTATTTATGGATAAGATTTCTTATGGATTAGGCCTTTCATTAGGCCAGCAACTCAAGTCCAGCGGAGTAAATGAGTTGGCGTACGCCGACCTTGCTGCCGGTATTCAGGACATTTTAGAGGGCAACAAACCTCAGATCAGTTTTCAGGAAGCCCAGCAGGCAGTGAACAAGTTCTTCGCTGAGTTGGAGGAGAAGGCTTCTGTAGCCGCCAAGGCTGCCGGTGAAGCATTCCTTGCCGAGAACGCCAAGCGTCAGGGTGTGAAGGTTACACCTTCGGGTTTGCAGTACGAGGTACTGGATGCCACCCTGGGGCAGAAACCCAAAGCAACAGACACCGTTCGCGTTCATTACGAGGGTACGCTGCCTGATGGCACGGTATTTGATAGTAGTTACAAGAGAGGCGAGCCTATCTCGTTCCCGCTCAATGGCGTGATAGCCGGCTGGACGGAGGGACTGCAACTGATGTCCGTAGGCTCGAAATACAAACTGTTCATCCCTTACCACCTCGGTTATGGCGAACGCGGTGCCGGGGCCACCATACCGCCATACTCCGCACTGGTGTTCACGGTGGAACTATTAGGAATAGAATAATACTGCAACTCGTATAGTCAGCAGCCATGCATGGCTGCTATTGAATCAACGAAAAAACAACAATACAATGAAGAAATTATCAGTTATCATCCTTGCCGCAATGGCAATGGTTTCGTGCGGCAACACGTACACCGCACAACAAGCAGAGTTGGCGAACATGAACGACAGTATCAACTTCGCTCTGGGTATCGCCAACGGTTCACAAATCAAGTCGTACTATCTGCGCAACGACAGTTCGGCTGAGGCAATCACAGAGTTCATCGACGCCCTGCAGGCCGGTTATGAAGGCTCAATCCCTGAACTGACCGAAGAGGCGCGTATAGGCAGGAACATCGGTTCGAGCATCAAGCAGAGCGAGAAGAACGGTCTGGCAGACAACCCAGCATGGACGCTCAACGAGAAACTGTTCTTCCAAGGTCTGGTCAACGGTCTGGAGCATGACACCACCGTGATGGACAAGGATGCCGCCCGTCAGTTCTTCCAGGACCAGTATGCCGCTTCGCAAGGTTCGACCGAGAAAGCCGGCAAGCCTATCAAGGGTACCTGCCCGCGCAAGGCAAAGACCGTTGCGCTCAAGACCCTGAACGACTCGCTGAACTATGCGTTCGGTCTGCTGAACGGCAACGATATAGCCACGTATGTGCTGGCTGACGATACACTCGGCGCAAAGAAAGCTGACCTTATCAAGTACGTCAACAAGGGTGTGAAAGAGAACGTGCACAATCCTCAACTCAAGAACATGGGTGAGCAGATTGGCAAGAGCATCAAGGACCAGGAGGCCAACGGCCTGATTGGTGAGCCGTCGCTGACCACCGACTTTGCACTTATCAAGCAAGGCTTCATCAACGGTCTGTCGGGTGACGACAGCCAGTTCGATGGGCGTACGGCGGGCGAGTATATCCAGGCTACGCTGAACTACATCAAGTACGGCGAGACGAAGGAGCAGGGCGAGAAGTTCCTTGCCGAGAACAAACTGCGCGAGGGCGTTATTGTTACGGAGAGCGGCTTGCAGTACGAGGTTCTGAAGATGGGCAAGGGCAAGAAACCTGCTGCTACCGACCGCGTGAAAGTGCACTATCACGGCACGCGGACCGACGGCACGGTGTTTGACAGTAGCGTGGACCGCGGTGAGCCTATCGTGTTCGCACTCAACCAGGTTATTCCGGGTTGGACGGAAGGTGTACAGCTGATGCCTGTAGGCTCGAAGTTCAAGTTCTATATCCCGCAGGAGCTTGGCTACGGTGAGCGTGCTGCAGGCAGTATTCCTCCGTACTCGACGCTTATCTTCGAGGTGGAGCTGTTGAGCATTGAGAAGTAAAGCCAACAGCCAATTTTGGCTGTTAAATGACTATGGGCGTCATAGCAAAGCAGAGTATCAAAGGCACCATCGTCACGTATCTTGGCGTGGCGGTGGGCTTTGTTACAACGTTCTTTGTTATCACGCGTTTCCTTACAGCAGAGGAGATTGGTCTGGCGCGAGTGCTGATTGACGCCGCCACGCTGTTCATCGGTCTGGCGCAACTCGGCACCAATTCCTCTATTCTCCGTTTCTATCCTTATTTCAAAACAGCCGAACGCGAAGAGCATGGTTTCTTTTTCTGGACGCTGGTTGTGCCGATGGTAGGGTTCCTGTCGGTGGCTCTGCTGTTTCTCTTGTGCTACACGCCGCTCAGCCAATGGTTCGGGGAGAAGAGTCCGCTGTTCGTCAATTACTACTACCTCGTTCTTCCACTGGCGTTTTTTATGCTCTACCAGACGGTGTTCGAGACGAACGCCAACGTGCGGATGCATATCGTTGTGCCTCGTGCGGTGCGCGAGCTGCTGACGCGTGTAGGTCTGCTGGTGGTATATGTGCTGTATGCGTTCGGTGTGCTGACGATGGACGGCTTCGTCTGGTCGCTCATCGGCGTGTATGCCTTGGCGGCTGTGTGCAATGCAGTGTATCTGTTCTCGCTCGGTGGCATCAGCCTCAAGCCGGATTTCGGCTATCTGCATCAGAACCGTCCGCTGGTGCGCAAGTACCTGCTATATACGGCGTTTCTCATCCTGTCGGCAGTCGTGTCAGTGCTTGCACCTACGCTGTCGTCGTTCTTCATCACGGCACAGATGGGGCTGAACTACACAGGCATCTTTGCCATCGCCACCTATATGGCGGTTATGGTCAGTATCCCGTACCGTTCGCTCACGTCGATTGCTTCGCCGCAACTGTCGTTGGCCATCAAGAACAACGACCGTGCCGAGGCAGCCACGCTGCTGGGGCAGGTCAGCGGCAACCTGTTGCTCGTAGGCGGACTCATACTGGCGGTCATATGGGTGAATATAGACATCATCTTCGCTATCCTGCCTAACGGTGCGACCTATGCTGTGGCACGCCGTACGGTGCTGCTGCTGGGGCTGGGCCAACTGTTCGTTGCCACGTTCCAATTCGCGCTGACGGCACTCAGTTACTCGCGGTTCTATCCGTTCTCGCTGCTGTTCTCGTTCATCCTGACGGCACTTGCGTTGGTGCTGAACAACCTGTTCATCCCGCGTTGGGGCATGGACGGTGCTGCGCTGGCGACACTCATCGCCGATGTCACGTACTATGCACTGGCGATAGTTACCGTGCGGCTCGTTATCGGCCGTCCTATCCTGGCGCGCCGGCATCTGCTGACCATTGTGCTGTTGGTACTGCTGTTTGCCCTGAACTGGGCATGTGTGCGTTACATGCCGGTCACGAACATCTGGCTGAGCGGACTGCTGCGTTCGCTGCTCATCGTCGTTGCCGCATGGGCGGCGTATAGATTGAAACTAAGTCCTGAGATAAATGAGGTACTTCATCGAGTTCGCATATAAGGGTACGCACTACCACGGCTCACAGGTTCAGCCTAACGGTGTTACGGTGCAGAGTGTGATGGAGGATGCGTTCCGCACCATCCTTCGTCAGCCTGTGGCACTCACGTTCGCCGGACGGACAGATGCTGGCGTGCATGCCGAGCAGATGTTCGCGCACTTCGATATAGGTACCGAACCGCCGTCGGTCTCGCGCCTGAACAGGTTCTTGCCGATGGATATAGCCGTGCGTCGCATCTATCCTGTGGCGGATGACTTGCATGCGCGGTTCTCGGCCGTGAGCCGTACGTACGAGTACCGCATAACGACGCGCAAAGACCCCTTCGCGTACGCAACGCGCACGTATACGCCCGTACCTTTTGACTATGATTTAATGAATACTGCGGCACATATCTTGCTCGGCATGCATGACTTTGCCTCGTTCTGCAAGGTCCATACCGATGTCAAGACCACTATCTGCACCATTACGGAGGCGCAGTGGCGGACAGAGGAAGATGGTGCAGTCTTCACGATTACTGCCGACCGATTCCTCAGGAATATGGTTCGCGCTGTGGTGGGTACGTTGTTTGAGGTTGGCAGACACAAATTATCGCCCCGTGAGTTTGAGGCGATAATCGAATCACGTTCCCGTCAGGCTGCCGGCCAGTCCGCTCCGCCCGAAGGGCTCTTCCTCACCGCTGTGCGGTATTGATCTCCCGAGTAAACCTCTACTTGCCCTCTACTTAACCCCTTCATGCTCCCTACTGCGATACATGTCCGGATATTCCGGATGTCTCTGATTCTAGAAGCACGATATCACCTCATCCGGTTGCCGAGGTACTTGCAGATGGTGCGCTTGACGGAATTGAGGCTGTTGAGCTGGCTGAGTAGTTGAAGCGATTGCGGGTCGTCGGGCGAGGTTTGCTTCATCAGTTTCTGCACTTCGGTGATGCGCTCGTTGATGATATTGAGCTTGAGCTCGCACAACAGCTGCGGCACCAGTTCGTTCAGCAGGTCCTGCTCCGAACGTTGCTCGACCTGCTGCACGACATTCTCGGAAATCGCCACCTTCGAGAAGATGCTTGACAACTCATACTTGTCCGCCACCAGGTCACACGCCAGGGCGTTGATTTCGGGGTCGGGATGGAAGGTGAAGAACTTCTCGGAAACAAACCCCTCGTCGTTCTGATGGGCATTGAACTCATCGAAGATGCGCCGGTCGGTAGGCAGGGCTATGGTCACATTGTCCTTGGCCAGTTCCTGCAGCAGGTATGCTCCCACTGTGATGGATGTGCCGTTCCGGAATTGGATATATGGCCGGTCGCCATATCGGATGAGCAGTTGCGTCAGGTTGCGCATGTTCTGCTCGGTCTTGGTCATGGCGGGTTTGGCGGGTTCAGGCTTGGCTTCAGCCGGTTGTGCGGACTCTGCTGCCGACGCATCGGTCCGCGGCAGGATAGTTGCGCGCTCCTTCTCACGGCGCTGGGCATTGTACTCCTCGGCGGCGTTCTTACGCCTTTCGCGGCGCTGCTGCTCCACGGCACGCGACAGCACCTCGGCTGAGGTCTGCAGCAGTTGGGCGCAGTCGCGGATATACTCGTAACGCGTTATCTCATCGGGTATGAGCGCGATGGACTGCACCAGGTCGTGTGTCAGCTCGGAGCGTTTACTCGGGTCGTTCTTGACCTGCTCCCAACTGAACTGAGCCTTGAAACGGATGAAGTCCTGCTGGTGCTGCTCAATAAATGTGATGAACTCCGAAGCGTCGTGCGTGCGTGCGTAGGAGTCCGGGTCCTCGCCGTCGGGCAGAAGGACAACCTTGACAAAGAATCCCTCGCTCAGGAACATATCTATACCTCGGATGGCGGCATGGATACCTGCGGCATCGCCATCGTAGAGGACGGTGATGTTGGTGGTGAATCGCTTGATGAGCCTGACCTGCGCTTGGGTGAGCGCTGTGCCGCCGGATGCCACCACATTCTCAATACCCGCCTGGTGCATGGATAGCACATCCATCTGTCCCTCCACCAGGTAGCAGAGGTCCTTGCGTGAGATGGACTGCTTGGCTTGGAACAGACCATAAAGCTCGTTGGTCTTGGAGTAGATGGTCGATCCCGGCGAGTTGACATATTTGCCTACGGCTATCTCCTTGCCTTCCTTGTCAAACTTCTTGCGCAGGATACGTCCCGCAAAGGCGACGGTCTTGCCGGAGGTGGTGAAGATGGGGAACATCACGCGGTCGCGGAAGCGGTCATAGACCTCGCCCTTCTCGTTCTTGCCGCACACGCCACAGCCGATGAGCGTGTCTGGGTCGTTGGTCAGGTACTTGTCGGTATATCCGGCTTTGTGCGCGGCATCGGTGAGTGCTGTGCCTTTGTTCGGCGAGAAACCGAGTCCGAACTTGCGTATGGTGGTGTCCTGCATGCCTCGCTCGCGGAAGTACTTGAGCCCAATCGCCTGTCCCTCGGGCGTGTCCCACAACTGCTCCTGAAACCATTTGTTCGCCCATTCGTTGACGGCGAACATCGCCTCGCGGTCATCCTGATGCTGCTGTTCCTCCGGTGTGAGCTGGCGCTCCTCAATCTCGATGTGGTATTTCTTCGCCAAGGTGCGCAAGGCATCGGCGTACGAGCAGTTCTCAATCTTCATGACGAACCCCACAGCATTGCCGCTCTCGCCGCAACCGAAGCACTTGAAGATTCCCTTGCTCGGCGACACGGTGAACGATCCTGTACGCTCCGAGTGGAACGGACAGAGACCGATGAGGTTGGCACCGCGCTTCTTAAGGGGCACATAATCCTCTACCACCTCCTCAATCTTGGCGGCACTGAAAATCTTATCGATGGTCTGCGGAGGAATCATAACTTTTTAGTCGAAAGACCGTGCTTTGTACTCAAAGGAAAAAGATAAAAGCCTAATCAGTCTTTGTTCTTTCAGCGTAGCGGTCTTTATTCTTTTAGCGTTAGCGGTCTAATTTTGCCAGATGTACACACCGAGTTTGATTTGCCACTGGTCAAACCGTCCGCGGGTGTAGTAGTCGGAGGTGGTGATGCCCATTGCCTTGAACGTATCGTAACGGTATGGATTGAACAGACCGAAGTCGTATCCGCCGCGTACGAAGAACTGCCTGTACTGGAATCCTGCGCCTATGCCCCAGGTGACGTTCACACGCTTGTAATCCTCAAACGACTCGTTGTCGCGGTACTCATACCCGTAGCGCGTCTGTTTGCTCGTGCTGCCTGTAGCACTACTGCGGATATACTCCTGCTCCTTGAGTGAGAGATGACACTGGATGGTCGGACCGGTGTAGAGCATCAGATAGGTATCACCTGCAATCTCGAACTTGTACTGCCAGTCGCAGAAAATCTCCAGTCCCTGATACGTGTCACGGTAACGGGTTTCGTCCGTAGTCAGGTCGCTGATTTTTGTCCATTTGGAGTTATAGGTGCCGAAGGTGTAGTTCAGCCCGAGCGTCGTGCCGAAACCCTTGACGATGGTGGCGTCGTAACTGAAGCCGACTTTCATGCCGTTCATCGGGATAGTCTCCAAGGTCTTGGTGGTAGGTGAGTTGATGCGCAGTGTAGGAGCGGCGTAACCGATATGGAAGCCGAAGCCCCCAATGGCTTCCTCTGCCATCATGCCTGCCGCAAGCAGCAGGATGAAAATGAATGTTGTAGTACGTTTCATATTGTCGTTTCGTTATTTGCGTGGTTTGTTGATTTTGGGTTTTGTGGTATTGCCGTTTCCCTCTTCTTGTTCATCCTCATCAACCGAGGCGCTCACCTTCTTCTTTTCGCCCCTCGGTGTACGCGGCACATTGAGCAGCACATCGGCGGGCACGCGCGGCCGTTCGTCCTCCGCCCAGAAGAACGCTCCCAGGTGCATCACGGCATCGGTGACCTGGTCCATAGGATACATCGTACCGGTCGTGGCGGTAGTGAACAGCACATGGTCCACCTTGCGCTTCTGCATAAAGACCTTGACGAAACTGCTCTGCGTACGGTTACAGCCACTGAGCGTGTGGTCCTTCTCGTCAACGGGGAAGAACACCGTCTCGGCATTGCCGTTGACATCGATGCGATAGACGTCGCCGTCACGCACATGGGCGATAATCTCCTTGCCGCTCATCTGGTTGTAGTGGAGCAGGTCGTGCTGCTGGATGCAGATAGCCGAGCCCATGCCGTGGGCGTAATCCACTTCCTCGTTGCGGAAATAGACGTAGATGCTGTCCGCAGCCACCTGGTTGTTGTCGTTCCAGCAGACAGGATTGCTATACATTTTGCCGATGGAATCGTTGCCGAGATATACTGCCGAGTCGCATACTCCCTGCATGTCGTCGCGGTAGATGCGCACGTTGTGGTACGCGCGGACACGCTGGTACGTGCTGTCGCGCGGGAGGGTGTCGGACAGAGCCAGTTCTTCGGTAAACAGGGTGTCGGCGTGCATGTACGTATGCAGGCTGTCGCCCCAGTGCTCGAGTAACGCCTCGCGCGTGGCAAAGCCGTGCGAACCCCAGTCTGGGTGCAAGGACGCCGGCGAACCGTCCTCATACATCTCGCCGTAGTTGCCGCGCAGGGTAACCTGCTGGGTGGAATCGACCACCTCGATATGACCGAACAGTTGACCGAAGGACTGCTTCTTGTCGTAATAGATGGTGTCGCCGGTAAGGAACTTGCCGTCGTTGTGAATGACCTGTGAACGGTTGAACAGTTGCGACTCCTCTGTGCGGGTGTTGTACAGGCCGCTGGACGAGAGGATGGTCGTTTCCTTCTCATAGAGGATAACCGTCGGGCTGACCAGTTCCGCCACATGCGACTCGGTGTCGTACAGCAGAGTGTCGGTGTCCATCGTGAAGCGGTCGTTCACCAGATGAACGGTATCGCGGAACGTTGCATGTTTGTTGTACGGTGTATATTGCCCCCAACGCGATGTGAGTGTGTTCAGGTCATCTACAATCTTGCCGCCGGTGAAGTAATAGGCTATGTCCTGTACACGGTCGTAGTTCAGGCTGTCGGTGGTTAGAACAGCCTCGTGGTGCAGCAGGCGTACGTTCTGCCTCAAACGGGCAATCTTCGTGTTGCCGTTGTAGAAGAGCTGGTCCCCGTAGCCGGTGAGCGTATCGCCTTGTACCATCTTCACGTGTCCGAACGCCTCGAGGGAGTTGCTCGATTCGTAGAAATTGGCGCTGTCGCAGTACATGAGCGCATCGTCGTGACGGAACACCACATTGCCAATCACGATACGCGCATCCGGCAGGATGTTCTGGTCGAAGAGCAGGTTGTCCGCCCGCTCGAGATACACGAGAGTCTGTGCCGGCAGAATAACCGGCATCGCAATCATCAGTATGACGAGCAGACGTTTCATTGCGCACTAATGTTTCCAGTTGGGATATTCGAAGTCGCAGTTCGCCCATTGCGGGTCAATCTGGACGTAGGTGTCTTTCTGCTTGTTGAGTATCCACTTGTGGATAAACTCTGCCGACAGCTTCTGCTCAAGCATGGCCTTGACTGCCTGGAAATCATCGGTCAGATTGGCGCGATGGACATCGGTCTTGTGCTTGAGCTTGACGATGGCGCAGACCTCCTTGTTCTTGGTAGGGTCCATCATCACGAACGGCTCGGATATGTCTCCTTCCTTCATGGAGTATATCTGTTTTGCGACCTCGGCGGGCAGGTCCTGGTACTCGAACTTAGATGCGCCGGTATTCGGGTTGGTCATCAGTCCGGCGTTCATCACGGTGTTCTTGTCCTCGGAGTACCGGATGATAGCCTGCTCGAATGTCATGCTGTCGGTGCGGATGAGTTTGGCAATCGAGTCCAGCCGCGTCAGGGCGTTCATCTTGTCGGTGGCTGATACGCGCGGCTTGAGTAGGATGTGCCGGCAGTTGATGCGTTCGCCATGCTTCTCGATGAGCTGGATGATGTGGTAGCCGTACTCGCTCTCCACGATACGGCTGACCTTCTTCGGGTCGTTGAGGTTGAATGCCACATCGGCAAACTCCGGCACGAGCTGTCCGCGTCCGACAAACCCCAGCTCACCGCCGTGCTTGGCACTCTCCGTGTCCTCGGAATAGAACCGCGCCAGCATCGCAAAGTCCGCCTGACCGCTGGTCACACGCTCGGTGAACTCGCGCAGACGGCCCTTGATACGCTCTATCTCCTCGAGAGGTACGGGCGGAACGAAGCTCAGTATCTGCACCTCAACATCCGCCGGCATCATCGGGATGGAGTCCTGCGGCAGGCTGTTGTAGAACCGGCGTATCTCGGCCGGCGTGGGCTTGATGTTCGCCGTGAGCTTCTGCTGCATCTGCTGGATGGTCATCTGGTTACGAACGGACTTCATCATCTCTTCGCGAATCTCCGAACTCGTCTTGCGGAAGTACTCTTCCATCTTCTCCTTCGAGCCGATCTGTGAGATGTAGTAGTTCATACGCATGTCAACCTGGTGACTGACGGTTGATTCCGACACTTCCACCGAGTCCAGTTCAGCCTGGTGCAGAAAGAGCTTCTGAATAGCCAGTTGCTCGGGAATGACGCAATACGGGTCACCCGGTATTGCCTGTCCCTCGTACTGGGCACGCAGTCTTTCCTCCTCCACCTCCGAACGGAGAATGGCTTCGTCGCCGACTATCCAGATGACCTCGTCGATGACATTGTCGTCTGCCAGACAGGGTATAGCCCATGCCAGCAGGCAGATATATAGAATTCGTTTCATACGCATGTGTTTATTCTTTCTCCTTTCACATTTCAATTTTCAGTTTGCCGAACCGTACGGCGTCATCGTACAGTTGCTGGCGTTGCGTTTGCAGGAACTTGACGCGCCGCTCAGACAGAATCATCTTGTCGATGCCCGGCCGCGCATACTCAATCGGCATGGGTTCGCCTGCCAGACGGCAGTCGGTTACCTGCAGCAGATAGACTGATGCCGAGTCCTGTTCGGCATACTGCTTGCCTGCCGCCAGGTTCTTCTGCCATCGGTTGGAAGGCATGCGCATCAGCACCTGGTTGCCTGTACGCCACTGACTGGTGAACAGTTCGTAACCGCTGGCGTACTGGTAGGCGTACTTCTCGATATACTCGAGGTTGGCTTCTTCGGTCAGGTCGTTCATCCGCTTCTTGAGTTCGTCCTGCGATGGGGCGTCTTTGGGCACAACCAGCAACGCACCCTGCAGAATGTTCTCCTGAAGCACAAAGCGGTCAGGGTGGTGCACATAGAACGTGTCCGCCTCGGCATCGCTCACGGTCTTTGGCATACGTTTGTCCACAATGTACCGTTCGTACTCCGCTACATACAGGCTGCGGCGATAATCCTCGACCAGCGCCTCAATCTCCCGCGTGCTGTGCGCCTTGCCCTGCTGGTACTGAAGGATATCCGTAGCCCAGCGGCGGATGAACTGCTCGGCATAACGTACACTGTCCTCCGCCGTAGAGGCGTACTGCATGACGGCATTCAGGTCGGACTGGTACAGGTAGTTGTTGCCCAACTGCACCACTGCACCTTCCTTGGCGTCGCGCTGGAACAGGTTGCAACCGCTCATGCCGAGCATCAGCGCGCAGCCCGTTGCTATCAAATATAGGTGTGTTAATTTCATAATTTGAATGTATGCAAAATGTATGCCACTTTTTAAGGATTATTGCTTTTTTGCGTTTCCGGTTGGTAAATCGTGTAGAGCTTGGCCCCGTCAACCGTCTCATACGTATCCGGCAGCACGATGTCCGGCGCAGGTACGCCATTGCCGATGCTCACAGGCGCCACTTCGATATGCATCTCGTCCCAGATGCCTGTTGCCAGTATATGCTTGAGCAGCGTAGGACCGCCTTCCACCAGGATGGAATGAATGCCCCGCGATGCCAGATCTTGCAGGATGAACGGCCAGTCGGTGCGCTCGTCATAGACGATGGTCGGTGCGTCAGGCGAGAATATCTTCGCGTCTGACGGGATGCGGTGGTGGCGGTCCGCCACTACGCGTATCGGGTTTCTGCCCGCCCAGCGGGTGGTCAGCAGCGAAGGATTGTCCAGCAGGGCTGTGCGTGTCCCGACCATGATTGCCATGTTCTCCGCGCGCATCTTGTGCACCAGTTGCTTGGTGACCGGCGTGGAGATGACCAGCGGCTTGCCGTCCGTGCGCTGATAATCCACGAACCCGTCGGCTGTCTGCGCCCATTTCAGAATCACGTACGGACGTTTCTTCTCATGCAGGCACAGGAACCGCCTGTTCAGCCGGCGGCACGCCTGTTCTTCCACACCGACCACTACTTCTATGCCTGCGTCACGGAGCTTCTGCACACCTCTGCCTGCCACCTGCGGGTTCGGGTCAAGACAACCGATTACCACGCGCCGTACGCCTTTGCTTATTATCAGGTCGGCGCAAGGCGGAGTCTTGCCGTAATGCGAACAGGGCTCCAACGATACGTACAGCGTCATACTGTCATACAGGGCGGCTTTCTCCTCTGAGCTCAATCCCTCCATCCGCTTCTCCGCGGCACGGAAACACTCCACCTCGGCATGCCCTTCCCCGAACTTGCGATGCCAACCTTCTGCAAATATTCTTTCGCCTTTTGACTCCTTTCCGTCTTTTCCGTGAATTCCGTACTCAGTTGAATTTCCGTCAGCACTCTCCCCTTGCACCACCAGCACAGCACCAACCATCGGGTTAGGGGCAACGTAGTATTCGCCGTTCTTGGCGAGCTCTACGCAGCGAAGTATATAATCGTTATCCGTCATGTCTTACGCCTGTAATTCGGTATCCTGTATCATGCAGTTGGTGCATATTTGATTAGTTTTTGTTGGTTATGCTTGACCTGTTTTATCCAACGCGGCTGCAAAGATACGAAAAATTATTGACTTTTGCAAGTCAATGCCCTAATAATTTTGTTATTTGTCGTCATTTCTACACAAATTCTTGTTTTTTCCATGTCGATTCCCGAAAAATATGCACATCCCTCTTGCATTTATCAAATATTTTGTGTACCTTTGTAGCGGAAAATGGACAAAATCGTGTACTAAAGTGCATGCTTTAGCACTTTTTTAGAAGGCTTTAGTACATGGCACTTTTGGAAATAGCTTAAAACGAGATAGTTGCGAAAATTGCGAACAATCATTTTTAGTACTTTTTTATTTGCATGGATACGGATTTTTTTTGTAACTTTGCATCGGATTTCACAACAAATTCAGGCGCCGAATTTGACCGAAATCCGTCATGTTTAACTACTAAAAAATCACACAAAAATGAAAAAGTATTTTAATGTATTATCGTTTTTCCTTATTTTAGGAGTAATGATGCAGTCATGCAAAAATGAACAGGATGTTCCTGTAACAGAAAAAACCGTCTCTCCCAAAAAGCTCGTGAGAATGAATCAAAATTCGTATGATCAATTATTGGAAGATTTGGATGATTTAGATTTGTCGTATGGCCTATCCAGTGTCAACGAAATCTCAGAATTCGAAGATTGGGATTTTACTGATATCGGAGGCAGTTGGGAAGTCGCTGCCGCAGATGCCAATGGCGCATGCGCTGGAATAGGTGCTGGGGCCGCTGGGGGCGCAGCGATTGGTGCCGCTATAGGAGGACCGGCTGGAGCCGCTGTAGGAGCTACAACGGGAACAATTGTGTTAGGTATAGTGGTAGGGGCTCTCAACTCTTATGCCGAATTTCAGAAAGAAAAGGAGGAAGAAGATAACAATACTGATGAATTAAAAGCGGCTATCAACTTGACGAATCCATTTGTTTATTATCCGCAGAGTAATCGTTTCACTTATGGCGGTGTGACTCCTATCGGCTCAGACATAGGGGAATTGCACAATTGGATGGTCAGTGAAATGTTAGAAGTTATAGATGGCACAATCAATACAATGGATGCTTTACTTGAATACGCTTGTACAAACAATTTCACAACTCTGAGTACGCATTATACGTCACAGCTGATTTCTGTAATTCAAGCATTTCTCTATGATAACGCTACGGACATTCTTTCTCACACAGGCGATAGTGGAATAGCCCTTTTATGCCAAGAATATCCTGATGAAATGAATATTATAAGACACTATGCCTACGTGATGACTCAATCGACCACCTTCTTTAATAGATTTCAGTACACCGTGGATTTCATGAATATAATAGATTATATGTATCAAACTGAAACAATTTCCGAAGAAAGTGCGTTGCTTATCAATGGAGCTATCTCTACTATGTATTGCAGCAAAACAGCGTGGAACTACAATCAGCCGGATCCTTTTTGGACAAATAATTACATCCTTTACGGTAATAATTCGTGGTACATGACAAACAATCATGAGGCTTTGTCGCTATTGATAGGAACTTCTTCGGACATTACTTTTGTCGGTTATCCCTACATGGACGGTGATACAATTAAACGGATATACATTTATGCAGATTCCCCCGAAAATATAAGTTCGCAAAACAGTATATCTTCGCTATTAGCAGATGAAGTATTTACTAATACTGTTAATACTGTTACAGTTCTGGAAAATTACCGAAATTGTAATCCTATAGAGACCGGTAGCTACCCTATTCTTCCCGCTGCGGAATACGACGACTACTTCTATATCGATTTAGAACAACGCTCAAATATACCCAATTACTAACTTATAATCAAATAATTTTATGAAAGCAAATATTATTAAATCATGTTCCTACAACAATGAGTTTCGCTGGATATATGTGTTCCGTGTTCTATGTTATGCGTGCGGAATAGCATTTTTATTTATCCTCATTTTTTTATTCAGCGACTTGGTGTTTTACGGACATAAAGAATATGTAGTGCCGCCATATCAAAAGGAGCCATACTTTATATGGCCGATGATTGTAGTATTGTCTATTCCATTAGTTGGCATAATAATAGGGTATCTGTTAAAGGCAAGCACAGGGGAATACACAATCGTCGGGGATAATTTGATTGTGCGCGAACGCTATTTCTCCAAAACGAATCTAACGATACCCATTGCTTGCATTTCAGAAGTAAGATACACTCCGTACTATAACGGTTGGAATTCAAGAACTATAATTCCAATTGTCCGTCCTTTTCGATTTTTGGAAATTGTCGTGGATGGGCAGAGTTACGAATTGAGTTGCGTAACACATGCAAAAGAATTGTACGATGAGTTATCCAAACGTGTTAATAACAAATAAAACAATCAATTATGGACTTCATATATCTAATAGTCATCTTCTTGTGCCTATCGTTCTTGCTTTTAGGATTAATTTATGGCTATCAATTAATCGTCATCAACCGCAAACTTGAGACGCAGGAACTGCAACGCAAACTCGCGGAAAAGGAAGCAGAAGAATGGCGCGAGAAACTGCTCGACAAGGTGAAGGAGAAAATATCCATTACTGAACAGGCACGCAACCGCATAACACATGGCGAGGATCTTGTGGCGAAATTCATTTACCACCAGCAAGGGATTGAGGAACTGAGCACGGAACTTTTTGCCATCTACCACAAACCGATAAGCGCCGTGAAGAAAAAGTATCCCGACTTAACCGAACTCGACCTGTTGGTTCTTTGCCTACTCGGCATTGGTATGGACAATGTAGAGATATGCGCAATCCTCCACATGGAGAAACGCACCTTGTACCGCCGACGCCAACTGATTGCTATGCGTATCGGAATGTCAAGCACTAACCTGGAAACCTTTGCACGGAGCATCTTGCAGGAGGTCATCCCCGACACCCCCGAACCACAGGCCTCCCCCGCTCTATAAATGACCAGCCGAAAAAACGCACAGGGTTTGGCACGATTTTTGTACACATTGATTCGACACCGTCTCGATATTGATCGGGGTGATTACAAGGATGTTTCTTTGTGATTAGGGTGTTATTACGGGGGAATTCTCGTATTGTGCGTGCAAGATAAGCACCAGACCATCAGCCATATTTGGCTGATCATATATAATATTAATCATCAAAAATCGTGCCAAACTATGTCAAGAGTCAAATTAAATGACACTATCGATGAATTACATGGCGAATTTGTCAAAAACAGCGGTGTTATCATGCGCCAGAAGAAGTACCGCGCACCAAGCGGAAAAGTAATCGCTCTCGGCGCACAGGAAGCCTACAAAATTGTCAACCCGCGCGATTACGCGAAGAACCCGCCAAAAGGTGCCGAACTGGAGAATATCAATCTCTTCAAGGATTCCAAAGCTCGTACAACGGAGATCCTCAAATCGGCACGTTTCTCCGACGAGGAGCTTGCAGACATGAAGATCGCCCAGCGCACGCACATTCTCGCCCTACGCGCTCAACTTGAAGACTATACAAAGCGGTTCTACGCCCAGTTCAATCGCCCCGACAATGAAGCGCCCTTCGAGAAAACACTTCGCCCGAACTCATCCAAGTTCCATCGCAAGCAGTATCGCAAACTCGATACCTTCATACAGGCTATCGAGCGAGAGAAACTCAAAAACCAACTCGCTCAATAGCTAACCGTATCGTTGGGCTATGAATGCCTTGGTTGAACATATAGTCTCACGCCTCGCTACCGTTTATCCGACGCACGAAGCAGAAGAGTTGGCGTATTGGATCATCGAGGAAACAACCGGCATGAACCGCTTTGAAGCGCGCTCATCTGCTGACGCAATAACCATCCCGAACCTCGACGGTATAATCGGACAATTGTGCGACTATGTTCCCATCCAATACATCTTTGGGCATACGATATGGTTAGGTCTTGATCTTAAGGTCACTCCCGCAACCCTTATCCCGCGGCCCGAAACGGCAGAACTGGTGGAGCTCATAAGCCATCAGCCATCAGCCATCAGCCGGCAGCACCCGCTCAGATTGCTGGATATAGGTACCGGCTGTGGCTGTATTGCTCTGGCAATCAAGCAGCGTCATCCCGAATGGCAGGTAACCGGCATTGACATCTCTGCCGATGCGATTGCTGTCGCCCGAGCTAATGCACGCCGCAACAATCTGGATGTCACCTTCCGCCAAGCCGACATCTTCTCCGACGACGCCCTCTCACCTTTCAATTTTCAATTTTCACCTTTCAATTTAATCGTCTCCAACCCGCCGTATATTCGCCCGTCGGAAAGCAGCACAATGACCCGAAACACACTCCGCTACGAACCACACGATGCACTTTTTGTGCCGGACAACGACCCGCTCCTGTTCTACCGGCGAATAGCCGAACTGCATCGTGCTCCTGAACTGTGGTTCGAGATTAGCGAGACGCAAGGCGAACAGATACTCACTCTTATGCAACAAACTGGTTATGAGGCACAATGCCTCAAAGATATGTATGGCAAACAACGATTTATCCACGCAACCGATTGCCGTTGACACCGACGCACTCCTCGACCGCGGACAGCGATATTGCGCTACGGCTGAGCGGTGTCCGGCAGATGTAGAGCAACTCTTCTGCCGTCTGGGTGCCACGCGCGAGCAGACCGACGAAGTCATCGGCATTTTGCAGCAGCAGGATTTTATCAATCCGGCACGCTACTGCACGGCGTTCGTCCATGACAAAGTGGCATTTCAAGGATGGGGACGGATGAAAGTGCTGGCAGGCTTGCGAGCCAAACGTCTGCCCGAGCAGAGCATACAAGATGCTTTGCATAACATCGACGAGACCGTTTATGCGGCCAATATCCGCAAATTGATTCGCTCCAAGCGCGGACAGGATAGGCAGAAAGTGATGCGGTTCATGCTTCAGCGCGGCTATACATTCGACGACTTGCGCCGGTACGCTGACTATGAAACAGACGACTAAGGCAATAGTGTTAGGACTGCGCAAGCACTCCGACAAGATGTCGGTGCTCAGCGTGTACAGTCAGGCGGAAGGACGTCTGTCGCTGCAGGTGTACGGTGCGATGGGCAAGCATAAGGTGCGCGCCGCATACCAGCCGTTATCCATCGTGGAAATAACATACGATGTCAATCCCACGCGACCTATACAAACCTTGTCAACCATCGATGCCGTCTATCTGCCCGAACAGATATACGCCGACATACGCCGGCAGACCGTTGCATTGTTCGTAACAGAACTGGTGACGCTCACGCTTACCCATCCGATGTACGACAGCCGGATGTACGAATTTCTCGATGACTTCGTTCACGAACTCAACGGTATTTCCGCGCCGGAGAACATGCACATCCTGTTCATGCTCCGGCTGGCTGAACTGCTGGGAATAGGTACGCCCGAAACGATTGAGAAAGAAGGGATACTTAGTACTCCGCTTTCCAGAACTGCACGCCAGCAGCTACTCAGGCAGTTGTGCGACTACTATCTGACGCACCTGGAGTCATTCCGCCTCCCCAAATCGCTGGATGTGCTGGTAGAGGTATTTGATTAGACTTACATTCCGAAATTTATTCGTCCGCGTATGCCCCATAGAGGCGTGGTGGTATCATTGCGGTTGGTGAGCCGCCAGATGGCATAGATGTCAATCAGGCGGAAGATGTTGCCTATACCCACACCGGCTTCAACGTAGGGTATAGTCAGCGGTTCCAGTCCTTCGGTGAACGAGTGACCCTTGCCCAAGCCGCCGTAAGCAAACTTCACCTCTGCAAGTTCGCGCAGGTGCAGGAACCGCACACCCGGAATAAGGTTGAACAGTACGCCCATACCGTTCCATTCAGTATGCAGACTGATGAACTTGTCCGTCGCGTATTGATGGCTGTTCATCAGCGTGAAACGATAGGAGTCGTAGATGTACGACTGATTACCGTCCATTATTTCCAGCAGCGGATAGGGCACTTTGCCTATCACTATTCCCGCCGAAGCCACATACGTCAGTCGGCCGCCCACGCTGAACGATATCTGCTGGCGAACGGTGGCATGCAGCTTGGCATAGAGGTGGTAGTTATTGCCGCCGTTGACATACGAGTAGCTGCCCACTTCCGCTCCAAGGAACACTGTAGGCATTTGGCTGTAGAGGTGATGACGGCGCATGTGGAAATCGATAGCCCGTTCATGCCAACTCAGACGCACGATACCGGTCAGACTGTAGAACCGGAACGGGTCAAACGGGTACGGAGGGGCAGGAATGATGGCGTTAGTACGCAAGTCACGCGGATTGACATACGACGGGTCGAGCCGTCCGGCTTTCAGACGAAGAGTCGTTTCTACACCTTCCTGCCAATCGGTCTCATAGTTGACAAGGAATGCGCGTTCGCGGATGGCAGTGTGGCGGGCTGTGGGGTTATGAAAAGGCAGTCCGTCAAACAGACCCGTTGTCAGGTCCATCTCGTTGGTGCCGAAACCGTTCTCGCGTGGCAGTTTGTCGAACAGGGAAGTCTCGGAATAGACATAGTTGTCCTCGTAGCGCAGTTGAAGCCAGTTGCGCCGT
The DNA here is from genome assembly GCA_017444065.1 of Paludibacteraceae bacterium. GTDB lineage: Bacteria > Bacteroidota > Bacteroidia > Bacteroidales > Paludibacteraceae > Colicola. Next base: position 16,578 of record JAFSXJ010000120.1, on the reverse strand, counting down.
TCGGTAGGCATCAGCACGGCTATCTGTCCCATGCCTTTGAATGCCTTGTCACCCCAGCCATAACCGAAGTACGCGTCCAGACTAACGTTCTTCCAAAGCTTTTCGTTCGTATGCAGCGGCAAGGCGAAGTACAGACCGTGCTGCAGGTTGTAGTGGAAGATGTCAGTGGCTTTGCCGATATCTATCGGTCCGCCGATGGGAATGTATCCTGTAGTGGCAATGTTCAGTCCCCACTTGATGATTTTCACAATCGGCATGTCCTCCAGTTTCTGCATGGCTTCAACGGTCGTGGAGTCCACAGTGTGCCCTGCAGTAGGGGAGACGGTGCCGTTGGAATCGACGAAAGTCAGTCGCCTCTCAACCACCATGCTCGGAAACACGTGCGAGGAATCGGCCTTGATGGCAAAATCCATCGCCAGCGTCAGACGTTCGGATTGCATGATGTTCTGCTCGTCGAACTGCTGCTCCAGATGCAGGGCGTGCAGGTAGTTCAGGTTCACCTCACGCGGCACTTTGGCTTCTATACGCCGTAGCGCCCATGTGCCGGAGTCCACTTCTATCTCACCGTTGAAGGTCGGGTAGTAGCCGTTCTTGGTGCGGTAGTGCAGCAGGTAACGCTTGCGCGTCGTGCTGTCGTCGGCCGTAGCCTCGATGCTGTCGGCAAGGAAATAGTCATAATAGACAGTCGCACTCTTTGCGAGCGGACTGACGAAAGCTGTGCCGCAGAACGAGACGTTGTTGCGGTAGAAATCAGCGTAACTGCCGGTGAGGTTAAGGATGATTTCGTAATCGGTCTCGGTGAACACGCAGCGCGTCTGTTGTTGTGAGATGGGCGACAGATAGCCGCCGGACAGTTGCGATTGGCCGGTGGAGATATACAACGGCAGGAACAACGAACTGTCCTCACGGCTGATCATACCGTCCTTGAGGCTCTTCCAAAGGAACCGCTCAAGATGCTTGGCGCGTATGTCGGACAGATAAAGCTGCTTGAACTCTTCGTACCGGTCGGCAGTCTGTCCGCCGAACTGCCGGTCGTTCTGCTGACTGTGTTTGCGCACCAGGTCGATGATAGCAATGGCGGCATTATCGTCGGGCATGACCTGTATCTCGCGCAGCCCTTCGACCTTTTCCTGCAAGGCAACATCCATACCGGATTGCATGCCCGGCATGATTTCAAAGCGTTGCTTGCGGTAGCCGATAGCGGAGATAACAAGGGTGCGTTTCTCTTGCAGGTCGGTGCGAATCATGAACAATCCCTCGTCGTTGGTGGAGGTGCCGATCTTCGTGCCGCGCAGGATAATGTTGGCTGCAGGTATAGGTTCGCCGGTGGAGGCGTTATACACCTCACCGATGATGATAGTCTCTGCAGCTGTGAGCCGAAGAGCAAGAAACAAAAGAATAATGGTTACTATGTGCCGGATACGCCTCATCTGTTAGCAGGGTGATATTTGAGCACCGCCTGTCGCAGGTCTTGGATATCGAGGTGCGTATAGATTTCCGTGGTAGTTATGCTCTCATGCCCGAGCATCTGCTGGATGAGTCGGAGGTCGGCACCGTTCTGCAGCAAATGGGTGGCGAACGAATGGCGCAGGGTATGCGGAGAGATGGTTTTGCGGATGCCTGCTTCCGCTGCCAGACGCTTGACGATAGTGAAGATCATCGCGCGCGTCAGTCCGCGTCCGTAGCGGTTGAGGAAGGCATAATCGACAAACTCAGGCTTGACATCCAATAGCGAACGGTCTTGCAGCCAATAGCCGAACCACTCGATGGCTACGGGCGAGATAGGCACAAGACGTTGCTTGCTGCCCTTACCCTCGATGAGCATGTAGCCTTCGTTGAGATAGATGCGGCTGAGACGGAGCGTGGTCAGTTCGGACACGCGCAATCCGGAGCCATAGAGCATCTCGATGATAGCGCGATTGCGGTGCCCCTCGGGCGCGGAAAGGTCAATAGCGGCTATCATCCTGTCAATCTCTTCGACGGTGAGCACTTCGGGAAGATGTTGCTCGCGTTTGGGCATCTCTATCAGTTCGGATGGGTCCTGGTCGATATAGTTATGGTAAACGAGAAAGCGGTAAAAACTGTGTATGCCGGACAGTATTCGCGCCTGCGAACGTGCATTACCTATGCCGCTGAGAACCTCCTGCACAAAGCGATGCAGGTCGTCAGGCGTGGCGTGAGCGATGTTGATACCATTCTGCTCGCAGAACGTACGGAGTTTGTCCAGATCCTGCTCGTACGCCAAGACGGAGTTCGGCGACAGACCTTTCTCCAACTTGAGGTAAGTATGGTACTCTTTCTCGTGACTCATCGTTCGCGGTGAATGACTGGTAAGATATCTCTATAATGGAACGGGTAGGTCTGTTTCAGCCCTTTGAGGCTGGCTTGTCCGTCCAGCACCAGCGTGTCGTCAACATAGGTAACAGTCATCTCTCCTTCGGTGACAGGGTACACTTTGTAGCCCGATTCACCCATCAGCAGCACATAGCTGCCGCCATAATTACCGTCGTAATCCAGACCTCGGAGGAAGTGCGACAGTTCGGCAACGGAGTCACTGTAGTATGTATCTTCAATCAGATAGTCCGAAGTTTTGCTTGCCGAAGGTGTGGCGGTTGAGATAAAGATGTCGCTGATATACAGGTTTGTGCCTACACCTTCCATCATTCCTTCCTCGTTCAGGCCGAGACCTTTGGAGTACAGGTCAAGGCTGATAACGTCATAATTGATACCTTCCGCCTCGTAGAACGCGCCGTAGTATTCCAGTTGACCGGAAGTCAGCACCGAGTCCAGCGTCTGATAGGTGATTGGCGTGCGCTGCGGATAGCAACCCGTCAGACTGACGAGAAGCATGGCTGAAAAGATGATATGCAGGTGTTTGCGACTCATACTGAACATACATTTGGGACTCATACTGTTTCGTTGGTAACCGATATCTTTCTTGCCGGAATCCATGCAGCAAGTGCGCCGAGTGCCAGCACTACGACAAGCACGAGCAGCACATCCGGCAGCTGGATGCTAACGGGGTAGGCGGAGAGAACATAATTCATGCCGTTGCCGAGTTTGAGCAGTCCGAAGTGCTGTTGTATGCCGCAGAGTGTGACGCCGATGACGGTGCCGATAAGTGCGCCGAAGGCACTAATCAGCCATCCCTCGTACAGGAAGATACGGCGTATCATCCGCTCGTCGGCACCTAGGGTGTTGAGCAGGCGTATGTCATCGCTCTTGTCGAGGATGAGCATCGACAGCGAACTGATGATGTTGAAACTGGCAATCAGCAGGATGAACACCAGCAGTAGTGCAGTCAGCCACTTCTCAATCATCTGTATACGGTAGAAGTCAGCCTGTTGCTCGTAGCGGTTAAGCACCACATAATCCGCACCAAGTTTGGCGCGGATGGCTTTCTGCACCTTTTTTACCGATGCGCCCTCACTGAGGCGGAGTTCGAGAGCAGTGGCCTGCTGTTCGGTATACTCGAACAACTCCTGCGCCAGAGGCAGAGAGATGAGCATGTAGGAGTCATCGTACTTCGTCTGGTTGACAGCGAACACGCCGGCAATGAAGATGCCTTTGGTGCGGAAGTTCTCGTCGGGGCGAAGCATATTAACGCGACCTACGCGTTTGGGCGCGTACAGATGTACGGGTGATATAAAATGTGCGCCGATACCGATGGTGTTCGCCAGCCCGACGCCCATCACGCAGCGTTCGAACGCGCCGTCCCATACGGCATAATCGCCATCAATAATGATGCTGTCGATAGTGGTAAGCTGCTGGTAGGTGGTGTCCACACCTTTGAGGATAGCCGGCACCTGCCTGTCGTGGAACTCCACCAGAGCCGTCTGTTCGATGGTTGGTGCGATGAGGGCAATCTCCGGCATAGCGTAGAGTGCTTGGATGCGCGCATCGTCCAAATGCAAGGTCTTGCCTTCTGCAGGCGTGATACGCAGCTCGGCGTCAAACTGCGAGAACATCTGCTCGATAGCGTCGCCGAAACCGTTCATCACGCTCAGCACACAAATCATAGCCGCCGTGACCACAGCCACAGCCAGACACGATATGCCGGAAATGATATTGATGGCGTTCTGACGTTTCTTGGCCACCAGGTATCGCCATGCTATGTGCGGCTCGATACGCATGCTTATTGCTTGAGCAGTTCGTCGATATGCTCCATGCGTTGGATAGTCTCATCAGCAAAGAAGCGCAGCTCGGGGATGATGCGCAACTGATGGCGTTCCAATGTGCCGAGCTGTCCGCGGATAGCGCCTGTTTCTTCGATAATCTTAGCCATCAGTTCCTGCTCCCGTTGGTCGGGGAAGATGCTTAGATAGATGCTGGCTACGCTCAAGTCGGGCGACACGCGCACCTCACTTACAGAGATAAGCACGTTGCCTATACGCTTGGCGTAACGCAGGAAGATGTCGCTCAGGTCCTTCTGGATGAGCCGGGCAATCTTATGTTGTCTTGTGGATTCCATAATGCTGTTGTTTTTAACCGAAAATCGGGAAAAGAGCACCAACTCTTTTCCCTGATTTATCTCCATTTGCTTTCACCATCAACTGGTTATTGACAGCTGAACGCTGTTTACTTCTTGTGGCGTCCTTCGTCGGCTACGGTCAGTTTCTTTCTGCCTTTAGCACGGCGGGCTGCTAATACGCGGCGTCCGTTAGCGGTTGCCATTCTCTCCAAGAAGCCGTGTTTGTTGCGACGCTTGCGTTGCGAGGGTTGGAATGTACGTTTCATTGTCTTGCTTGTTTTGCCCCGAAATAGTCGGGAATGTTATTAACTCGTAATACTGATTATCACTTTACGCGAAAAAGGGATGCAAAGGTACAATATTTTTTTTATTTATGCAAATATTTCGTGCATTTTTTTGAAAAAAGTGTATTTTACTACCTCATTTCGCGCACATTATGTGACAAAACAGGCATAGTTGTCCTGTATGTCAGCATGTTGAACGGTGCAAATGCCTATCGTGCAATCTGCAAGGATTTCTTTCCGTTGCGGATGACGATGCCCTGATAAGAAGCGTCCACCGATCGTCCGAGCAGGTCGTATGCCTGATTGTTGAACAAGGCGTCGTTTTTCGTCGTCTCAACAGCCTCTATTACGGGCAGTTCGCCGTCATACTCCAGCGTCAGGCTCTGTAACTTAGGCTGCCCCCATGTAGCAGCATTTTTCACGCGCAGCGTATATGTGCCTTGTGCAACATCGTTCAAGTTCCATTTGGCGTCCTGCGTAATTGTTTGCTCCTCGGAAGCCCAAGTGGGTTCGGTGGTGTATGACGAAACTTCATTGCCGTCATCCAGCAGTTGCAGCGAATAGTTGTGGCCGTTCGGGTAGTAGCCTTTCTCTGATACGATATACTCTCCCGGGTAACGGAGTACGACTTTCCACTCAGCCCAGCGGTCAAGATTCTCCGCATCATTCGGACCGAAGTCGAAGTAGTCGGTGTTGTACCATGTCATGTCGCTGCTGTATGCTTCCACGTTCTCCTTGTTGAGCGTAGCTGGCAGAACCACACCATCCTCGGGCTCGGGCGGAGTCTGTCCGCCTGTGACGGTGACGGAGGCGTTGAGTTTGTTCATACCGGTGGATGAATCCCATATATCGTTGTTGGCGAAGCGTACGGCGTAGCGTGCGTCCGAGGCGATGGATGTGTAGGCGTCCGGCAGATACAGGTAGAGCTGATATGTGCCCGCAGGTACATTCGACGGTACGGTGAGTTGCTCATCAATGGTTGTAACCACTCCGTTCGGCAGCCAGCGGCGCGGGTCGCTCTTGAGCTTCATCTTGTAGGTCTTGGTGCCGTTCTTGAGCACGATGTATGCCGGACGCTCGTTATACAGCGGCGCAAAACCTGCGTTGCGGATCTGTATCTTCACCGACAGTTTGCCCCCTGCTGCGGCTTGCTCGCCATAGGTGCCGCTGACGAGTTGGTAACGGTAGCCCATGCGGCGGTTCAGTTCGTCAAAGGTGCCGTTCTCACGCCAGTAGTTGGTGGTCTGCTCGGCATACCCACTTTGGATGAATGTCCAGTGCAGGCGGCTCATCTCGGCTATGGTCTTGTCGTAGGTAGCCCATTTCTTGGCAAGGTTGACATCCCTGATATCCGTCTCGCCGCCTATGGGTACGTACAGGGTCTCTTGCGCCAGCCAGGGTTTCTGTTTGGCGGTGTCGGTATAGGTGCCCATGTTGTCGTAGTCGTAGAGGAAGGCGTCGTTGTGCTGCCCGAGTCGTGCGCGCGGCGAGCCGGTGAACGCCTCTTCGGACGTCAGGGCTTTGGTGTCGCCCATGTAACTGGTCTTGAACAGCGGTGTGCGCAGTTGAATCATGCGGTCAGACGGAACGGCCTCCAGCAGAGCGTCCACCACTGCCTTGCGGTCGGCGTTCATCTTATCCTGCTTGTTGCCGAAATTGTCGGTGTAGTACCACTCGCCCCATGCGCCGACTATGCCTGCCTGAAAGACGAAGATCACATCGGCGTTCGCCTGCCAGTGACTCTTGTACTGGTTGATGTGACTCTGCACTATGCTCAATGAAGCGTCTTTGCCCGACTCCACACCGTTGTTGTCGTATGTGCCGTTGGCATACGAGAAACGGATGATGGCTTTCATGCCTTTCTGCCGTAATACCTGCATATCTTCGTCAAATCCGTTGAGCACCTTGTCGGGCAAGGTGGCGGTTGTGCGGTAATTGGACAGGTAATAGTGCACGAGCACGATGGAGATCTTGTCCTTCGACATGTGACTTTCCAATGTGCTCTCCTGACCTTTCACACCATACGGTTTGCTTTCCGACAGGTTTCCGCCAATCATGGTGATAAACCCGCGTTCAGGATTCTGGAAGATTGTCTCGTTGTCGGCGGTGTAGTTCACCGTGCCGGCAGATAATGCCGCAGCAGCAAACACTGCAAGCGTTGCAATGAATAAACGTTTCATATTTACACTAATTATGTTTAGCGAACGCTCGTCAGGTGACGGATGTGTTCGTTGAACTCGTCTTTCTTGAGGAGTTCCTCGATGCTGATGTGCATGCGGTAGTTCCAGAAGTGACGCGGGTTGGCAGGCACGTTTATACGTTCGCCGTTAGCATCAGGCAGACGGACCTCGCCATCTACAGCCAACCAGTCCTGCAGCGGTAGGATGACCCACATGGCAGGGCTGTACATGTGCTGCATGACAATGAAGTCGGCAATCTCCGGTGTCATCTGTTGCGGTGCTTCGCCCCACCAGCCCATCTGGTCGTTGTAGAATTTCTGTGTCACGTCACGGTCTTCCTCCCACCAAGCGCGCAACGGGTTGGTGTCATGTGTACCGGTAGTGCATACGCTCAGGTACGGTGCATCGGCTGGGTGAGCGAACAGACGCTTCGGGTCCTTGGGCATGCGCTGGATTTCGAGGCTGAGTATCTGCAACTCATGCATCACTTGCGGCACGCAGTCGGGCACCATACCCAGATCCTCGCCGCAGCAGAGCATGCCGGTGGAGGAGATTAGCGTAGGCAGCTTGCGCATCGCGCTCTGACGCCAGAACTCCGTGTGGCGACGGTAGAAGTAGTCGTTGTAGATGTTCATCAGAATGCGCTTCTGGTCATCATAGAGTTCGTTGTACGAGTGCGATTGGTAGATGCTGATGCGCGGATGGAGCAGGTCGGGATTCTTCTGGTCGCGCACGAACAGCACTTCGCAATGCAGGTAGAGCAGTCCCTCACGCAGGTTGATGGCCTGGTCCTTATTCATGAATCCGGCGTTGTGCAGGGTGTCGTCGTCCACAAGCACGGCGTCGAAGTAGTCCTGCACCTTCATCTGCGTATCGAACTCATCCTTGAACCAGTAGATATAGTCGTCGTTGGTGTTCAAGAAGCGCTGCTTGGCGGTCTCTGTATCATAGCCGAACACCTCACCGAGGAAGTTTGAGCGTATGTAGGGTTTGGTCATACGGTCGATGTCCAGACATACGCCCATGTTCCATAAGTCTTGTGGCGAATAGGGCATAGCGGGCGAGAAGTGTCCGCACAATCCCCATACATCGGTCTTGCGCATCTGCCAGATGCGGAAGAAACCAAGGATGTGGTCGATACGGTAGGCATCGAAGTAATCCTGCATCTTTGTGAAGCGGCGGCGCCACCAGTCGTAACCGTCCTTGGCCATCTCGTCCCAGTTATAGGTAGGGAAGCCCCAGTTCTGACCGCTGATGCTGAAGTCGTCAGGCGGAGCACCGGCAGAGGCGTCAAGGTTGAACAGTTGCGGCTCAACGGCAGCATCCACGCTGTCGGGACTGATGCCGATAGGTATATCACCCTTCATAGCTACGCCTATCGAATGTGCGTAGGCTACTGCATCGCTCAACTGCTTGTCAGCATGGAACTGCAGGAAGTAATATAAGCCCGTGGACTTCTTGTCACGCTTGGCGAGGAACTTGGCATACGGCTCGAGCCAGCCTTTGTTCTTCTCGAAGAACGATTTGAACTCATCGCTGGCGAAGCAGGCGTCACAATCGGCTTTGTACAACGCCTCGAAGTATTTCATCTTCTCGTCATAGACGCACTGGTAGTCGGCAATGGTCTTCTTGTTGAACTCATTCTTCGTTGCCTCGTATTTCTTCTTGAGTGCAGGCGTCAGGCGGCCCATCTTTTCGATGTTAATGTAAATGGGATGCAGTGCGAATACCGAAACGGCATTGTACGGATACGAGTCGCGGTTCGTATGGGTCAGTGTGGTGTCGTTGATCGGCAGTGTCTGAATCATCTTCTGTCCTGTCAGTGCAGCCCAGTCGGCAAGCTTCTTCAGGTCAGGGAACTCGCCTATACCGAAACCGTCCTCCGTACGCAGACTGAACACCGGTACAGCTACACCCGCTCCGCGGAAACGCGGTTGGGTGCGACGGAACGAACGGTCGTTGACGCGCAGACGCGAGCCTTTCTCCGGCAATCCCCAAGCATGGCGGTTCTCGCCCCATTCCATATCTACGGTGTTACCGGTCGCAAGGTTGTAGATGACATACTTGTATTCGAACGTATCCACGCCGTTGACCTCGATGTCAGCTTTCCATATCGGGAACCCGGCATCGCTCATGGGCAGTTTCTTGTCCATGTCCCACTCGCCGAGCTGCTTGATGCTGCCAACGATAGCCACGCCTTGTGAAGGCAGTATCTGCGGCAGGTCGATAGTGAAGGTGACGTTGCCCTTTTTGGCTTTGTGATTGGCCTCAGCCTTCGGTGTGTGACGTGCGAACAGCGATTTGAGGAATGCCGTGGTGTAGAACGCTTTCTCGTAATCGACAGCCTGCCAGAAGTCGTGCATCACAACCTTCTTGTCTGTCGAACGGATAGTCAGGCTGCGATCCAGACCTGCCTCGTAGATATATCCGCCCTCCTGCAGACGGATGGCGTACTTGTAGACGATGGTACCGGTCGTATCGACCTTGACGGTAGTTGTCCAGAAGTCCTCACCCTGACAGGTCAGTGCCAGCGGTGCTTGTTCTGTCCAACCGGCGATGTGGGAGCCGGTCTCAATGATGCAGAGCGACTGCCCGTACACCGTGCGATAGTTGATTTGAAATGTCAGATTCATAGGTATTATTGATTAGTTAATATTCTACATTTTTCGTACATATCGGAGTCCCCAAAAGCAATTGCCAAATAGGTTTTGGGGAGAGCGGAGGCAATCAAGCTCTTTATGCCGCCCGGCGGCATCAGATAGCGAGATTTGCCGAACGCGACTACAAAGGTACTAAAAAAAAATGAATTATGCAAATAATTCACGAAAATAATTGTTATTTTCTTCGGTGTGCGCTTCTGGAGCTACTGCTCGTGTGCCGTTCGCTTGACCAGACTGCCGACCAGTAGTGGCAGGATAGTGTTGACAGCCCAGAGCAGCATCGTAGCAATGACCGCACTTGCCGTTATGTCCGTGCCAAAGGGCTCGAACAGCACCACCGCCCAGGCTCCGCGGACGGCAATCTCGGCGGCAGGTACGTTCGGCGTAACAGTGATGAGCATGTAGTACAAGGTCATCGTCAGTATTGTGGTGAGTGCCGGCAGCTGTATGCCGCAGAACAACAGTGTCAGATACAGTTGCAGCAGGATGACAGCGTAGCGTAGGAGTGACTGGGCGGTAAGAATAGCCACGTCGCGCATTGTCAGGTCGGCTATGGTGTTGACGAGCATGCGCGACTGCTCGCTCTTCCACTGGTGCTTTCGTAGTCTGCGCATCACTGCGGGCAGCGCGGCGAACGCCACAACAGCCATAACGAGCACCAGCGCAACGCTCCACCACAACGATTGGTCGGATGTGAACCATCCGATGGCAGCCGGCAGTCCGCTCAGCACGATGACCGTTGTCATCGCGTAACCGCCGATGAGTCCGAGGCAGGTGGCCGTCAGCCAGTTCTGTTCTGTTTGGCGGAAGAGCAGCGCGCGTCCGGGATACTCGCCGAGTTTGTACGGCGTGACGAACCCCGCTATCGTGCCGTAATACACTTGCCGTTGTGCCTCCCAAAGATCCATCGGCTCGATGTTACGTACCAGATACTGCCATTTCCAAGCCTCAAAAAAGCGGTTGAGAGGAAACAGCATCACGCATCCTGCCAGCCAGAGCCACTGCCACGCGTCAGCCCGGCGGAACTGTTCAAGCAGGCCGGCGTAGTTGTCGTAGGTGGCAATCTTGTAACCCAGGAAGCCGTATGCGGCTACGATGAGCAGGATGTTCAGTATGCGTTTCAGCTTTGCGTTGTGCATATATACTCCACTTTGTTACCCACCGAGGCGAGGTATTGCCGGAACGCGTCCTGACTGATGACGACCGTTCCGCGGCAGTCGTTCGGGTGAAAACTCAGTGATGCGGCGTCCTGCAGGCGGCTGTCGAGGAAAAGAATGACGTGGTGCTCGGAATCGTTGATCAGCCCGAAAGGACTGACGCTGCCCGGTTCCAATCCCAGGTATCGCATCATCCGTTCCGGCGAGGCGAACGAGAGCTTGCCCGGCGCACGCATTCCTTGCCCCACCAGCACATCTTTCAGCCAGTGCTCGATGTCATGGATAGCCAGATCGTCGTCGCAAGGGAAGCAGATGAGGTAGTGCTGGTCGCCTTTGTGGTTGCGCATGAAGATGTTCTTGCAGTGCAGACTCCCGTCATCTTTCCACCAGCGTTTGGCCTCCTCGATGGTTTTTCCCTCGGGGTGGTTGTAGGTGGTGAACGGTATATCGTGCTCGTTCAGGTAACGCAGCACGCGCTCCTGCCGCTCGGATATGATTTCGTAGTCAGCCATGACGATTCGTTGTGCGGACTGATGAACCGTCCGGACTAATATATCTTGTTGAGGATACGGCTGATGCGGCCGAAGATCTCGCTGATGGTGCCGAGCCCCTGGATGCGGGCGTACTTGTCGTGCAGCTCGTAGTAATCGTCCACAGGGCGCGTCTGCTCGTGATAAACGACAAGGCGCTCCTTGATGACATCCAGGTCGATATCGTCGCTACGTCCGCTGGTCTTGCCGCGTTCAAGCAGGCGGCGGATGAGTTCTTCCTCGGGCACATTGATATCAATGAGCATGGCTGTTTCGTCGCCACGTTTCTTCATCAGGCGCTCCAGTTGTACGGCTTGGTTGAGTGTACGAGGAAAACCGTCAAAGATGAGTCCCTTGGTATCGGCAGGCAGGCTGCTGATGTACTTTTCGAGCATCTCGATGGTTACATCGTCGGGAACGAGATGTCCGTGTGAGATGTACGAGTCGATGAGTTTGCCGAGTTCACTGCCGGAGGCAGCCTCGCGGCGCATCATCTGCCCGGTGCTGAGGTGTGTGAGACCGTAATGAGCGACGATGAACTCCGCCTGCGTGCCTTTGCCGCAACCCGGTGCTCCGCATAAGATAATGTTCTTCATTGTTGTATGGTTTAATTTTGTTGTTCCTTAATTATATATAAACCTGTAATGCGACTGCAAAGTTACAAAAAATATTTGACATATGCAAGAACTTTTCACTTTTTGGCAAAAAAAAAGAGTTATCATTGCGATAACTCTTCCTCTAGAACAAGCAAGATTAGAAAGCGAGCTTAGCGCCGGCTTTGAACTTAACAGCCTTCTTAGCAGGGATGTTAATGATTTGCTTTGTAGCAGGGTTGATGCCCTTGCGAGCAGCCTTCTCAGCAACCTTCAGAGTACCGAAACCGATAATCTGTACAGCCTCGCCCTTCTTCAGAGCCTCAATAGCAGCGTCAATAGCAGCGTCAACAGCCTTAGCGGCAGCTGCCTTCGAAATCTCAGCTTTTGCTGCAACTGCAGCAACGAGTTCACCTTTGTTCATAATAGTAGTTAGATTAATTAAACGTTTAATAAATCGGAGCTAATTCTCCGTACTACACTGCAAAGATATAACTATTTTTTCATTTTAGCAAATATTTTTGCAAAAAAATGCGTCAAAATGGCAGAAAAATGCGTTTTTTTGAGTTGTAGCACGGAAATTGTAGTTTTTTTAGTGGATTTTTTAGTATTTTAACATGAGAAATTTACCTGTAGTAACGAAGAATCTTCTCCTCGCGAACGTGATAGTTTGGCTTCTTGACGCCCTTTTGCAGCGTAGCGGCATCCATTTGGTAGAGTGGTTCGGCTTGATGAACTGGTCATTTTCGTCGTTCGCGAACAGTTACGGTTCGTTCCATTTGTGGCAACCGGTGACGTACATGTTCATGCATGCGAACTTCGGTCACCTGTTCTGCAACATGTTTGCGGTGCTGATGTTTGGTCCTGCGCTGGAGCATGAGTGGGGCGAACGGCGGTACCTGATCTATTATTTCGTATGCGGCATCGGTGCAGCCCTTGTACAAGAGCTGGTATGGATGACGTTCCTTCCCGGTCAGGTGGCGGCAACGATTGGTGCCAGCGGTGCTGTGTTCGGCATATTGCTGGCGTTCGGGTGGCTGTTTCCTGATACTCCGCTATACCTGCTGTTCATTCCCGTGCCTATACGCGCACGTATAATGGTTATTGTATATGCGGTGATCGAACTGTTTGCCGGTCTGGCGAGTTTCAGCGGTGACAATGTGGCGCACTTCGCCCATCTGGGCGGTATGCTGTTCGGGCTGCTACTGATCCTGTGGTGGCAGAACGGTTGGGACAAATGGTTCCGCCGCAACCGTATTCACCGCGTGAGCGAGGAGTGCGAGAAAGGTGAGCGGGACTTCTCCGGCTACCACTATCACCCGTCGGAGAAATAGCCACACCCTCCTGCACAATATTGAACAATTCTGAACAATCCTGAACAACACACCCATGCAAAGCACCATCTCAGTTATCGGCGGGGCGAACGTTGATATGTCCGCTACGTTGTTCGACAGTTTCATTGCAGCTGACTCCAACCCCGGTAAGGTGGATATAGGCTACGGTGGCGTGGCGCGCAACATTGCGCACAACCTTGCGTTGATGGGCAACCGTGTGAAACTGCTGACGGCGTTCGGCGGCGACCTGTTCGGCCGGCTGCTGGAGGACTACTGCAAGCAGCAGGGCATTGACGTGCGTCTGTCTGACACAGTGGACAATGCGCGAAGCGGCACGTACCTGTGCATCAACAATCACAGCGGCGAGATGATTGCCGCGGTGGCGGATACCGAGGTCGTGAGCGTCATCACGCCCGAGTGGCTGGAGAAACGGCTGGGTGACGTCAATCAGTCGGATTATGTGGTGGCAGACACGAACATCAGCGAACAGGCTATCCGCTACCTGATGGAGAACGTGACGGTGCCACTGCTCATCGACGGCGTGAGTTCGACCAAGGCGCACCGCGTGATGAACGCCCTGAGCAAGTCGAAGTTGCCATACCTGCACTCGCTCAAGCTGAACCTGAAGGAAGCCGTAGCGATTACCAATGAGGCGGATTATGCGCTGGCGGCCCAAAGGCTGATAGACCTGGGTGTGGCGCATGTGTATATCACCCTCGGCAGCGAGGGCGTGTATTGCCGTTCGGCAGCGCAGGAGTGGCTCTATCCGGCACTGCCTGTCACGGAAGTGGTGAACACCAACGGTGCGGGCGACGCGTTTCTTGCCGGTGTGGTGTATGCGATGACCAAAGGACTGGAGTTCCCGCAGACAGCACAGTACGGCCTGATGGCGGCACGTGCCACACTGATGAGTCCGAAAGCTGTAAATCCTGAAATTGCAAATATACTGTTATGAACAAATACCTGTCTGTATCGCCCGAGGTGGCGAAAGCATTAGGTGAGGGCAAGCCTGTTGTAGCCCTTGAATCAACCATCATCAGCCACGGCATGCCGTATCCGCAGAACGTGGAGACGGCGCTTCGCGTGGAGCAGACCATCCGCGACAACGGCGCCGTGCCAGCCACGATAGCCATCATCGGCGGCAAGCTCAAAGCCGGATGCACATCGGAAGAGATAGAGTACCTGGGCAAGAAAGGCCAGGCGGTGACCAAAGCCTCGCGCCGCGACCTGCCTGTGCTCATAGCACGTGGGGAGGACGGCGCAACAACCGTCACCACTACGATGATCATTGCTGCCATGGCAGGAATCAAAGTGTTTGCTACAGGCGGCATAGGCGGTGTGCATCGTGGCGCACAGCAGACCTTCGATATTTCCGCTGACCTGGAGGAACTGGCGCAGACGCCCGTGATGGTTGTCTGCGCCGGTGCGAAATCCATTCTCGACCTCGGGCTGACGCTGGAGTATCTGGAGACCAAAGGCGTGCCGGTAATAGGTTACGGCACGGACGAACTGCCGGCGTTCTACACACGCCATAGCGGCTTTGGCGTCGATTACCGTATTGATACGCCCGAACAGCTTGCTGCGGCTTTCCGAGCCAAACTGGACTGCGGACTGAAAGGCGGCATGCTCGTCACGAACCCTATTCCCGAGGAATATTCGATGCCTGCTGATGTCATCAACAAAGCCATCGACCGGGCACTGCGCGAGGCAGACGAACAGGGTATCCGTGGCAAGCAGACCACGCCGTTCCTGCTCGCACGAGTCAAAGACCTCACCGGCGGCGACAGCCTAGCGGCGAACATCCAACTCGTGCTGAACAACGCACGCCTGGCGGCACAAACAGCCGTTGCACTGGCGAAATAAGGTGCTTGGCACAGGACGGATTACCCACGGATTTTTATCCCTATATAGCCGATTTCGTCACATTTCCACGGAGTAAAATATACTTCGTGCAGAAGAAGAAATAACAGGTTATTCTCCCCGCGACGGATAATGTCAGTTGCGGGGTTTATTATGCCTGATAGCCTTAACTTTGAAGCAAAATGCAGGTGACTGCATTTTTTTATGGTCATACTCTTGCAAATATTAGTTTTTTTTAGTAACTTTGTGGTCGATTTCTACAGAATGCCATCTCTTCCGTGTCCGGCGGGCAAGACAACAACAATGATATTAACCTAAAAAACACACTATATGAAAGCAAAGATTCACTTTTGTTCAGCACTTTTGACAGCATGCTTCTTCTCAATGCACGTCGGTGCTCAAATCAAAGTTATCAACACAGGTAAGGTCGGAGTTGGTCTGGCTGATACCATTGTACCTCTCTCGACGCTATCCATCGGTAGTGCAGGACAAAATAACGCCAAGTTGTCGGTATATGGAAGCGGCTCACCATCAGGAAACCAATACGGTATTTTCTCACACATGAATATGGATGTATATGATGCGTCTGTTTATTCGGTTGCAGGGAAATGTTCAGGGCTTTCCTTGTACATGACGGGCGTGTATGGAGAAGCCATATCAAGTGGCACCATGATTCCGGGAGGGATAATGAGATCTTTCACATACCCCACCACCTACGGAGTATATGGTATAGCCGGAGGTGCAATGCGGGACAATTATGGTATATATGGCACTATTCAATCTTCAGCATCAACAGGTGCCGGCGTTCTAGGTACTATTAATGGTACTGATGGTTTGATGAGCGGTCGCTATGCCGGTTATTTTGTCGGGCAGACCAGAGTTGCCGGTGCATTTACAGCATTAAGCATTAGCACTTATACCAATCCGTTCTCATTGCGTGGTTCATCGGATGCAGACAATGACATTCCTGACAAGATATTATCTCTGCGTCCCATTCAATACCAATTGGGAGACACAACAATGGATGAATGGCTTACCCATTATGGTCTGGATGCACAGGTAATGAAACGCTTGTTCCCTGATTTGGTGCAGGAGGACAAAGCCGGATGCATCAGTATCAATTATGTAGAACTTATTCCGTTGCTGGTGCAGACGGTGCAAGCGTTATCCGCAGAAGTGGAAGAACTGAAGAGTGCCAACCGGCAAAATGTGCCGTCCTATAAATCTGGCATGCCCGATAACAAGCAGGCTGCTTTGTTCCAGAACACTCCCAACCCGTTCAGCCAAAACACAACCATCGGTTACTATCTGCCCGCAGATACTCGCGAGGCTGCCATCCATGTGTATGACATGAGCGGCGGAGAAATAGCTGCCTATTCTCTTACGTCGTATGGTAATAGCGAACTGACTATTGACGGTGGCACATTCCGTGCGGGGATGTATCTATATGCTCTCATTGCCGACGGGCAGTTGATTGATACAAAACAGATGATACTAACAAAATAGGAG